>JACRGR010000059.1 GCA_016212275.1 Nitrospinota bacterium | reverse complement strand
GTGGTGGCGCAGGAGCGGGTTCATGCGGGTGCGCATGTCATCCAGCACGAACGGCTTGAGCAGGTAGTTGTCCACCCCCGCGTACAGCGCGTCGTTCACGTCGGCAAGGCGGGATTCGCCGGTGATCATGATCACCGGCAGGTCCTTGACGGAAGAAAACTCGCTGGTGCGGATGGTGCGGATGACCTCGATGCCGGGAAGCTGGGGCATGTTCCAGTCCAGCAGAACCAGGTCAACGTGGCTCCTGCGCTCGATAAGGATGTCGAGCGCTTCCCGTCCGTCGTTTGCGCGCATCACGCTCTCGCCCTTCCGCTTGAACGAGCAGATGGAGGAGAGCATGTTCTCTATCGTTTTGATCATGTTCTTTTGGTCGTCCACGATGAGGACCCTCATGGTGGACAGCTTGCGCAAGAATTCCAGGTCGCCGATGAGTTCTTTTTTATCCGGCTTTTCAACCGCCGCTTGGCTCACTCGCTCCTCCTGATTATCTCCTCGGATTTTATCACTGAATGGAAGTATAACAAAACATGACGCGGGCGGAATGGTGGAAAATTAGCGGGGGCGTGGTTTTTCAGGGCGTTGAAACCATTATGTCAGGGCGATAAATATTACTGAAAAGCCCGCGCCAAACCCGACGGCGAGGAACAGTTCCGAAAAACCCACCTGCCGCGGGGAGGTTGGGGCGCGGAATAAATAGAAGAGAGTGAGCAGGAATCCTGGCACGAACATCACCGCCAACTCAAGGGGGACGTGGAGTTTGTCCGCCAGCGCCAGCGCGAATAGAAGCGTGAGGAACGAAATGAAAAGATTGGAGGCCAGCACCGGCTTGAGCCGACCCATCAGCAACGGTTCCCGCCGCGCCAGCACCGGCAAAAACCCGCCCAAGCGCACCAGCCGCCGCGACTCGATGGAGCGGTCCAGCATGAACAAAAGGGTAAGTGCCCACACTCCCACATCTCCCATGGCGATCTTGCCGGAGACCGCATACGCCCCCGGAAAAGAGCCGGCGGAAAGCGCCGCAAGCCCGCCGAACTCGAACCACGCGCTCCGCTGATACCCGCCGAGCGATGCGCGCACGGCCAGGTAAAATCCGGTCGCCATCAGCGCAAGCGCGGGAACGAGTTGCGGCTGGCTAAACTCCGCATACGCGCCTGAAGCGATAGCCGCCGCAGAGTAAACGGCGCACCAGATCGCAATGTTCGGTTCCTGCTCGGCCGTTCGCTTGGCGTTCTTATAAACGATCCGCGCGGGGGTGAGGGCCAAAAACCCGAAAAAAACCGTGAAGAGAAGGGGAACCGCTTTTGAAAAATTCCCGCCGCCGCACGCGGCCCCCACGCTCACCGGCAGGAGAACCCACACCCATAGCCCGTGCTCTTTGGGCATAATCGGCTTCCCGATCTCAAAGGCCATGCAGTTCCCGCCGCAAGCAACCGGACTGTTCATCGAGCCGCTGTTTGCATTCCGCCGCGCTCGCCGCTTGCGCGTACAGCGAAAGCACCGGCGCGCCTTTTTTTATTGTACTGCCGGGATGCGGAATGTCCCGCGCGCCCCGTTCGAACCACGCCTGGGCATCGGTGAACTCGCAATCCTTCTCCGCGTAGCAGACCATGCGTCCATAATATCCCGCCGGTCTTTCCAACGGGATATGACATCCGTCATCCATCGCCCGCAGTTGCGTATCCACCACGTCTATTCCATGCGCGCCGGCAACCAGTTCCAGCGACGCGGTGAAGCGCGGGTTTACCTCGAGCAGATAAATCTTTTCGCCAAGGATGAAGTCGGCTCCCCACCAGCCTTTCAATCCCGCCGCCGAAGAAAGCCTTTGCCCGAAACGCTCTATCGTGGCATACACGCTCCCATCCACGGCCGCCGGATAAATGCCCCCCGCGAACAGCCAGCCGTGGTTGATGTGCCGCGCGATCCCCGCCAGCAGGGCGCGTCCGCCGGAGGAAAAGTACACCGCGCCGACCGAATCCCCGGCCACCACTTTTTGCCGGAATTCGCGGGGACCAAGCGGGCGATCGTCATCGGGCCGGATGCCGGTTCCTCCGGCGGAACGATGGTTTTTAATTATCCATCCCTTTTCCCCGTTCCCTTGCCCGAATGAGGTCTCCGGCAGGTCAATTCCGTCTCCCGTCAACCTCCTCAAAAAATTGAAATCCCTGCAGGCGGCAACGGCCTGAGCCGGTGCGTTCAATATCTGTCTTGCGTTGGAAAAGTCCTTCAATATCGCCGGATTCGATTCGGCGGGAGAGCACAGGATAAGCGGCCAATCGGGGAGCGCGGACACGGCGGAGAAAAACTCCTCCGGGCCACCGCACCGCGGCGCGGGGACAAGGGTTCCGAACCTCCGGGCATCCCAATCGTTAAACCCGTCCAGCGCGGCAACGCGCCAGCCGTTGCGCGCCGCGTTCTCCATGTATGGCCGCACATGCCGCCCCGCGAGGCATATCCGCTTCATGCGTGCAGTGTATCCCGGTTTGTCCCGCGAAAAAACAGGTTGCGCCCGGTTGTTTTGTTACCGCGGTACAACTGTGGAAGCACTGGAAATGGCCCACTTATAAGGGGAAAGGGGTTACAATAATAAAAAGGAGATGATAGCGCTCCGCCTCGCGGGGCGCCGCGCGCGCCGCCCCGCTTTCATCTGGCAGGAAGAAAAATGGGTCGCCCAACACCGTTGGGTGGGAGCAGAAAATGATCATCAAAGTAAGTGTGTCAAAGCTCAGGCCGGGGATGTTTGTCCACGATTTCAATTGCGACTGGCTGCATCACCCGTTCTTCTCCAACCAACTCCTGCTCAAAGACCGCGGCATGATCGAGAAGATCATCAACCAGAATATCCGTGAAGTGTATATAGACACCGGCAAGGGGCTTGCCCCCGCACAGGAAAGCCCGCGCACCGCCACGGCGGTGGCGGAACCGCCGGAAGAGGAAAAAGCCCCGGAACCGGAAATGCCGGAAGTGGACCCCTTCGAGGAACGCCTTTCCCATATCAGGGAGCGGGCGATAGGGGATGAAATCCCCGACGCGGCGAAGGCGCGGAAAAAAGCGGAAACGGTGCTGGACAACATTTTCGCCGAAGTGCAGGCGGGGCGGGAGATCAACGTCCGCGCCACGCGGGCCGCGGGAGAAGAGATGGTGGAATCGGCGCTGAGGAACAAACACGCCTTGCCCGCCGTGGTGAAGCTGACGAAGGCCAACCAATACCTGCGCTCCCGCGCCGTGAACGTGGCCTCGCTTATGGTGTCGTTCGGCGCGCATCTCGGCATGCCCCCCGCCGAGATGGTGGACCTGGCCGTCGGCTCGCTGTTGCACGACATCGGCATGTTGCGGATAGACCCCGCCATCCTCGCCAAGCCGGGGAAACTGACCGATGAGGAATATCAGCAGATAAAACTGCATGTGGCCATCGCGGCGGAAATGCTGAACGGAACCGGCGAGGTGGCGCCGGAGAGCAGGGAGATAGTGACCATGCACCACGAGCGCAACAACGGCTCCGGCTACCCGGAAGGCCTGAAGGGAAGCGCCATCCCGCCGGCGGCGGGCATGGCCGGCATAGCGGATGCTTACGACGCGATGACCACCGCGCGGTCCTACCGCGGCGAAATGAAACTCTCCGCCGCGAACCGCAAACTGTTCGAGATAGCGGCCCTTGAACAGTTCGACGACAAACTGGTGCAATCGTTCATCCAGTGCACCGGGCTGTATCCGGTCGGCTCGGTGGTCGGGCTTTCCAGCGGCAAGCTGGGAATAGTCATCCGGCAGAACCCCGAAAACCTGCTCAAGCCGGTGGTGCGGGTGATTTACGACAACAAACGGGGAAGTTTTATCCGCCCGCGCGACGTGGACATATTGCACAACACCGATGGGGAGGAGGTCGTGCCCACCCCGCCGGATGTGAAATGGAAAATCAACATTCTGGACTATATTTCGTAACCAACTGGTTTCGATTCCGTCATGTCCAATGTTGGTAGCCTCCAAACCGGCTAAACTCCAAAAAAATGGGATAAGTGATTATAAGGTGCTTGGCAAAATCGGCTTATATTGTTTTAATTCATTGAAATTATTTGAATAATTTAAATTGGATTAATTATTGGAAAAATGGAACGAAATTGGGAATCGCAATGAAAACAGTTCGTTAAGTATTATGTAAATATGCAAAAAATTGGCGGATATGTTTGACATTGGAGCGGTATTTTTGTTACTATCAACTTACAGTAAACCATTAGAGAGGTGGGCCTTTGGAACAGAAAGAATTGACCAGTCTCAAGCGCGGAGCAAGGGTGGTGTACCCGGCTCACGGCGTGGGCATCGTGGAAAAAGTGGAGCGGATCAAGACAAACGAGACCGCCTCGACGACGCCCTTTTACACCATTCGCATTGACGAGTCCGGCATGACGATCCGCGTCCCCGCGGCACGCGCGTTGCAAATCGGCATCCGCTCGGTCATAAAAGAAGTCGAAGTGCGGAAGGTTTTGCGCCTGCTCCGCACGAAGGACAAGGTGGCCAACGGCATGAACTGGCACAAGCGCCAGAAAAGCTACATTGACCGGATAAAGTCCGGCAGTGTGTTCGAGCTGGCGGAGATACTGCGGGAGCTTACGCTCATCCAGACCAAGAAGGAGCTTTCCTTCGGCGAACAACGGATGTACGACAACGTGCGGCAACTGATGGTGATGGAGATAGCGGAAGCGAAGGGGATCGAGAAGTCCCAGGCGAGCAAGCTCCTGGATAAGGCGTTCGATTCTTAACAGATAGGGTTGTGAAAGGCGGAAACCGATGATAGCGTTCCGCCTTATTTTCGTAGCCGCCTGCGTCGTCATCGGCGGCATCATCGGCCATTTGGGCGCGTCCGGCGTTTATCCCACCCTGCGGGTCGATTCAATCCTGGAAGGCGCGTTGTACGGCCTTATCCTTTCCGGCGTGGCGGTGCTGGCCGAAATAAACCTGCGGCGGCTCAGCCTTAAATCGCTGGCGGGCGCGGCGCTTGGCATGTTCTTCACGCTCGTGCTGGCGAACATGACCACCTTTTCGCTCATTTTCCTCGCGCTCACCCCCTCCACGGGGAACCGTATGCTTTTGCTTTTCATCAATATCGTCGCGGCGTTCATCGGCGCCTCCATCGGCGTGCGCGCGATTCAGGAAGTGGACCTGACGGTCATCAGCCGGATACTGAAAGGAAAGTCCGACTACGGCACGCTCCCGAAAGTGCTGGATACCAGCGTGATCATAGACGGGCGGATAGCGGACATCTGCGAGACCGGCTTTTTCGAGGGGACGCTTATCATCCCGAACTTCGTATTGCGGGAACTGCATCACATCGCCGATTCGCCGGACGAGGTGAAGCGGGTGCGCGGGCGGCGCGGGCTGGACGTGGTGCAACGCCTGCAAAATACCGGCGGCATCGAACTGCGGATCATCGACGAGGATTTTCCGCGCGTACAGGAAGTGGACCTGAAACTGCTGGAACTGTGCAAAAAGACCGGCGCGCGCGTAATGACCAACGATTTCAACCTGACGAAAATGGCCGAGCTTCATAACGTGGGGGTCATCAACATCAACCAGCTTGCCACCTCCACCAAGCCGGCGATCCTGCCGGGGGAGGAGCTTGCCTCCATGATGGTGGTCAAGGAAGGCAAGGAGCCGAACCAGGGGCTTGCGTATCTGGACGACGGCACGATGGTGATCATTGATAACGCCCGCAAGAAAATCGGGCAGAAGGTGAACCTGCAGGTCACGTCGGTGCTCCAGACCCCGACGGGCCGGATGATATTCGGCAAGCTGTCGCCGGAAACCGCCGGCCATGCCGCCCATAGCTGACCATTTTTTCTCCTGATTTCTCCCTTTCCCGGTTTTGCGCGAAATGGCTTTGTGGAATAAATCATAAAAGATAGAATAGCCGCAGTTTCGAATTGACTTGGCGAATGGTCGAACGAAGGAGGGATGATGGGACGGGCGCGAATAGATATGCCAAAGGAAAAGCTGGCCGTGTTCTGCAAAAAGTGGCATGTGCGGAAACTCTCCCTTTTCGGCTCAGTCCTGCGGGATGATTTTCGCCCGGAGAGCGATGTGGACATGCTGGTGGTTTTTGAAGAGGGGCATGTGCCGGGACTCATCACCCTGTCCGGTATGGAACTGGAGCTGGGTGACCTGCTGGGGCGCAAAGTTGACCTGCGCACCCCCGAAGACCTGAGCGGTTACTTCCGCGAGGAGGTGGTGCGCACCGCCGAGGAGCAATATGCCGGGTAAGGAGGATGTCATCCGCCTCCGGCACATGCTTGGGGCCGCGAAAGACGCGCTTGCCATCGCCAACGGAAAATCGCGGGGCGATCTTGACGCGGAAATAACGATACGCCTTTCCCTGGTAAGGTGCATTGAGATCGTCGGCGAGGCGGCTTCGCGGCTAACTCAGGAAGGGCAGGTGGAATTCCCGCAGGTGCCTTGGGAAAAGATAGTGAACATGAGGAACCGCCTTATCCATGCCTATTACGAAATAAACCTCGATACCGTATGGAATACTGTTGTGGATGACCTTCCGCCGCTCGTGGCCGAATTGGAAAAGATGCTCAGCGATGAAAATGCGGGAAGCAATGCTGAAAGGGATGAGCAATAATCGGGAGATAAGACAGCATGGAACAGCCTGATTCCAACGCAATTCCCGGTAAGGGGCAAACTTCCGTCACGGCGATAATACCGGCGGCGGGAGCGGGGACCCGCATGGGGGGCGCGCCCAAGCAGTACCGCGAGCTGGGCGGCAAGCCGATCCTCGAATGGACGCTCGCCGCGCTTTCAAACGAACCCTCCATCACCGCCGTCATCCTCGCCGTCCCCCCGGACGACGTTGACCGGATGGGCAAAAAATACCTGAACAGTTCCGTATTTCCGAAAGTGACCCGGGTGGTGGCGGGGGGCGCGAAACGGTGGCAGTCCGTGCGCAACGGCGTGATGGCCGCCGACACCGAATATGCGCTCATCCACGACGCGGCGCGCCCCTTCACCTCCGGCGCCCTTATCCGCGGCGTGGTGGAGTCCGCGGTCGCGCACGGGGCGGCCACCGCCGCCGTCCCCGCGCACGATACGGTCAAGACAAGGGACGGCGAGAGGCTCGGCGCTTTAGTTGACCGCGCCACGCTTCTGCTCATCCAAACGCCGCAGGCGTTCCGGCGCGAACTGTTGTTGAACGCATACGAAGCGCTCAAGGGAAACGAAAGCGATTGGACGGACGAAACCTCGCTTGTGCAAGCCGCCGGGTTCCCGGTCGCCTGGGTGCCGGGGGAATCCACGAATTTGAAGATCACCACGCCGGAAGATTTCGTGGTGGCCCAGCTTCTTGCCGGGACGAGAAATTCCTGACCGGGGAAAACTTTCTGAAGAAAGGTTTCCCCCAACAGGTATTTCCCCCGCGCGCGGCGTTGCGGGTGGGCGGTGATTGTACTATCATTGAAAACCGTTACCGAAAACGAGGAGCATAATAATGGAACTGGACAACACGGACCGGAGCATATTGAACGTCATCCAGACGGGGTTTCCGGTCGACCCGCATCCGTACGCCGTCATCGGCCAGCAGGTGGGGCTGACGGAGGAGGAAGCCTTCAACCGCGTGATGAACATGAAGAACGGCGGCGTCATCCGCCGCATCGGCGCCAGCTACGATTCGCGCGGACTGCATTTCTCCAGCACCCTGTGCTCGATGAAGGTGCCGCCGGAGAAGATGGACGCGGCGGTGAAGGCGATCAACAAATACTACGAAGTGACGCACAACTACGAGCGTAACCACGCCTACAATCTCTGGTTCACGCTCATCGCCGAATCGAAGGAGCGCATCCAGCAAATTCTGGACGAGATAAGCGCCGAGACCGGCATCAACGGCATCCGCAACATGCCGGCGGTGAAGAAGTTCAAGATAAAGGTGGACTTCAAGTTCAAGGAAAAACAGGAAAACGAGGACGAAGAATGAACCCGGAGATAACGGAACTCGACAAAAAGATCATGAAGCGCCTGCAGGACTCCATCCCGTCGTCCCTGCGCCCGTACAAGGAGATCGCGGACGACGCGGGGGTGGGCGAGGACGAGGTGATCCGCCGGATAAACCTCTACAAGGAGAAGAAGTGGATACGCCGGTTCGGCGCCACCCTGCGCCATCAAAAGGCCGGCTTCAAGTTCAACGGCATGGGGGTCTGGAAGGTGCCGAACCCGGACGACCGCCAGCGGCTGGGGGAGGAGATGGCGGCCTTCCACGAGGTGAGCCATTGCTACGAGCGCCCCTCGTACGAGGATTGGCCGTACAACCTGTTCACCATGATCCACGGCGAAAGCCAGCGGGAGTGCGAAGAGGTGGCGCGCCGGATTTCGGAGAAAACGGGACTGAAGGAGTACACCATGCTGTATAGCTCGCGCGAGTTCAAGAAGTCCAGCATGAAATATTTTCCGTGAACGGAAACACGATAGGGAGAGGTAAGGAATGACGGAACAAAAGGGAAAAGCGAAAGATCTGTTGGTTGTCGGCACGGTGGCCATAGACTCGGTGAAAACGCCGTTCGGCGAGGCCGATTCGGTGCTGGGCGGCTCGGCCACCTATTTTTCGGTCGCGTCCAGCTATTTCACGTCGGTGCGGCTGGTGGCGGTGGTGGGCGAGGATTTTCCTGACGACTACCTGGGGGTGTTCAAGAAGCACAATGTGGATACCTCCGGGCTGGTGCGGATGAAGGGAGAGACCTTCCGGTGGAGAGGGGCCTACGGGTACGATCTGAACGTGGCGAACACGCTGGAAACGAAGCTCAACGTGCTCACCCAGTTCGACCCGGCGCTGACGGAAGAGGAAAAAAGCACCCCGTTCGTCTTTTTGGCGAACATAGATCCCGACCTGCAGATAAAGGTGATCAACCAGCTCAAGGCGCCGCGGCTGGTGGCGCTGGACAGCATGAACTTCTGGATAGAGAACAAGAAGAAATCGCTCCAAAAGGCGATAAGCATGGTGGACATGATCATCCTGAACGAAGGAGAGGCGCGGGAGCTTACCGGGCACTCGAACCTCGTGAAAGCCGCCAAGGAAGTGCGGATCATGGGGCCGAAAACGGTCATCATCAAGCAGGGGGAATACGGCTCGCTGGGCATGTTCGGCGACGAGATATTCAGCGCGCCCGCGTACCCGCTGGAGGACGTGTTCGACCCCACCGGCGCGGGGGACACCTTCGCGGGGGGCGTGATGGGCTATTTGGCGCGGCACGGCGGCGTGACCGGCGACATCGTCCGGCAGGCGATGATCGTGGGAAGCGCGCTGGCCAGCTACAACGTGGAGGCGTTCAGCCTCCAGCGGCTCACCGACCTGCAGTTCAACGACATCGTTTCCCGGTACAATGAGATAAAACGCCTGACGGTGTTTGAGGATTTTGCACACTAAGGGGCGGTGGATTCCTACGGTGCGGGGGTACGCCCCCGCACCACTTACTTTTCCCACCCCGACCTTCCGTCTGATAGAACGCTGAACCATTGATGGACACGGATAAACACCGATGAGGGTTAAGCAAACCACCAGTGTTCATCCGTGTGTAGCCGTGGTTGAATTCCTACCTCTCTTTTTCCTCTCCGTGCCTCGGTGTCTCTGTGGCTATCCCTCGCTGGAGAAACCGTTATGAGGATCGTGGGGGGATTGGCGAAAGGGTGCCCGCTCCTTCCGCCCGGCGCGTTGGACATCCGCCCCACTTCCGACAAGGCGCGGCAGGCGCTCTTCAACATGATAGACCCGGAGGGGGCGGCGTTTTTGGATCTGTTCGCCGGGACGGGGGCGGTGGGGCTGGAGGCGGCCAGCCGCGGCGCGGCGGAAGCGACGCTGGTGGAATCAAGCCGGAAAGCGGCGGAACTGGCGCGCAAGAACACGGAAAAGGTTCTGCGCGCCGCAATGACGGCGGGGGTGGTGAACATCGTATGTTCGGACGTGATGAAGTTCGTCCAGCACCGTTCCGCGAAACAGTATGGCTTTATCTTTTGCGACCCGCCATACATGTGGAATGGCGCACAGGCGCTGTTCGACTCTCTTTTGGCAAACGGGTATGCGGGTGACGGCACTTGGCTGGTGTACGAATGTGCGCGGAAGGCGCCGCCCAAAACGCGGCAGGCACCGGAGCGCGAAAAGCGGTACGGCGACACGCTCCTGCTGTTCTACCGGTTTTAGCGGTGGAAGCGCGGGCGCACATGGCGGATAATCGTGCCGATGGGGTTTGAGATGCTTGTATTGGCCATATTGGTAGTGGCGGCGGTTGGCACCGTGGCGTATTTCATCGGGCGGTCGGCGGGGCAAAAGGCGGGCGCGCCGTCCGCCGAGCATTTCCAGCACCTGCTCAACCAGGAATTGAACCAGCAGACCGAGCGGCTGGTGGATACCATCGCCCGCGTGCGGGAAGAAAGCAAACTGGCGATAGGGGAAGGGACCGCCAAGTCGGAAAAAAGCCTCGCCGAATCGCTGGGCAAAACGCACGAGATATTAAGCGACCGGCTGGGGAAACTGATAAAGGAGACCGCCGACATCAAGAACGCCTCCGCCACCATGCTGGACATCGGCAGGGACATCGGCAAGCTCAGCCGGATACTGGAAGGGCCGAAAGGGCGCGGGGGGTTCGGCGAGTTCCAGCTTGAACAGTTGCTCGGCCAGGCCGTGCCCGCCGACCGGTTCGCCGTGCAGTACAAGATAGGGGAGGGGACGGTGGACGCCGCGCTGTTCCTCAAGGACGCGGTGCTGTGCATAGACAGCAAGTTCCCGCTGGCGAACCTGCAAAAGTATTACGACATGGCGGAGGGGGGGCCGGAAAAGGAAAAACTGCTTTCGGCGTTCTATTCCGACGTGAAAAACCGCGCAAAGGAAATAGCCAAACGCTACATCGCGCCGCCCAAAACGCTGGAATTCGCCATGATGTTCATTCCGGCGGAGGCGGTGTTCCTTGAGGTGGTGTCCAACGCCGCCCTGCACGCGGAACTGACGGCGATGAAGGTGGTGCCCGCGTCGCCGAATTTCCTGTACATCTATTTCCAGGCGCTCGCCGTCGGGTTCCGCGGCATGGCGGTGGAGGCGCAGGCGCGCGAGATACTTGAAGCGCTGGCGGAACTCAAAGCGCATTACGGGAAATTCCAGGAAAGCTTCGGCAAACTGGGCACCCACCTGAAGAACGCGCAGGGGCAGTTCGCCGACGCGGAAAAACAGTCCACCCGCATCGAGCAAACGCTGGACAACCTGCGGCTGGGGCAAACCACGAACGAGCCGCCCCCCGCCTGACCGCCGTTCGAAAGCCTGCCAGGGAAGCTTTTCTTCGGAAACGTTTCCCTAACAGGTTTTTTCGAGGTGGTTCAGCGGGAGGAAATCCAGGCGTTGCGCAGGGCCGCGGCGCCGTAGATGACGAACAGGATGCCCACCGTCCAGTTGAAATACCCGCCGCGTTCGAGCCCCTTGAAGAGCAGAAATGCGCCGATGGCGAGCAGGGCGGACGAGACGAGCGCGGAGAGCGCCAGTTTCCATGCGGGCATGCCGCGCTTTGAATGGGGTTCCGGGTTGAAGAACTCCCGGATGTTCGAGAGATACGGGTTGAGCGCCGCGCGTATCGAGGCGGAGTTGGAGTTGAGTTCCGTGCGGCAATACATGCACCGCTCGTCTCCCGGCTTGTTCGGGCATCCGCAGGAGGGGCACTCCACCTCCCGGACTTCGAGTCCGCTCCTTCCTCTGTATGTCATGGACGGTTCAAATGTATCACTTGGCGGATGAGTTGTAAACCGATCCGCTTCGCCCCCGCGGGGAGCGCGTGTTCCAGCCGGCCTATAAGCGCCGCCAGTTCCCCCACCGAACGGTGGCTACGCGCGAGGATGAAGGCCGCCGCGCGCGGGGTGAGGGTGATGGCGCGGTCGGCGGCGAGTTTTTGCAGGATGGCTTTTTGCTCCTCCCCGTCCGGACGCTGGAGGGGGGCCACCATGCCGGTCAACAACCGCGAAGTGAGGTAGGCGGGCAGTTGCGTGGCCTTGGCGGGGGATGCGCGCATGGCGACGGCCAGCCGCCCGCCGGAGGCGGTCAGGGCGTTGAACAGCGTGTATATCCGCTGGTAAAAGCCGTCGTCCGCCTCCATCTGGTCGAGGTCGTCCAGGCAAACGGTCCGGGCGCGTCCGGCATCGGATAAAACGCGGCCCCGCGTACCGTGGTCAAGTTTTACCAGCGCCGCCGCCGAGAGAAAGACGCAGTTCTTTCCCGCGCCGTGATAAATCCCTTTTAGCAGGTGGGTCTTGCCGGTGCCGTGCTTTCCGGTTAATACCAGCACCCCGAAATCCCCTTTTACAAACCGGCGGGCGGCGTCCAGCGCCACTTGGGTGCGCGGGGAGGTGATGAACCGGTCGAGGGAGTAGCGGGTTTTTTCGGGGAGCGCCAGCGGCAGTGCGGCTTGCGCGGCGGAGGCCGGTATTTGCATTGACTTTGCCATCAGGTAATATATATACTACTTATATGGAAAGCGGCGGTGCGCGGACGGCGGCGGTTGCGTTTGGAACCCATGGGGGCTATTTTATCCGTACCATGACGCCCGCGATAACAATTCTTCCGCCCGAACTCGCCAGCCAGATAGCGGCGGGCGAGGTGGTGGAGCGTCCCGCGTCGGTGGTCAAGGAACTGGTGGAGAACGCGCTGGACGCCGGCGCGTCCGCCATCGAGATCGAGGTATCGCTCAAGCGGCGACGCATCCGGGTGAAGGACGACGGGTGCGGCATCGCGCCGGGCGAGGTGGAGCTTGCCCTTGCGCGGCACGGCACGAGCAAGATAAAGAACGTGGACGGCATATTCGGCATAACGTCGTACGGGTTCCGCGGCGAGGCGCTTCCCTCCATCGCGTCGGTCAGCCGGCTCACGCTCACTTCGTGCCAAAAAGGGGGAGGCGCGGGACGGCGGATCGTGGTGGAAGGGGGCGCCACTGTTTCGGTGGAGGACGCCCCGCCCCTGACGGGGACGGAGGTGTTGGTGGAAAACCTCTTCTTCAACACCCCGGCGCGGCGGAAGTTCGCGCGGTCCGAGGCGACCGAGATGGGGCAGATAACGGCGCGCGTGGCGCAGGCGGCGCTTTCCGCGCCCGGCGTGCGTTTCAATTTCATCAAGGACGGCAAGCGGGTGATGGAGCTGGCCCCCGCCGGGGAGCTGTTGGAGCGGGTGCGGCAGGTGTTCGGCGCGGAATACGCCGACAACCTCGTCCCGATCTCCCACGCCGATTTCAACATCGCGGTAGGCGGGCTGGCGGGGAAGCCGCATTTTCACCGCGCCACCGCGATTGACCAGTATTTTTTCATCAACGGCAGGCCGGTGAAGGACGCGCTGGTGCGCTCGGCGGTCCTGCGCGCGTTCGACGACCTGGTGCCCAAGGGGCGCAAGCCGGTGGTGTTCCTGTCGCTCAGGCTCCCGCACGCGCTGGTGGATGTGAACGTCCATCCCGCCAAGGCGGAGGTGCGGCTGGCCGACCCGTCGAAGGTATCCGAAATGATCGTGACCGCCATCCGCAAGGCATTCCACCGTTCCGCCGTTCCCGCGGCGCCCGTGCCCGTCGCGCGTCAAGACACAAGCGGGTTTTCCCCGCCCGCCGCCGGGAATGACACGCGGGCGGAGTTCGCGCGCGCGTTCGAACTGTGGCGTCCGCCCGCCGCCGCTCCCGCGCCGGAGCCGCAGATGCCGCTGAAAACGGCGCACGGCAATATTTCGCCCGATGCGGCGGCGGTGGGGCAGTTGTTCGGCACGTTCATCCTGTTCGAGGAGGGGGAGCGGCTCATCATCATGGACCAGCACGCCGTTCACGAGCGGGTACTCCACGAGCGGTTCATGCGCCGTTACCTCGCGGGGGAGGTGGAGCGGCAGGGGCTTTTGGTGCCGTTGACGCTCAACGCGGGGCCGGTGAACGCGGGGGTGATAAAAGGCCACCTGCCGGATTTCGCGCGGCTGGGGTGGCGTCTGGAGGAGTTCGGCGCGGACGCGTTCGTCATCCGGGAGGTTCCCGCCATATTGAAAGACAAAGACGTCCTCGCCGCCGCGATGGACATCGCGCAGACGCTGGGCAAAGACCGGGACGCGGACTACAAAGACGTATTGACCGACTGCGTGTCGCGCATCGCCTGCCGGGCGGCGGTGAAGGCGGGGGACGCGCTCAATCCCGGCGAGATGAAGGGGCTGGCGGAAGAACTGGCGCGGGCGGACCTGCCGTACACTTGTCCGCACGGGCGGCCCGTGGCGTACACCATCACCCGCGACGAGCTCAACCGCTACTTCGGGCGGTAGGAATTTGCGCGGCCCGCGCGGATATGCCTCCCCGCATCCGGACGCTATTCCCGGGAGGCCGCCGCGGCGGTTTGGGGGCGTTTGTGTTCGCGGTGACGCACCCAATGGTTTTCTTCCGTTGCCTGCGGCACCGCGCCGTGGCGGTCCGGCCATTCGTGGCGGATGGTGCCCGGCTGGCGCATGACGTCGCCGTCTTTGGCGCGGATGCTTTCAACGAACGCGAACCCCCGCACGGCCAGCCCCTGCACCCGCTCGGTGAGCGTGGGCGGGCCGAACGTCGCCTCGTACAGTTCCGCGACCATCCGCGCTTTTTTCGCCGCCGCGATGTTCGGGGCGTACAGTTCCGCCGCCTTGAATACCGGGCGGAATTCCAGCGCGCTCCGCTTCATCGCCTCCAGCCGGAGTTTCATGAATTCGTCGGGGGCGTGGTTGCCGGTTTCCTCGTACCGCAGGGTTTCCGCGTTCCAGGTCATACCGCGTTTTTGGCGTTCCGCCACCTCGCGCGCCACGGTGATGTACCCCTTCACATAGGAATGGGCCATGTTAATCACGCCGGGGCCGTGGGTCTGGAACTTCTTGATGAACGCGTCCCGCGTATAGGTGGCCGTCTCCTTCAGCGTGAAGGAGGGATGGTTGAACCATATTTCGTCCTGCCCGTGCTGTTTGGGCCACGGGATGTCCTTCAGCAGTTTCCCTTCCGCGTCGTAGTCCTTGTACAGCCGCGTGCCGGGTATCGGCCCGAACTGCATGAACTGTAAAAGGTCGCTCTCCAGCGATATGGCCCAGTCAATGTCCTCGTGTATCGTCTGCTTGTCGTGGTGCTCCATGAAGAGGATGGCGGAGGCCAGCACGGTGATGCCGTGGTTCTGCAGGTCGGCGATGAGCGCGTGCAGGTCTATCCCCTGCGTTTTTTCGAACACGTTCGCCTTCGATTCCACCCCGATCCACAGGAACTTCACGCCGAGGCGGACGAGGAAATCTATTCCCAGCTTGCCGATGGTCTCCGCCGACGAGAAGGTGGAGAAGGTGTACGCCTTGCCATGCGATTCCATGTTCACCAGCAGTTCGCGCGCCCGCTTGGGGCTTTTGCAGAAATTTTCGTCCATCAGCGCGAAATCTTCCACCTTCAGCGCCGCGCCCGTTTTCACGCAGGCGTCGAACACTTCCTTGCCGGTGGAAAGGAACGCGGTGTACTGCTTTTCGAACTTGTGCGTGGTGGCGCAGAACCGGCAGGTGTTTTGGCACCCCACGCCGGTGATGATGATCCCCGCGTCGCTGATGATCGGCGCGCCGTACACATATTTCCGCACGGCGGAGGGGGAAACCGGATGGAGGATCGGCTTGTCCACGTCCTCGCCGAAATACCGGCGGAGCCAGAACACCCCTTCCCCCCGGCACACTTCGTCGTAGTCCACTATCTCTTCCAGCCCCGGAATGCCCGCCCCGTGGCCGCCGAGGATGATGACGGCGTTCGGCGCGTGTTTGCGCACATATTCGGCCATCCGCTTCACCTTCAGCACATTGGGCACGATGAACGAGATGCCCACATGGGTATAGTTCCCATTGCGTATCTCCTTGGTGAAATCTTCCCAATCGGGGAAATCCAGCACGGTGGCGGGAATCTCCAGGTTTTCCGCCATCAGGTACAGGCCGAAACTGGGGTTGTTCGAGCGGGGGGAATGTATCCCCTGCTCGCGCGTGACCTGGTTGTTCAACAGTTCCATGGTGCACAGGGCTTCGCCGTATTCGTCGCTTACGCCAAAGGGTTTAAAGACTCCGGTGAGCAGTAGTTTCTTCATGCTTATTACCTTCTCCTAGGCTTAACCAGCCAATTTTCAATGGGAACCCCCTCCGTTCCCATCACATAATCCGTAAATTATAACACATTTTAGGCACAACCGGTGTTAAGAACCCTACAACGGGCCGCTCCCGCAAGCGGGGAGGGGAAACGAATGGGAGTACAATAAAAGTTAAGGTCTTAGGCACAACGCCTTGTGCGGAGGTAATACATCATGAAAAAGAACCTTACCCAAAAAATACTTGAATCCCACCTCGTCGAGGGCCGTCTGGTTCCCGGCGAAGAGATCGCCATCACCATTGACCAAACCCTGCTACAGGACGCCACGGGCACCATGGCCATGCTGGAGTTCGAAGCGATGGGGCTGGACCGTGTGCGGGCGGAACTTTCGGCCCAGTATGTGGACCACAACCTGTTGCAGACCGACCACAAAAACGCCGACGACCACGCCTACCTG
>JACRGR010000057.1 GCA_016212275.1 Nitrospinota bacterium | reverse complement strand
CCCAGCGCAGGCGGGGCGCGCAACAATGACCCATACGTTTAAAACCGTGGCAGGGGCGCTTATCCTGCTCCTTCTCGGAGCGGGCCACTCCCTTGCCGGAGAGAGTGCGGCATTGCAAACATGCGCCTCCTGCCACGATCTTAAAGGCCCCGCGCCCGTAATCGCCGAAAAGGCGCGGGCGCGCAAGGGGCCGGACCTTTTCTACGCGGGAATCAAGTACCGCGAGGAATGGCTGGCGAAATGGCTCCAAAACCCCATCCGCATCCGCCCGGCGGGGTACAAGTATTGGGAGCACATCAAGCCGCAGGCCGCCGGCCCGGACCAGGTGGATTCCGCCACGCTGGAGCCGCATGTGAAGCTGTCCGCGGATGAGGCGAAAGCGGCGGCCTCGGAACTGATGAAGCTGAAAGCCAACGAGGGCGCGGTGAAGAAAACCGCGCTCACCCCGGACGAGATAGACGGCTTCATGGCGGAAATGAATTTCGACAAGTTCTCCGGGTGCCTTGCCTGTCACCAGATAGAGCCGGGGTACGGCGGCGTGACCGGCCCGGAAGTTTATACAGTGGGTGAACGGCTTCAGCCGGACTTCGTTTACAGCTACCTGAAAAGTCCGCAGGCCTTCGACCCGAAAGGGTGGATGCCGGACAAGCAGTTGGGCGAGAACAACCTGCAAACGCTCAGCAAGTTCATGATCGGCCTGGTGAAGGAGGCAAAATGATGAAACCGCTCATGGCCGCCCTCGCCGCGCTGTGCATTATCGCATCCGCGCAAAAAACGGCGCACGCCGCAAGCACGGAAGTGAATTACCAGACCTACTGCTGGCAGTGTCACGGCATGAAGGGGAACGGCAAAGGGGTGAACACCCCAAGCATGGCCATCCAGCCGCGCGACCATAGCGACGCCACTGGCATGAAGGGGATCCCGGACGCGCAGTTGTTCAAGGCGATAAAGGAAGGTGGCCTTGCCGTCTCGAAGTCCGGCCTTATGCCGGCGTGGGCGGCCACTCTTTCCGATGACGAAATAAAGGCGCTTGTTCAACATTTGAGAAAGCTGTGCAATTGCAAGGAGGGGACATAGGGGAAGAGCGAAACGGTGAGGGAACCTTGGTAGCAACCATTTTTAATAAAGGAAGGAACGAAATGGATTTTTTTAAAAAGGTAGCGTTAGCGGCCGTGGCCGTGGCGGTGTTCGGCGCCGCGCCGGCGATGGCGAAAACGGTGAAAGTCTCCATGAAATCGGTGGAGACCGAATGGCAGTACGATAACGACGGCAATAAAATGCTGGCATTCACGTTCGACGGGACCATCCCGGGGCCGGTGGTGCGCGCCACCGAAGGCGACACGGTGGAATTCACCCTCACCAACGACAAGAACAACAAGATGTCGCACGCGATGGACTTCCACGCGGCGCGCGTGAACGTGCTCAACGAGTTCGCCCCCATCAAGCCGGGCGAGACCAAGACCTTCAGCTTCCCGGCCACCTACCCCGGCGTGTTTTTCTATCACTGCGGCGCGATGCCGATGCAGGAACACATCGGGCGCGGCATGTTCGGCGTGATCATCATTGATCCGAAGAAAGACACCCGCCCGAAGGCGGACCGCGAGTATGTGCTGGTGCAGTCCGAAATTTACAAAGACCCCACCACGCTCCAGGGACCGTTCGAGACCACCGTGTTCAACGGGCGCAAGTTCCGCTACGACCCGGTCCACGATCCGAAGGCCAGCGGCAACGTGCTGATCGCCAAGCCGGGCGAGCGCGTGCGCGTGTACTTCGCCAACGCGGGGCCGAACGATTTCTCGGCGTTCCACCCGATAGCGGGCATCTGGGACGCAGTGTACCTTTCGGGCAATCCGAAGAACGTACAGCACGGGGTGCAGACCTTCGTGGTGGGACCGGGCGACGCCTCGACCTTCGACCTCATTTCGCCGGTTGAAGGCGGTAACGCCATCGTCACCCACACCATGCGGGGCGCGCTCACTGGCGGCATCGCGGTCATTGTGTTCAAGAACAAGCTGACCGCCGCGGAAGAAAAGCTTGGGAAAAGCGGCAACTTAATAGTTCCCTAACCTTCCCAATAAAGCCGGCGGGGGCCCTCTAAACAAACCCCGCCGGCCCCTTTTTATTTCCTTTCAAACACGGCGATGCTCTCGACATGCGAGGTGTGCGGGAACATGTCCACCGGTTGGACGTTCGTCAAAATAAATCCGTGTTTCACGATCTCCGCCGCGTCCCGCGCCAGCGCGGGCGGGTAGCAGGAAATATAAACGATTTTCTCCTTTGCCAGCGCGGTGAGGGTGGGGGCAAGTCCCGGCGCGCCGCCGCGAGGCGGATCCAATAGAACCGCATTGAACGTCTTTCCCTCTTTGACCATACGTCGCGCATGTTTTCCAGCATCCCCCTGAATGAAGGCGGTATTGGAAAACCCCAACCGGGTTTTGTTCTCTTCCGCATCCTCCACCGCGTCGCGGGAAAATTCCACACCGGTCACTTCCGCCCCCGCGCGCGCCAGCGGGAACGTCAGGTTGCCCGCGCCGCAATAGAGGTCGAGAACGGAATCCCCCTGCAAGGGGTTCACCGCTTTCAGCACGTTTTCTATTAGCGCAATGTTCGCTTTTGGATTGATCTGTGAAAACACGCCCGGTCCGTACCTCAGGCTCATTCCATCGGCGATGAGCACCTCCAACGATGCGTCGCCGATATGGCGCGCTCCGCTTTGCCAAATGGCGGACGCTCCTTTCACCGATGGGCAGGCGAAAAGAAGGCGCTCAAGAAAGTCCGCTGGAATCGCCCCTTCCGCCTCCAGCGTTACCCGCCCGCCCCGCTCCGGGAAGCCGGTCTCCAGCTTCACCGCGCCAACCGAGGGCGAGGTGTGGGTGGCGAAAAAACTCCGCAATTCCGGGATCGTGGCGTTAATTCCTTCGTTGGCAACGGCGCACCGCGCTATTTCGACGATGTGGTGTGATTTCGGTTTGCAGAATCCGATCTGGAATTTGCCGCCGGAAAACCCCGCCTTCAGCCGCGCTCGCGCGCGGTAGCCGATTCCCACCGGCGAAGGCAGAACAGGCGAGACGCTTACCGCCACTTTAGCGATATGCGCGAACTGCTCCTCCACCATTTGCCGTTTCCATTCCAGTTGCGCGGCGTAGTCCAGCCGGAGCAGGGGACACCCCCCGCATTCGGCATCGTAGGGGCAGGCTGATTCGCGGCGTTGGGGGGAGGGGGTCTCCATGCCCACTATCTCCGCTTCGGCGTACCGCGCGTGGTCCCGCAAGATCTTCACGCGCACCGCTTCGCCGGGGAACGCGCCCGGCACGAATATCACTTTTCCTTCGCGCCGCCCGACCCCCGCGCCGCCGAACGCCAGCGATTCGATGCGGAGTGTAAATACTTCATCCATGATTGAAGCATAATGGTTAATGGGCGGTCTGGAAAATAAAATTAACCGCGGATGACAGGGACACTGGGTGGAGTAAGGAGAAAAAACCACGGATAAACACTGATGCTGGTCAAGCAAACCATCGGTGTCCATCCGTGTTTATCAGTGGTTGCAATTCCTCTATTCAATTAATGAGAAACGGAGAGGGCGGGGAAGTTACTTCGCTTTGTTTTCGGCGTACAGCCGTTCGATATCCGCCGAATATTTTTCCATGATCGGCTTGCGGCGCATTTTCAGTGTGCTTGTGGTCAGTCCGTTGTCCGGTCCCCACACATCCGTAACCAACAGGAGCTTTTTTATTTTCGCGTAGGCGGGGAACGCGGAAAGTTTTTGGTTGATCTGTTCGATGAGCGCCGACAAGAGGCGCCCGTCCCGCAGGTGGTTTCCTCCATCCGGCGACACGTCGATGCTCCGCGCGTAGTCTTCCAGCAGTCCGGCGTTCACTTCCGCCACCAGCAGGAGGTACGGGCGTTTCTCACCCACCACCATCACGTTGTTGAACAGCGGGACGGCGCGGATGGCCATCTCCACCCCCTCCGGCGGCACCTTTTCGCCGTTGGACATCACGATGATCTGCTTGAGCCGGTCGGTGATGAACAGATGCCCGTTCCGCAATTCACCCACGTCGCCGGTATGCACCCATCCGTCTTTATCAATGATGGCGCGGGTCGCTTCCGGGTTGTTCCAGTATCCCCGCATCACGCTGGGGGTTTTCGCCAGCACCTCGCCGGTGGCGGGGTCAATTTTCAGTTCCATGCCGGGCAGGGCCGGGCCAACGCTTCCCATGATGTTGTTGCTCGCGCGGTTCACGCTGAGGGTGGGGGATGTTTCCGTCATCCCGTACCCCTGCTGGACGTTTATGCCGAGCGAGACGAAGAATTTGAAAATATCCCCGGCAAGCGGCGCGCCGCCGCACACGATCCGCGACACCCTTCCGCCCATGCCCGTGAGCACCTTTTTGCCCACCAGCGCGAACAACAGGGGCCATAAAAGGAACGAGGGTTTCCACGGCCCGCGCCCCTGCGAATGCTCGAAGCGATCCCACCCGACGGAAAGCGAGAACCGGAAAATGGACTGCTTGAGCGGGGAAGCCTTTTGCGCCTGCCCCATCACCTTTTCGTAGACGCGCTGGAGCACCAGCGGCACCGTGATGAAGAGCGTGGGACGTTGCGTAAGCATGTCCTCGGCGATGGTCTTCACGGTGCGCGCGTAGCAGACCGGGGCGCCCGCCATCATCGGCAGGTAGTAGCCGTCGGTCCGCTCGAACATGTGCGTAAGCGGAAGGAAGGAAAGGAACAGGTCTTCGCGGAACACGTCGAACGTACCCAACCCCGCCCATGCGTTGTAAAGAATGGCGCGGTGTGTAAGCTCCACCCCTTTCGGCAGGCCGGTGGTGCCGGAGGTGTACACGATGGTGGCGGCGGATTCCGGCGTTGCGCCGCGTACCGTCACCTCGTCGCCGTCCTTGCATACCCAGTCGTCTATATACCGCACCAGTCCCGTGGGGTGTCCGCCGTTTGTCCGCCGGACCACCAGCACGCGGGTAATGGTTTTCAGTTGTCCGTGTATGGGCGCGAGGCCGTTCCACGCCTCGCCATCCTCGATGATAAGCAGGCGCACACCCGCGTCGTTCATGATGTGCGCGATGTTGACGTGGCTTTCCTTCAAGTAAACCGGCACAACCACCAACCCGCACGCTAGGGTGGCTTGGTCGAAGAATACCCACTCCATCGAATTGCGCACCATGATCGCCACGCGGTCGCCGGGGTTCAGGCCTTCGTTCTCCAGCGCGGCCTGCCAACAGGCGGTGGTCTTGTACACCTGCCGCCATGTGCGTTCGTACCACTCGCCGGTCCTCTCGTCGTGCTGGCGGAAGGCCACCGCGTCCGGGGATCGTTTCACCCGTTCGAGGAAAAGGCCGGGGATCGTCCCCGCCGCCTCGTAATTGATATATTCTTTCGACATCGTTTACCGATCCTTGGTGAAGGAACTCCATCCCGCATCCGGCTTGAAACGCCCGCCGTATTTCGCCTCAAACTCTTTCAGCCGTTCCGCCAGTTCCCACGCTCCCGCGTCGGCGGCGTATTTCAGCGGCCCGCCGCGGAACGGCGCGAATCCGGTGCCGAACACCATCCCGGCGTCCAGCTGGTCGGCGTTTGCCACCACCCCTTCGCGCAGGCATGCCACGCATTCGTTGACGAAGCGGCCGATGAGCCGGTCGGTGATCTCGGATTCCGACAGCAGGCTATCCCGTTTATCGAATGATACCGGATGGCCGCGCCGCCAATCGTAAAATCCCTTGCCGCTCTTTTTTCCCAAGTGGCCGGCCTTCACCAGTTGTTCCAGTTTTTCCGGAACGGTCAGCGGCATGTGCGCGGAGAATATCTTTGTCACATGGTGGCAGATGTCCAGCCCCACAGTGTCGGCCAGGAGCAACGGCCCCATCGGCATGCCGAATTTCACCGCCGCCCGGTCCACCGCCGTGACCGGCACCCCTTCGGATTCCAGAATGACCCCTTCCAGCAGGTACGGCATGAGAACGCGGTTCACCAGAAATCCGGGCGAGCTTTTCACCGCCAGCGGCAGTTTGCCGATCTGGAGGACGTAGGCCAGCGAACGGTCGAAGACTTCCGGCGCGGTGGCGGCCCCGTTGACCACTTCCACCAGTTGCATTTGCGGCACCGGGTTGAAGAAGTGGATGCCCACCAGCCGTTCGGGGCTGGTAAGCGCCGAGGCGATCTCCTCCAGCGGGATGCTGGAAGTGTTCGTGGCGAACACCGCGTCGGGTCGCGCTTTCGGCTCCAGCCCCTTGAAGAGGGCGCGTTTCACTTCCGCTTCTTCGAACACCGCCTCGATGATGAGGTCGGCCCTGCCCGCGCCGCTCCCTTTCACATCCGGGATCAGGCGGTCCATGGCGGCCTGCACCAGCCGTTTTTCCTTCAGCCGTTTGGTGAACAGCTCGTTCGCCCGTTTGATGGCTGGGGCGATGAACTTCGCTTCGCGATCCTGCAAGGTCACGCGGATGCCGCGCAACGCGCTCCACGCCGCGATGTCGCCCCCCATGATCCCCGCGCCGATGACGTGCAGGTGCGCCACTTTCGCGGCATTTTTTTTGCCGGCGGCTTTCATCTTCTCCTGGAGCGTGAAAACGCGGATGAGGTTTTGCGCGGTCGCGCCGGTGATCAGCTTCGCCACGGAGCGCGCCTCGGCATCCATCATCCGTTCCAGGTTCCCCGCGTGTTTGCGCCATACGTCCAGCAGGGCGAATGGTGCGGGATAGTGCGCGGGGTTGGCTTTTTGCGCCAGTTTCTTGCCGATGGCGTTCGCCAGGAACGGGCGCGCCAGCGCGCTATCGGCCAGCGCCATCAATCCGCCGGGCCTACGTTTCGGCGGGCGCGTTTTCAATAGGTGCCGCGCGGCGTTCTTCAAATGCCGTTCGGCAACCACCATATCCACCAGCCCCGCCTTCTTGGCCGCTTTGGCGTTGAATGCCCTGCCGGTGAGCATCATGTCCAGCGCGGCCGGGCCGCCCATGACCGCCGTGCTCCGCACCGTGCCGCCAAAGCCGGGATGGATGCCGAGCTTCACTTCCGGCAAGCCGAGCTGTGTGCCTTCGCCTTCCCGCGCCACGCGGTAGGTGCAGGCCAGAGCCAGCTCCATCCCGCCTCCCAGGCAAAAGCCGTTGATGGCCGCCACGGTGGGGAAGGGCATTTTTTCCAGCCGGGTGAACACCGCCTGCCCGCGCCTGATGAGCGTGAGTGCCGTCGCCTCGTCCTTGATCGGCACGAATTCGTTCACGTCGGCCCCCGCGATGAAGCCGCTTTTCTTCGCTGATAGGATGACAAGCCCGCTGGGCTTCATGTTTTCCACATAATCGAGGCACAGGTCGAATTCCTCCAGCACCTCGGCGGAGAGCGTGTTGGCCGATGCGTCCGCGCGGTCGAAGTACAGCCAGGCGATGTTCGCGGCGTCCAGTTCCACATAGAGGTTTTTATATTTGCGGATCATTGCGCCCTCTCCACCAATATCGCGCCGCCCTGGCCGCCGCCGATGCACAGCGATGCTATGCCCCGGCGGGAGTTGTTCCGCTTGAGCACGTTGAGCAGGTGCAGGGTGATGCGCGCGCCGCTGGCCCCCACCGGATGGCCGAGTCCCACAGCGCCGCCGTCCACGTTCAGTTTTGACCGGTCAATCGGGCCGAAGGGGCCATCCACTTCCACTTCCTCTTTCATGTAGAGCGGGTCTTCCCACGCTTTCAGGCAGGCGAGCACCTGCACGGCGAACGCCTCGTTTACTTCCCAAAAATCAACGTCGGAGGAAGAAAGGCCGTTCTCCTTCATCACGGACGCCATCGCGTGGACCGGCCCCAGCCCCATTTCGGCGGGGTTCACGCCCGCCCACCGGATGTCCACGATGCGCCCCAGCACCGGCAGGTTGTATTTATCCACCGCCTGCGCGCTGGCCAGCACCATAATCGCCGCGCCGTCGGTTATTTGCGCGCTGTTGCCCGCCGTTACCAGCCCCACTTTGGGGTCGAACACCGGTTTGAGCTTCGCCAGTTTTTCCATGCTGGTGTCGCGCCGCAGGCCGCTGTCCTCGGCGTACACCGTGCCGTCCGGCCCGATGAGTGTTTCCTTCTCTTCAAGTCTTCCGGCATCGGTGGCTTCGCCAAGCCGCCTGTGGCTTTCCATCGCGAATGCGTCCATCTCTTCCCGGCTGATGCCGAACCGGTACGCGAGGTTTTCCGCCGTCTGCCCCATCGAAAGCCCGATGGTGTGGTCGGTAAGCCCCTGCAGGATGCCGATGACCGGCTTTAAAAACCGGGGGCGGAATTTCGCCAGCGCCGCGAGCCTTTTGCCCAGCGTTTTCGCCGAAGCGATCTCGATGGACCATGCCTGCATCGGCAGGTCGAACATCAGCGGGTAGTGGCTCATCGCCTCGGCGCCGCCCGCCAGCACCATTTCGGCGCGGCCTAGGGCGATGTCTTTCGCGGCGCAATCCAGCGCCTGCATGCCGGAGGCGCAGTTGCGCGCCACCGTGTAGGCGGGCACTTTTTTGCCGCACCCCAGCCGCAGGGAGATCACCCGCGCGATGTTCACCTCGCTGGCGGCGGGCATAACGCATCCAATGACCGCCTCGTCCAGTTGCTCCGGGGCGAACGGCATGCGCGCCAAAAGTGCGCGCCCGGCCATCACCGCCAGGTCGGACGCGGCGAACGGCCCCGGCAGGTGGTCGGTCTTCAGGAACGGCGTCCGCGCGCCATCCACCACATACACGGGCCGCAACTGATTATCCGTCATGGCGTCCGCTCCAATAATCTTTCGGGAATTCATCCACCGTCACCACGTCCAGCCGCGCCGCTTCGGCCTCGGCCACGATCTTCTTTTCTTCGGCGGAAATGACGCCAAGTTTTTCCGCTTCTTCCACCTGCGCCGCCGGGTCGAGCGACTTCAGTTTTTTCGCGCGTGCCGCTTCCAGCACCTTTTTTTCCACCGCCTCGGCGCGGATGACTTTTACCAGCGCGTCTTCGATCCGCCCCAGCGATTCTTGGGTGTTGTGCGGGACATGGATGCCCGCCGTCAGCCGGTCGCGGCTTTCACTTGGAGCCAAAAGGATACGCGCACATGCGCCGCCCAAGCGGTCGCTGGGCGCGTGGTACGGCCTGCCGCATGGAAAGATGAACAGGCGGAGCATAGCGGCCACGGGGCGGTTCGGCAGGTTTCGCAAAAATCCGTCCAGCGAGGTTTGTATGCGGAACAAAGCGTCCTCGCAGGCCCAGCGCATGAGCGCTTCGTCTTCCTTTTTCCGTCCTTCGTCCTCGAACCGTTTGAGCACCGCGCTGGCGATATACAGATTGCTTATCGCGTCGGCCAGCCGCCCGGTGAGTTTTTCCATCCGTTTCAGTTTGCCGCCCAGCGCCAGCATCGCCACGTCGGAGGCCAGCGCGAACGCCGCGCTCATCCTGCCGAACTGGCGGTAGTGCCGCGCCGCCGGCCCGGAGACCGGCGCGGGCAAAAGCGCGCCGCCGGTCAGGCCGGATACCAGCGCGCCCATGGCGGTGGAAAGCGTGAACCCCGCGTGGCTGAAGAACGCGCTGTCGAACGCGGCGGAGGCCTTTTGCGGATCCTTCTCCGCCGCCGCTTCCATTTCCTTCAACACATAAGGATGGGCGCGAATGACCCCCTGCCCGAACACGATGAGCGTCCGGGTAAGGATGTTCGCCCCTTCCACGGTGATGCTTATCGGGATGCTCTGGTAGGCCCGCCCCATGAAATTGCGCGGGCCAAGCACGATGGCCGCGCCCCCCTGCACGTCCATGGCGTGGTTCACCACCATCCGCATCCGCTCGGTGATGTTGTATTTGGCGATGGCGCTGGCGAGCGAGGGGCGCTGGCCGGCGTCTATCGCGCCAACGGTGAACCGCCGCGTGGCGTCCACCGCGTAGGTATGTCCCGCGATAAAGGTCAGCGCCTCTTCCACCCCTTCCATCCGCGCCACCGGCAGGCGGAACTGCCTGCGGATGCGGGCATACGCGCCGGTGCCCCGGCACGCGGTTTTGCTGGCGGATGCGCCAAGCGCGGGAAGCGAAATGCCGCGCCCGATGGACAGCCGTTCCATCAGCATCTGCCAGCCTTTCCCCGCGAACGATGGGCCGCCGACGATGTAGTTCAGCGGCATGAACACGTCTTTGCCGCGTATCGTGCCGTTGTGGAACGGGATGCTCAAAGGATCGTGCCGGTTGCCTATCGAAATGCCCGGCGTGTTCGTGGGGACTAGCGCGACGGTTATGCCGATATCCTCTTTATCGCCCAACAGGCGGTTCGGGTCGTACAGCTTGAACGCCAGCCCCATAACGGTGGCGACGGAGGAGAGAGTGATATATCTTTTTTCCCAGTTCACCCGCATGCCGAGGACCTCTTTGCCGCCGAACATCCCCGTTTCGATGACACCGAAACTGGTGATGGAGCTTGCGTCGCTCCCCGCTTGCGGCTCGGTGAGCGCGAAGCAGGGGATCTCGGTCCCGATGGCCAGGCCGGGCAGGTAGCGTTTTTTCTGCTCGTCGGTGCCGTAGTGGAGCAGAAGTTCGGCGGGTCCCAGCGAATTCGGCACCATTACGGTCACTGCGGCGGTGATGCTTTTGCTTGCCAGCTTTTGCACCACCTCGGAGTGCGCCAGCGCGGAGAATTCCAGCCCGCCGTACTCCTTGGTGATGATCAGGCCGAAGAACCGTTCCTTCTTTATATAATCCCACGCCTCTTTCGGCAGGTCTTTCAGGCGGTCGGTCACTTCCCAATCGTTTATCATCGAGCAGAGATTTTCCACCGGGCCGTCCAAAAACGCCTGTTCTTCCGCCGTGAGTTTGGGCGCGGGGAAGCCGAGCAGTTTTTTCCAATCCGGTTTGCCGCTGAAGAGGTCCTTTTCCCACCACACGGTGCCGGCCTCCAGCGCCTCCCGCTCTGTTTGCGATATGGGGGGCATGAGTTTGCGGAAGAGCTTGAGTACATGGTTGCTGATGAGCGCGCGCCGGAGCGCGTGAATATTCAGCACGAGCGCGAGCGCGATGAATGCGACCCACAGCGCGTAGATGGCGGGACCCCACACGAACGACCATGTGAACGCGGCCAAAAGCGCGCCAAGCACGAACGTGCCTATCATCAAAGGAACATTGAAATAGGCGAGGACCGCCCCGGTCGCAACTGCCGCAAAAAGAAACGCGATTCCATTCATCCCATCGGCCCCCCAAATTGCCGTTCTGCTTATAGTATAAATGCTTATCAGGGCGGGCAGGCAACGGAAATATTCCGTCTTCGGTGTGGCCTATCCAATATCCCGCACTAGTGGCATATAATTGGTGGCGGCTTTCAATATGGTTATCGCCCCGTTAGGGGCAATGGAGGGATCCTGAGCGCGATTCTTGTCGCCGACGACGAAAAAAGCATGGTGGAGATGCTGGAGATCATGCTTCATGCCGAGGGGTACGATGTGCTTACCGCCCACAACACCGCCGAAGCGGTGGAGAAGATAGGCAAAAACACCGTTGACCTCGTGATCTCCGACATGAAGATCCCCAAGGACGGCGGCATAGCCATCTTGCGCGCCGCCCTGCAAAAGGAGGCGTCGCTCCCCGTGATCATGATCACCGCCTACGCCTCAGCCGAAAGCGCGGTGGAGGCGATGAAACTGGGGGCGTGCGACTACATCACAAAGCCGTTCAGCGTGGACGAACTGAAGATCGTGGTGAAGAACGCGCTGGAAAAGCGCGGGCTGATACAGGAAAACGTCACACTCAAAAAAGCTCTTCGCGAAAAGTCCGTCCTGAAAGAACTCTCCGGCAATTCCTCCCCCATCAAGGCCATCCGCGACCTGGTGGAGCGGGTGGCGCAGACCGCCAGCACCATCCTTGTCACCGGAGAAAGCGGCACTGGCAAGGAACTGGTGGCCCGCGCCCTTCACGCCTATAGCCCGCGGAGCGGCAAGCCGTTCCTCTCCATCAATTGCGGGGCGATGCCGGAGCAACTGCTGGAGAGCGAGCTTTTCGGCTACAAAAAAGGGGCGTTCACCGGCGCGGTGGCCGATAAGGTCGGCCTTTTGGAAGCGGCCAACGGCGGGAGCTTTTTCCTGGACGAGATAGGGGAGATGCCGCTCTCATTACAAGTGAAACTGGTGCGCGCCATACAGGAGCGCGAAATACGCCGCGTGGGGGACATAAAGGACATGAAGCTGGACGTGCGGTTCATCGCCGCCACCAACAAAAACCTGGCGGAGTGCGTGAAGGCGGGCGCATTCCGCGAAGACCTGTACTACCGGCTGAACGTGGTGAAGATAGAAATGCCCCCCCTGCGCGAGCGCAAGGACGACATCCCGTTGTTGGCAGTCCGCTTTTTAAGCGCGTTCAACGCGCAGAACAAACGCGACCTGCAGGGCTTTTCCCCGGAGGCCATGAAACTGATAGTGGCCCACCAATGGCCCGGTAACGTGCGCGAATTGGAAAACGCTGTGGAGCATGCGGTGGTGGTGGAGTCCGGTAAAACCATTTCGGCGGAGAGCCTGCCGGAGGGCCTGCGCGTTCCCGCTTCCCCGGCGATGCCCCTTTCGCTTCCGCCGGAGGGGATAGATCTCGAGGAGCGCGTGTGCGAAATGGAGAAGCAGATGATCCTCTCCGCGCTGAAGGCGGCGAACGGCGCGCGCAAAGACGCCGCGCGGCTTTTGCACATGAATTTGCGCTCGTTACGGTATAAACTCGTCAAATATGGCATTAGGTAAAATAGCCCGCGGCGCGGTGGCGGCGTTCGCGGTTTGCCTGGCGTTCTCCTCGCCGGCATTTTCCGCCGAACCGGCGAAAAAGGAAGGCGCGCCTCCCCTCGCCGAGCTTTTGAAAAAAGCGGGCGCGGCGGAGCAGGAAAAGAACCGCGCCAAGGAGCTTGCCGCCTACCGTGAGATGATTGAAAACTATCCGAACGACGAAAAGACCGCGCTGGCCTATTTCCGCCTCGCGCAAAATTATCTCGATGCCAAACAGTACGGCAACGCGCAATCGTACTTCAGCGTTGTGGCGAACAGTTTCCCCTCTTCCCCGTACCGGTACGAGGCGCTGGTGGGGCTGGGGGCCAGCCTTTCCGGCCTGCGCCAGTACACCGAGGCGGAATCGGCATGGCAAACGGCGCTCCCCGCCGCGCAGGACGACGCCGAGCGGGCCGGGATATTGTGCGACATCGGCGATGCGCGATACCGCTCCGGGCAAAACGTGAAAAGCGTGGAGGCGCTGGTGGAATGCTGGAGCCTGCCCAGCAACCTTCACACGAAAGCGGAAGAGCGCGTGAAAGAGATCGTTCAAGGCATATCGTCCACGGCGGAACTTTCCGCAATCGAAGAAAAGTACGGGAACGGTTTTCCCGCGCAGTACGCGCTACTGGAATTGGCTAAGATCCACAAAAAGAACAACGACCAGCTGAACCTGGAGCGCACGCGCGAACGTGTGGAAAAAGGGTTTCCGGGGCTGGAAGTGCCGAAAGACGCCTTTGTGACGAATGCTTCCCCGCGCGGCTACCTGACCATCGGGTGCATTCTGCCGCTTACCGGCGACCAGGCCGAGGCGGGGAACCAGGCGGCGAAAGGCATTCAGGTGGCCCTTGCGGCGAAGAGCCAATTCGTGGATAAGGCCCACATCCGCCCGCTGATAATGGATTCGGAGGGCAACCCTGAAACCGCGCGGGCGGCGATGAAGACCTTGTCGGATGACAAGTCGGTGATCGCGGTGGTGGGCATGTTTTCGCCGGAAACGCTGGCCGCCGTACTGAATGATTCGCGCACGTCCGGCGTGCCTATCATCACTCCATCGCTTACCGCCGCGGTGGACACGATGCAGGAGAACAAACGGTTTTTGTACCAGATCGGCATTACCAGGGCGGGGCAGGTGCGCGCGCTTGTGGATGTGGCGGCGAACCGGCTTAATCTGCGCACCTTCGCCGTCATGCATCCGAACGACGACTACGGCAGGGCGTTCGCCCAAATGTTCGTGGACGCAATAGAGAAAAGCGGCGGCACCATAGTGGCCAAAGCGTCGTATGATCCCGCGCAAACGGATTTCCGCGAACAGATGAACGCGCTGGGCGGCATGGACGACCAGAGCCTGCGGCAGGTGATCTACGACTATGCGCAGGAACACACGGGCAAGACGGTGGAGGAAATAAACGGAGGCCTCCGCAGGATATACGGCGGCGGCGGGTCTTATCCGCGCATCAAAAAAGTGAAAAGCATGCCGATAACGAAAAACAATTTTTCCTTCGAATTGCACATGAACTTCGAGGCGCTGTTCGTTCCGGCTTCCAGCGTCCGGCAGGCGGTGATACTGCCTACGCTCGCCTTCTATAACATCAAGGGGGTGCAGGTGATGGGAACGGACCGCTTCCTCTCGCCGGAACTGCTGACCTTCGGGGAGAAGGACGCGGAGGAAGTGCTGTTCACCGGCGAGTTCTATCCGGAGTTGGACAAGCCCGACGTGAAATCGTTCACGGAAAACTTCCAAAACGCATCGGGCGAATCGCCGGATGCCACCGCCGCGCAGTTTTACGACGCGATGCTGATGGCGCTGACCCTGATGGAAGGCGGCGCGGACACGCGCTGGGAACTTTCCAGCGGGATGGACACCCTGAAATACTATAAGGGAGTGACCGGTGGCGTGTATTGGGGGCCGGAAGGGATATTGGAAAAAATGCCGGGCGTCTATTCCGTGGTGAACGGCAAGATCGTCGAATACCTCGCGCCCGCCCCCCCGGAGAAGGAGCAGTAATGCCGATACCGGATTATCAATCAATCATGCTCCCGCTATTGCAATCGGTTTCGGATGGGAAAGAATACCCGCTTCCTGAGCTTGTTCGCGCCCTTTCAGGCACGTTCAATCTTAGCGAGGGGGAAACCGAAGAATTATTGCCAAGCGGCAGGCAAAGAACATTTGCCAACCGTGTTGGCTGGGCAAAGACCTATCTTTATAAGGCGGGACTTCTTGAATGCCCCAAGCGCTCAATCATTAAGATATCCGGTCGCGGCATGGAGGTGTTCAAGAAATCTCCGGCCAGCATAGACGTTAAATTCCTCGAACAGTTTCCAGAGTTCATTACTTTCAGGACAAAACGGAGAACCAATGACAAATCCGTCGAAGAATCGCCGGAAAACTCCCATAAAACGCCTGACGAATTACTTGGCGATGCCTATCAACAAATCAGGGAAGGACTGGCTAATGAACTATTATCCAAAGTAAAAACCAGCTCTCCCGCCTTTTTCGAAAGTCTTGTAGTGGATCTCTTGGTGAAGATGGGTTACGGCGGTTCGATTGAAGACGCAGGGAAAGTGATAGGTAAAAGCGGGGATGGGGGCATTGACGGCCTTATCAAGGAAGACAGGCTGGGTTTGGACATAATCTATTTACAGGCAAAGCGTTGGGAAGCTGTGGTTGGCCGACCTGAAATACAGAAATTCGCAGGCGCGCTACAAGGCAACCGGGCGAAAAAGGGAGTGTTCATTACCACTTCAACTTTCTCAAAAGAAGCCTTGGATTTCGTTTCAAACATTGATTCCAAAATTGTGCTCGTTGACGGCGAGCAACTGGCGGAACTGATGATTGACCATGACTTGGGGGTGTCAAAAGTAATCTCTTATGACATCAAGCGGCTTGATTCGGATTATTTCTCCGATGAATAAAAAATATGCGGCGGTAGCTACAGGCGCTCTCGCCTGTAGTCGCGTTCGAAGGACGCAAATTATTCCTTTGCCGCACATGGCGGCAAACGACACACAGGAGTGTGTGTCGCTACCAACGGACGGATATGGAAGATAAGCGGATCGTCGGGCCGGAGCCGGAAGAGGCGGCGCTGGAAAAATCCTTGCGCCCCTCGCGGCTGGACGAGTACGTGGGGCAGACGCAAATAAAGGAAAACCTCAAGATCGCCATCGCCGCCACCAAACAACGCGGCGAGGCGATGGATCACGCGCTCTTTTACGGCCCGCCGGGACTCGGCAAAACCACCTTGGCCCACATCATCGCCGCCGAGCTGGGGGTGCAGATACGCGCCACCTCCGGCCCGGTCATCGAGCGGGCGGGGGATCTTGCCGCCATCCTTACCAATCTCTCGGAACACGAAATTCTATTTATTGACGAGATTCACCGCCTGAGTCCGGCCGTGGAGGAGATACTCTACCCGGCGATGGAGGATGGCAACATTGACCTGATGATAGGCCAAGGCCCCTCCGCCCGATCCATCAAGCTGGACATCCCGCCGTTCACGCTCATCGGCGCCACCACGCGCGCGGGGCTTCTCACCTCGCCCCTGCGCGACCGGTTCGGCATCATCCACCGGCTGGAGTTCTACACGCCGGAAGAGCTTTCCGCCATCATCCGCCGTTCGGCGCGGATACTCAACGTGGAGATGGACCCCGCCGGCGCGGACGAAATAGCGCGCCGCTCGCGCGGAACGCCGCGCATCGCCAACAGGCTTTTGCGCCGCGTACGCGATTACGCGCAGGTGAAGGGAAACGGCGCGGTGACGAATGCCGTGGCCGACGCGGCCCTGCGGATGGTGGAAGTGGACGAAATGGGATTCGACCGGATGGATCGCCAGCTACTGCTGACCATCATCCAGAAATTCGGCGGCGGCCCAGTGGGCTTGGATACTCTTTCCGCCGCGATCAACGAGGAGAAGGACACGATCGAGGACGTGCTGGAGCCATACCTCCTGCAGAACGGTTTTTTACAGCGCACCCCGCGCGGGCGCGTGGCCAGCGCCGAGGCGTACCGCCACTTCAAGATCACCCCGCCCGCTGGCGGCGCCCAGGAACCGCTCTTCTAACAGACCGCAAAGAACCTGTTGAGAGAACCTTTTTTCAAAAAGGTTCTCTCAACAGATTTTCCGGTCCGTTGGAAGGGCGGTTATTCTTTGCGTTTTTCCTGCGGTCGGCGGTTCCATATTTCGAATTCAAGGTCCTGTTTCAGCCACTCGATCTGCTTTTTGGTGAGCAGTACCGTGAATGTGTCGGTATCGGACTCGATGATGAGCCGGTTCACGAAGCCGGGGCGCGTGTTGATTTCCGCCAACTGCCACAGCGGGATCGTTTGGCCGCGCATTTTCAGTCCCTCGCCAGTCACTTCGATGGTCCGCTTGAGGTTATGCACCATCGCCGCTATCACGAACACGATGAACGTATTAATGAGGAACGGCACGCTGGCCCAGCGCGCCGTGTCCTTCGCCAGCACCATCCATATGTAGATGCCGATGCCGAGGTTCATCAGGGCGAAACCGAACACCGAGGAGGCGATCCACAACGGCAATGAGATGTCGTATTTAACGCCTCCTTTTAACTTGGTTTTCAGGATGAAGATGTCGTTGCGCGGCAGGGGGGCTTTTACTGCTTGCAGGCGTTTGTAGTAGGGGTCTTCCACCACGCCCGCTTTACGCTTGGCCGTTTCCGCGCCGGAAGCGTCCGATATCGCAATGTCCTGCTTGAGGAACCGCGCGGCGCGCTCCGCTCCGTGCCGCACCAGCACGCGGTTGCCCACGGGCGGCACGCGGAACTTTTCCCCGCCGGAACCGTTCAGTATCAATTCCCATTTTTCGTTTCCGGCGTCGTGCATTTCCACCCCGGTTATTTTCGCCGCTTCCACGTTCTCGCGGGACGTGCCGAAGAACCGCTTTTTAAAGAACACCACTTTTCCGCCTTCCTTGTCGAAGAACAGCCGCACGGGTGTAAGCGCGTTCAACGACCAGTAGCGGAACGCGACAAAGCAAACGGAGAAAATGAGGATGGTGGCTTGCGGGTTGATGAGGTTCCCCCGCGTGGAGTACCGGTATTGGAATCCCATTATCGTCAGCAGCACCGAGGCCACGACGATGACCGCCGCGTTGCACCCCACGGCGAGCGCCTCGTTCTTCTTATACACGTCTCCGGTGGGGTACAAAAGATCCATCTGTGCCAGGTCCTTTGGCGGACCGAACGGCGAATCGGTAAATTCTCCTGCCATATCTTTCCTATTCCGCAAAATGTTTGCTGAGTTTAAGCCCTTGGTTAAAGTAGTTGGAGCCGATGCTCCGTCCATAGCCCACCGCGGGGGCCGCGGCCATCCGTTCGTAGCGCAATTTGAAAAACAGTTGTCCGTCCTCCACGCGGAAGGGCACGTCGTGCGGACGCACCTCCAGCACCGCCTTGGTTCCCCGCACCGGGCCGTCGCCGAACCCGGAATCGAAAAATCCCGCGTAGTGCGTCCGCAGTTCGCCCGACCCGGCGTCGAATTCCACCATTTCGGCGGCGCAGTCCAGCGGCACGCGCACCCGCTCTTTCGAGGCGAAGATGTAAAACTCTTCCGGTTCCAGGATCAGAAAGTCCTCGTGCGGCGACTCGATCGGTTCCCAGAAATCGCGCACCTGGTAGCGTCCCACCCGGTCCAGGTCTATGACCGTGCTGTTTTTTTTCGCCATGTAGCCGATCCTGCGGTGCGGCTGGGTGGTGTGCGTTTCGATGCTGAGAAAAAGTCCGCCGCTGATGAGGGGCGATACCTTTTTAACGCCATCCCGGAACAATAACGGCGCGCGGGAGTGCATACGCGCCAGCGCCGCATCGTCCACCACCGTCGCGCCGCGGAACAGGCGGAGCTGGTTGAGCGCCAGCCCGGTGCGCGCCTTCACGGTGAACGAGCGCGGCACCACTTCGAGGTACAGCCCGCCGTGATAACCCTCCTGTATGTCCTCGAACCGGTGGCTGTTGTCCGATATGACCCGCGTGAAAATGTCCAGCCGCCCGGTGGAGGATTTCGGGTTTGTTCTGCCGCGCACTCCGTCCGGGAGCGCGAGGCGTTCAAGCAAAGGGATGAGGTACACATTCCCGCGTTCGAGGATCGCCCCGCCGCGCAGGTCTATCTCGTACATTTTGAGTTCCTTGAGCATGGCGGCTACGGTGCGCCGTTGGGGGAGGAACGAACTGCGGATGCGGTAGGCGGTCGTTCCCAGCCGCAAGTCGAGGCTCGATGGCTGGAACTGCCCTTTCGCAAGCGGCGCGGAGGCGGTGATCGCCTTTTGCGCGGCCAGCCTTTTGAGTTCCTGCACCGGAAGGACGCCCGCGCCGCCGGGAGCCGCAATAGTTTTTTTCATCCGCGCTATATTAACAGAACGGTGTCTGGGCGGGCACTGTAAATAAAAATGGCCGGGAACGCGCTAACGCGCTCCCGGCCCTGGCTTTGATTGCCACCAGAAAACCAGCTACCCGTTATATTCCGGGGCCATACTCGGACGGGTATTTTTATTTAGTTATTTCTTTTTCTTCTTGGCGGTCTTCTTCTTGGCGGTCTTTTTCTTGGCTGCCATTATATTAGTCCTCCTTTCTTGTTGAATTTTTAGAAAACAATCCGCTACTTGATTCCAATATCAAGTTGCTTCTCCTCGTATTTTTTCAGGAGTTGCTCCACCGCGGTCCTGAAAAGAACCGCTTTCGTTACTTGCAGTTCTTTTGCGATCTTGTTGAGCATCTGCACCTGGTCTTCGTACAGATGAGTTGTTACGGGAACTTTTCTTTTCGTGCTTGAGGCAGACATTACCGGGGCCTTCCACCAATAATTTTAAATAACTTTATTATGTTCAATTTCACGCAAACTCATTTCTAAATATTTATCTGGAATCAATATTTGCACATATTCCAGTTTAATGCAAGAGGAAATTTTCACTTTTTGAAATTTATTTTTTGGTGGGATTGATGCCGTTACGCCGGGGTGCCGGGCAGGTCAGTCCATGCGAAGAGGCGCGATGGGAAGGCGAAGGGTGAATGTGGCGCCTTCATCAATTTTGCTTTGCACCGTGATCAGTCCGTTGTGGCTTTCGATTATCTTCGCCACCAGCGGCAATCCGAGTCCGGTTCCATTTTCTTTTGTGGTGAAAAACGGCTCGAATATTTTTCCCGCCGCGTCATCGGGAATGCCGCACCCGGTATCGGATATATCTATCCTGCACTCTTGGGCCGCCGATGCGCCGGACGGGACCGGTTTCATGGCGATGGCGATGGTCCCGCCGTTCGGCATCGCCTGCGCGGAATTAAGCAAAAGGTTCCAGAACACCTGCTTGAGCGCTTCGGCGTCGCACTCACAGCGGATGCGCGGGTCGAGGTCCAGTGTGGTGGTGATGGAAGCGTAGCGCGCATCGTTTGAAAACAGGAGGACCGAATCGGAGATGAGGGATGCCAGGTTTACGTCCGGTTCCTTTTTCGTGGTGGGGTTGGCATAGGAAAGGAAACGGCTGATGATGCCGTTGAGCCGGTCGGTCTCGCGCAAAATGATGGCCATCAGCCTGTCGTGCGGGGACGGCATTTCCGCCGTGAGCATGGTGCGGAGCATCTGGATCGAGCCGCTGATGGAGCCGAGGGGATTGCGGATCTCATGGGCAAGCCCCGCCGCCATCCGTCCCACCGCCGCCATCCGCTCCGATTTCGCCATCGCCTCTTCCATTTCCTTGAAATGGGTGATGTCCTGAAAGATGAGTATCATCCCCAGCACGTCGCCCGCGGAGTTCCTGAACGGGGATACCGTGACCGCCAGCAGTTTTTTTCTTCCGCCCATGTCGTATACGCATTCCGTTCGTTTGGTTTCCATGGCGGGTGAGAGCGGCGCGAGGCCAAGCAGGGAAGGGAACGCGTCCTCCAGCCGCCGCCGCAAAAAATCTTCCAGCCGCCGTTCCAGTATCTGTTCCGCCGCCTGGTTGGCGGATACGATGGTGCGGCCGAGGTCCAGCGCCATGAACCCGCTCCCCATGTTGGCGACGACGTTCTGATGGAACGCCTGGAGATAGGTAAGGTCGGAACTTTTCACCATAAGCGCCAGCAACGTCCGGCTGAGCCTGCGGGCGAGGAAGTCGCTTAAAAACGCGACGAGGTAGAACGCGGCGATATGGACCAGCACGGTGAAAAACACATACGCCTGCGAAGGGACCTGGTCCACCGCCGTCATCAGGAGGGGGCGGGGGGATATGGCGCCGTAAAATTCCAGGTTCACCAAAAGGCCGTACAGGATGCTGGCCACGGATGCGAGGATATAACTGCTGTTGGCCTGCATGATGATGACCGAAGCGACGATGGTGAGCATGTACAGGAACGTGAAGGGGCTGTCCACCCCGCCGGTATAGTAGATGATGCCGGTCTCTATGATCAGGTCGGTGGTAAGCTGGAAATACAGGAACGGCGCGAACCGCCGGACCCTGCCGATGAGCGTCAGATACAGGATGGAAAGCAGGTAGGTGGCGGCGATGAGCAGGGAGATCGGCAGGGGGTACAGGAGCGCGCCGAACTTCACCTGAAAGACGATGACGGCGCCGAGGAAGAAAGAGACCGCCAGCATCCTGAAGATGATGAGGGCCTTGATGATGACGGCTTGGTCGCGTCCGGACGGAAGGGTTATTTCCGTGTCCATCTTATTCCGCCCGCGTGGCGGCGCACCCGGTCAGTGGGCGCCCGCGCCCATCTGGAATATCGGCATGTACATGGCGATGACCACGTAGCCGACCACGATGGCGAGGAACACCATGAGCAAAGGTTCCAGCAGGGAAGTCAGCGCGCTCACCGCGTTGTCCACCTCTTCGTCGTAGAAGTCGGCTATCTTTCCCAGCATGGCGTCGAGCGCGCCGGACTGTTCGCCCACGTCTATCATCTGCACCACCATCGGGGGGAATATCCCCTGGTCCCGCAGGGGTTCGCCGAGGCCTTTGCCCTGCTTGATGTCTTCGATGACCTCCACCACCGCGTTCTCGATGACCTTGTTCCCGGCGGTCTTGGCGGTGATATTCAGCCCTTCGATGATCGGGACGCCGGAGGTAATGAGGGTGCCCATGGTGCGGGTGAATTTCGCCACGGCGACTTTCTGGATCAGTTCGCCCACCACCGGGAGTTTCAGCATGATCTGGTCAATTTTCAGTTTCCCCGGGTCGGTCTGGTACGCCTTGTTGAGGCCCACGCCGACGGCCACGGGAATGCCGAGGAAGATGTACCAGTTGTGGATGAGCAGGTCGCTGAGGAAAATAACGCTCCGCGTCACGGCGGGCAATTGGCGTCCGCCCATGTCCTCGAACATCGTGGCGAAGCTGGGGATGATGAACACCAGCAGGAAGGTGACGACGGCGCCCGCGATGACCACGATGGCGGACGGGTAGACGAGGGCGGACTTCACTTTTCCCTTCAGGGCCATCGCCTTTTCGATGTATGCCGCCAAACGCAGGAGGATCACGTCCAGGATACCGCCCACCTCGCCCGCTTCCACCATGTTGCAGAACAGGGAGTCGAATATCTTCGGGTGGCGGCGCAGGGAGTCGGCGAAGGTATCGCCCTGCTCGATGCGCCCCTTGATGTCCATGATGGCGCGGTTGAATATCTTGTTGCTCCCCTGCGTGCCGAGTATTTCGAGGCATTTCACCAGCGGCAGGCCGGCGTTTATCATCGTGGCGAACTGGCGGACGAACGAAACCACGTCCTTGGTGGTCGGCTGTCCGCCGAACCCCGCGAGCAGGTCTTTGGGTTTTTCCTTGATGGAGACGACGTTGACCTTTTGCTTTTTGAGGAACGCCTGCGCGGCTTCAAGGCTGTCAGCGTCCATCTCGCCGGTCTGGATGCCGACCTTGGTTTGGTATTTGTACTCGAATTCGGGCATTTATCCGACTTTTTCTTTGGTGGAGACCGATTCCAGCGCTTTATTTGCCTTTTCCCATTGGATGCCAAGGAGCGCGAGGCGTTCCGTGGTCAGCCGCAGGCGGTTGAGCACCGAACCGATGATCGCCTGCATGTCCTCGGGGCAACCGGCAAGCAGTTCCTTGAAGCGTTGTTTGTCTATCACCCCCACCGTCACATCGCCTATGGCGGTGGCGGTGGCGGAGCGCGGCGCGTCCTGGAACAGCCCCATTTCGCCGAACACGTCGCCTTCCTTCAGGGTGCCGACCGAAATGTTCCTCTTGTTCACTTTTTTCGAGATGCGGACCTTGCCGGAAATGACGATGTACGCCCGCGTGCTCATCACCCCTTCGGTGATGATCACCTGGCCGTCGGCGAACCGCTCCACTACCGGCGTTTTCACTCAGTTTTTCCCCAGCGCGGTCATGCACTCGAAATACACTTTGTAGAAGCGGTCGTTTTCCTTCAGCCCCTTAACCAAAGCGTCCTTGAACCCATCCTTGGCGGCGTCTTCGGAGTTCACGATCAGGTTCACGCTGGCGGCGAACGCCTCCATGTTGTCGTATGAATGCGCCCCTTGGGCGACATATACCAGGAATATCTTCCGCCGCGTGCTCATGTTCATTTCCTGCAGGTGCTTGAGGATGGACCCTTGGTCGTGCGGGGTGGCCTCGTACTCGCTGGTGATGAGCACGATCCGGTAGTCGTTGAACCGCAGGTTGTTTATCGCCTCGATGTGGTAGGACGGGGTGTGGACGCGGTACCCCATGGATTCCAGCAGGGATTTGAATTTCGCCGGTTCCGTGTGGCAGACCATCGCCCCCTGTTTGTCGCTGTCCGCCGCGAATGTTTCGCCCACCGGCGCGTTGTATTCCGTGTCGTCGCCGTTGGCGGGGGCGCTGGTTCCCGTTTCCACCTTTATCTTGTTTTTGCACGAGGGGCAGTTGAAGCTGAACGAATGCCCCTTGGGTATCTTTTCGTCGGGGATGTTTATTTTCTTTTGGCAGGACGAGCAGGTGATTTCCATATCCTATTTCTTCTTCTTTGGAATGCCCGATGTATCGCCCGCATACCCCTCGTCGATCGAGAGCGCGTCAATATCGGTGGTCTTTTCGCCGCGCGACTGCTTGACCTTGTCCATGCCGCGGCCCACGATCGCCTTGCGTGAGGCGTAGGCCGTACCGGTTTCTTCGGAGATCGCGCCCTCCTTGAACGCCTCGACGAGGCTCATGTCGAACGTGCGCCAGCCGAACGCCTCGGCCGCCGAAATGATGTCGTAAAATGTTTTCCCCTCCTGCTCGCCGTTGAGGATGGCGTCTTTCGTGCGGAGGTTGTTTCCCATGACTTCCAGTACCGCCACGCGGCCCCCCCCCTCGCGCGGGACGAGCCGTTGGCAGATGATCCAGCGGATGGTTTCCGCCAGCCGGATGCGCAGGAGTTTTTCCTCGTCCTTGTCGAACATGCCCACGATACGGCTGATGGTCTGGCCCGCGTCCACGGTGTGCAGGGTGCTCATCACCAAGTGGCCGGTCTCGGCGGCGGACATGCCTATCTCCACCGTTTCGCGGTCGCGCATTTCGCCCACGAGGATGACCTTCGGCGCTTGGCGCAGGGCGGCGCGCAGGCCGGTGGAGAACGCGTCGAAATCCGCGCCCAGTTCGCGCTGGTTGAACGTGGCCTTTTTGTGCGGATGCACGAATTCCACCGGGTCCTCCAGCGTGACCACATGCACCGATTTGTACTGGTTCACCGCGTCCAGCATGGCGGCCAGCGTGGTGGATTTGCCGGACCCCGTGGCGCCGGTGACGAGGATGAACCCGTTTTTCTCCTTCGCCACTTCGTAGAACAGCTTGGGCAGTTTCATTTCCTCGATGGTGGCGATGCGGGTGGCCAGTTTGCGCATCACGATGGAGTAGGTGGAGCGTTGCGAAAAGATGTTCACGCGGAACCGCGCCTTGCCGGGAATGGCGTACGACGAGTCGCACGATCCCTCGCGCAGGAGTATTTCCGTCAACCGCCGGTCGGAATTCACGGCGGTAAGGGCCATCATTTCTGTCTGGAACGGCGTGAGCTTGGCGATCTTCGGGACGATGGGCACTTCGGTAAGTTCGCCGGAGTTTTCCACCTGGAGCGGCTTGCCGACCGTCATGTTGAGGTCGGACACGTTGGAGAAGGACTCCAGCATGGTGGTGAGGATGTAATCCAGGTCCGCCTGTCTCATAGTGCTCCCTTCTTAAACCCTGCGGCTCCCCGCCGCAATAACAGTTGTCATTCTAATACGTTACTGCATCACGAGCAACCGGTTTCGGGCGGCGGGCAACTGCCCCCGCACGGGTTAGGGAAAACGCGGGGTGATGGGCATAACCGGATCAAAACTCCCAGCCGGTGGTTTGCAGGTGGACATTGTCCACATCAATAATCTTGATGTAAAGATTCCCCGACTCGTTAACCGGGAAAAGCACTTCCGTTAAACCCGAAGCTCCGGGGATGGTGTACCGGTAGTAGGCATTGCCGTTATCATTGCCTTTCAGGGAGAAGATCACACCCACCCCGGAGGCGAGCAATGCCATATAAGAAATGGCTATTCTGGCGGTGGGGGGTATATTGGGGGTTAAAGGGTTCCATTCGTTAAGGGGTATCTGACCGTTAGTAAGGAAATTGGCGAATGAACCGTATGTACATCTGGCCTGGTTGTTGCGCTGGAAAAAGCTTATGAAATTCCCTGAAGAGTTGTTGTAGACCGCGCCGACGTAGGCCTTGTGGGTGTAGCCGGATGGGAGCGTGGGGGCGGTGGCGGAGAGGGAGAAAAGGCCGGCGATGGTGTTCGTGACCGGGTTGTATATCGCCCAGATGTGGACCCAATGTAACTGCCACGTTGAGGGGTTAGCCGCTCCCGCCTCATCGCGCCTGTTTGGTTCCGTGCTTTTTTGATCTTGGTTTTTATCTATGGTGATATTGGTGGTCATGGGAATTCGGAGCGTGTTTCCAGAGGGACTGTAACGCCAACTGTGTAAGTTCCCATTTTTATGGCAACCGACCTTCAAACAGCATAGTCAGCTGGTTGTAGATTACCCCCCAATCCCTGATCGGCATAGTCCATTTTTTCT
>JACRGR010000058.1 GCA_016212275.1 Nitrospinota bacterium | reverse complement strand
TGCGGCATGGTTCACGAGGTGTAAAAATGATCGAACGGTATTCACTGAAGGAAATGGCCACGCTGTGGTCGCTGGAAAGCAAATTCGCCGCGTGGCTGGAGGTGGAGATAGCCGCCTGCGAGGCGCACGCGAAAATGGGGAAGATACCCAAGCGGGCGTTGGCGACGATAAAAAAGAAGGCGGCGTTCAACGTGCAACGCATCGACGAGATCGAAAAGGAAGTGCGGCACGACGTTATCGCGTTTTTGACCAGCGTGGCGGAGAACGTGGGGCCGGACTCGCGGTTCATCCACATGGGGCTTACGTCGTCCGACGTGGTGGACACCGCCCTGTGCGCGCAGATGAAGCGCGCTGGCGTGCTGATACTGGAAAAGCTGGACGCGCTGATGAAATCGCTCAAGCGTTCCGCGTACCAATACAAAAAGACCCCGTGCATGGGGCGCACCCATGGAGTGCACGCCGAGCCGACGACGTTCGGCCTGAAGATCGCCTTGTGGCACGCCGAGATGGCGCGCAACCGCCAGCGGCTGGTGCGGGCCATCGAGGGGATAGCGGTTGGGAAAATTTCCGGCGCGGTGGGAACCCACGCGCACGCCAGCCCGAAGATCGAGGCGTACGTCTGCAAGAAGATGGGGATCATACCGGCCCCCATCTCCACCCAGATCATCCAGCGCGACCGCCACGCTGAATACATGGCCGCGCTCGCCATCACCGCCGCCACCATCGAAAAGATCGCGCTGGAAGTGCGGCACCTCCAGCGCTCCGAAGTGCTGGAGGCCGAAGAGCCGTTCGCGGCGGGGCAAAAAGGTTCCTCCGCCATGCCGCATAAAAGGAACCCCGTGAATAGCGAACAAATGTGCGGGCTGGCCCGCGTGGTGCGCGGCAACCTGCAGGCGGCGATGGAGGATGTTGCGCTGTGGCACGAGCGGGACATCAGCCATTCGTCGGTGGAGCGGATCATCGTGCCGGACACGACCATCCTGCTCCATTACATGCTGGAAAAAACGCGCCGCATCGTGGCCGGCCTGCATGTGTACCCGCAACGGATGTTGCGGAACATCAATGCCACCTACGGACTTTTCTATTCGCAAAAGGTGCTTTTGGCGCTCATCGAGGCCGGCATGGTGCGCGAAGAAGCCTACAAGGTGGTGCAGGACTTGGCGATGATCTGCTGGCGCGAGGAGGTGCAGTTCAAGGACATGGTGATGTCCCACGCGGAGGTGCGCCGCAGGCTTTCCAAGCGGAAGATTGAAGAATTGTTCAGCCTGAACTATTATTTGAAGAACATTGACGAAATTTTCAAGCGCGTGTTTTCGCGCGCCTGACCGAAAAGAGGAGACGACCGCCGTGCCGAAAAAACTGGAGCAGATATACGAGGGGAAGGCGAAGATACTGTACCGGACCGATGACCCGGACCTGGTGATACAGTATTTCAAGGACGACGCGACCGCCTTCAACGCGCAGAAGAAAGGGACCATCGCCGACAAAGGGGTGATGAACAACGCCCTTTCGACCACGATCTTCGAGTACCTGGGGCAACACGGGGTGCCGACCCATTTCGTGAAAAAACTCTCCGACCGCGAAATGCTCTCCAAAAAGGTGGCGATCGTTCCGGTGGAAGTGGTGGTGCGCAACGTGCTCGCGGGTTCGCTGGCGAAAAAGTTGGGCCGCGCCGAAGGGGAAAAACTGAGCCACCCGGTGGTGGAACTGTATTACAAGGACGACGCGCTGGGCGACCCGATGGTGAACAGCGACCATGTGCTGGCGTTCGGCTGGGCCACGAAGGACGAGCTGGACGCCATCACGGAATACGCGCTGAAGGTGGACGTGCTCCTGACCGAGCTGTTCGCGCGGCACGGCATCCGGCTGGTGGACTTCAAGTTGGAATTCGGGCGGCACAAAGGCGAAATAATCCTGGCGGACGAATTTTCGCCCGACACCTCGCGCCTGTGGGACATGGCGACGGGGGAAAAGATGGACAAGGACCGCTTCCGGCGCGATCTGGGCAAGATCGAGGAATCGTACCGCGAAGTGGTGAGGAGGATCTGCGGCGCATGAAAACGCAAGTGACGGTTACGCTGAAGAACGGGATACTGGATCCGCAGGGCAAGGCGGTGGAGCACGCGCTCCATTCGCTGGGGTTCGCGGGGGTTCGCGGGGTGCGCATCGGCAAGTTCATCGAGATAGAGATGGACGCGCCCGCCACCGAACAGGCGAAAAAAGACGCGGAGGAGATGTGCAAAAAGCTCCTCGCCAACCCGGTGATGGAAAATTACCGCGTCACCGTGGCGGAGCAGGGGAAATAGCCGGTGGACGTTCGCG
>JACRGR010000056.1 GCA_016212275.1 Nitrospinota bacterium | reverse complement strand
GCAGGTGTTCTCCGCCGAAAGCTGGTTGCACGGTATGTCCAGCTCCAAAAGCGCGCGGTCAATCGCCGGATAGGTTTCCGTCAGGCGCATCCCCCGGAACGAATAATAGATGCGCGCCTCGTCCACCGAGCCGTGGTTTTCAATGATGTGGCTGAGCACGGTGGTTATCCGCAGTTTCTTACAGCACTCGCCGCATTGCGCGCATGTGCCTTTGCGCTCTTTTTTTTTCCTCATGCGATGACCCCTTTCAATTCGTGCGGGGCGGCCACGATGATATCCGGCGCGCTCTCCCGTATCTCCGATTCGGGCCGGAAGCCGTAGATCACGCCCACCGTCCGCACGTTGGCGTTTTTGCCGGTCTGCATGTCCACCGCGCTATCACCGATGAACACCGCCTCGGCCGGTGCGGCCCCGGCCTCCCGCATGATCTCTTCGAGCATCAGCGGGTGCGGCTTTTTCTCCGGCACGCTGTCGCCGCCCTTTACCGAAACGAAATAGCGCGCCACCCCCAGCCCTTCGAGTATCTTTTCCACATAGCGGTACGGCTTGTTGCTCGCCACCGCCATCTTCTTCCCCTTGAAATGCTCCAGCACCCCCGCAATGCCTTCGAACAGAACCGTGGTGTCCAGCAGGTGGGCCAGGTAAATCTCCTGAAAATGGCTTATCGCGGTCTCCAGCGAATTGCCGCCGCCCGTCGCCAGCACCGCCTTTTCGATGAGCGGACGCACGCCGTTCCCCACATATTCGTAGATCAGCTCGTTGGAAAGCGGCGGATGGTCTATCCGCGCCAGCGTGGTGTTCACGGCGTAGGCGATGTCCCGCTTGGAGTCTATCAGCGTGCCGTCCAGGTCCCAAATGATCAGTTCCGCGTCCATTTTCTTCATCTTGTTCATATTAACCTTGAATTCCATGGAACGCTAACCACCCCTATTTCCGGCGGTGTCCCGGGTTGAACGGTGGCGACGGACTTAAGGAGCCGCGGGATTGGCATTCTCAATCCGCGGCGGAATTGGCTCGAAGGCCTCGGACTGCCGTTGCCCATTGGGGGCAACCAACGGGTTGAAACCCGTGCTACCGGAGAAAAGCGTTCCATTGTTATGCGTGCATTTTTCAAACTGGGGCACTACCGCTATTTGCGTCAGCGGGCGCCGGAAAGCGCCGTGATACGTTTGCCATGCTCTTTGCAAACCGCCACCATGTCGCTAATCGCCTGCGATTGCTCCACCCCGCGCGGGAATACCAGCGATATCTTGCGGTAGATGGGGAATTTTTCTATCCGCAGGGCGCGGAGCGTGCCAAGCTGAAGCTCATTTTCCAGCGTCATCACCGATACGATGGAGATGCCAAGCCCCCCTTCCACGCCTTTTTTGATGGCGGTACTGCTTCCCAGTTCCAGTACCACGTTCTCCGGCGGGATGAGCGGTTTTTGGCCGGTGCGCAGGTCGTCTATCACCGCGCGGGTGCCGCTCCCCGCCTCGCGCGAGATGAACCGCTCCTGCCCCACGCGCTGGATGGGGATCGTCCCCTTCCCCGCTCCCTGAAAATCCTTCGGCACGATGACCACCAGTTCATCCGTGAACAGTTCCTCGGTAATCCACTGGCGCGGCTTCACCGGCCCCTCCACGATGGCGAAGTCTATGATGCCGTCCGCGAGGTAGTTCAGCACTTGGTCGGTGTTGTCCACCAATATCCGCGTGGCGATGCCGGGGTACTTCGCCTTGAACTCCGCGATGGCGGTGGGCATGAAGTAGTTGCCGATGGTGGTGGACGCGCCCATGACCATCGTCCCCCAGAATTTTCCCAGCTTTTGCATCACCCGCTCGCGCACTTTGGCCGATTCCCCCGCGAGGCGGGTCAATTCGCCGAAAAGGAAACTGCCGATGGGGGTAAGCTCGATGCGGTTCGGGTAGCGCACGAACAGGCGCGCCTTTAGTTCTTCTTCAAGGTGGCGTATTTGGAAACTGACCGCCGGTTGCGTGAGCGAAAGTTCCTTGGCGGCTTTCGAGAAACTGGCGAGCCGCGCCACGGAAAGGAACACGCGGTATTTAAAATCCAGCATTCCCTTCACCCTTCCAGTGCATAAGGGGAATTATATGCCACAGAGGCACGGAGGCACGGAGAAATTTCTTGTAAAGAATAAGGATGATCCCCCTTCCGTCAACCTATCTGTGTATCAACGACTCTGTGGCCCAATTCCGCTTGAGAATAAGGAATATTTATCCCCCCATCAGAATTTCCCGTTTGCCGCGTGGTGGACCGGGCAATAAGCTGACCACATGACCGAAAAAGACGGCCACAAGCTCCAGCCGGGCGAGGACATCAAGTACACCACCTGCTACATGTGCGCCTGCCGGTGCGGCATCAAGATAACCCTGCAAGACGGACGCATCCGCTACATTCAGGGAAACCCCGACCACCCGACCAACAAGGGGGTCATCTGCGCCAAAGGCTCGTCGGGCGTTATGAAGCAATTCAGCCCGGCGCGCATCACCAAGCCGCTCCTGCGCAAAAAGGGGGCCGAGCGCGGACAGGCACAGTTCGATGAAATAAGCTGGGACACGGCGATGGACATCCTCACCACCCGGCTCCACAAAATCCGTAGCGAAGACCCGAAAAAACTGGCGCTCTTCACCGGGCGCGACCAGATGCAAGCACTCACCAGCACGTTCGCAAAACAGTTCGGCACACCGAACTTCGCCGCGCACGGCGGCTTTTGCTCCGTGAACATGGCCACGGGCATGATCTACTCCATTGGCGGGAGCGTGTGGGAATTCGGCGGCGCCGATTTCGACCGCACCAAATACATGTTCCTGTTCGGCGTGGCGGAAGACCACGACTCCAACCCGCTCAAGATAGGCATATCGAAGATAAAGGAACGCGGCGGCAAGCTGGTGGTCATCAATCCCGTGCGCTCCGGCTACGGCGCGGTGGCCGACGACTGGATGCCGGTGAAGCCGGGCACCGACGGCGCGCTGATTCTCGCTATGGCCCACGTCCTGCTCAAGCACGGGCTGTACGACCACGATTTCCTCGTCAGCCACACCAACGCCGCCTACCTGATAGAAGCGGACAAAGGCGGCCTGAATGAGGGACTCCCCTACCTCCTCGAAGAAAGGGAGATGCACCAAACGCAAAACACGATATGGGACACCGTATCCAACTCGGTGAAGGAAGCGCATCAGGACAGCACCAAGCCCGCCCTCTTCGGCACCTACAAGGGGAAGGACGGCAAAACGCTCGTCCCCGCGTTCCAACTGCTGTACGACCGCGTGATGGCCGAGTACTCGCCAGCGCAGGCGGAGAAAATCTGCGGCGTGCCCGCGGAACAGATAGAGACCGTGGCGCTGGAAGCCGGGATAATGGCGAAGAACGAGACCATCACCCTGCCGATAGAGTGGACCGACGTGTGGGGCAAAACGCACAAGACCGTCACCGGCAAGCCGGTGTCCGTTCACGCCATGCGCGGTCTGGCGGCGCACAGCAACGGGTTCCAGACCGTGCGCGCGCTCTCGGTATTCATGATGCTCTTGGGGATCATTGACCGGCCCGGCGGCTTCCGCTACAAGGCGCCGTTCCCCAAGCCTATCCCCCCCTGCCCCAAGCCGATCAACTCGCCGGACCTCATCAAGCCGAACACGCCGCTCCCGAACCCGGAGCTTGGCTTCCCCTCGAACCCCGACCACCTGATGGTGGACGCGCAAGGGAACCCCGTGCGGATAGACAAGGCGTTCAGCTGGGAATTCCCGCTCACCGCGCACGGGATGATGCAAAACGTCATCACCAACGCGCACAATAAAGACCCCTACGCCATAGACACCCTCATCCTCTTCATGGCGAACATGAGCTGGAACTCCACCATGAACACCGGCGGCGTGATGCAAATGCTCACCGCCAAAGACCCGGACGGCGAACACAAGATACCGTTCATCGTGGTGAGCGACGCCTTTTTCAGCGAACAGGTGGCGTACGCCGACCTCGTATTGCCCGACACCACCTACCTGGAGCGGTACGACGTGATCTCCCTGCTCGACCGCCCGATAAGCGACTACGACCATCCAGCGGACGCTATCCGCCACCCGATATTGGAACCGAAAGGGGATTGCCGCCCATTCCAGCAAACGCTCATAGACCTTGCCAACGCGCTGGGCCTGCAAGGGTTCTGCGACGACAATGGAAAACCCCAATTCAAGACCTACAAGGAATTCATCACCGGCTGGGAATCGGCTCCCGGCTCCGGCGTGGGGTTCCTCGCCGGGTGGCGCGGGAAGGACGGCTCCAAACAGATGACGGGCGAGCCGAACCCGGACCAGTGGGAAGCATATATAAAGAACAAATCATTCTTCGAATACGAACTGGATGAATCCATCCGGTACAACCGGACCATCAATCAGGGCTACCTGAACTGGGCGCAAAAGAGCAAGCTGATACGGCTGAACGACCCGATAGTCATGCATTTCTACTCGGAGGTTCTGCAACGCTTCCGGCTGGCCGCGCAAGGGCAGACCAAGGGCCGCCAGCCCGCCACGCAGGCGCAACGACAGCGGATAATAAAATATTTCGATCCCCTGCCCTTTTGGTACGAGCCGATAGAGCAAACGCAGGTGGACGCGAAGGTGTACCCGTTCTTCGCCATCACCCAGCGGCCGATGGTGATGTACCATTCGTGGGACAGCCAGAACGCATGGCTCCGCCAGATTCTTGGCCAGAACTACCTGCACATGAACCCGGAAAAAGGGGCCGACCTCGGCATCGCCGACATGGATTGGGTGTGGGTGGAATCCCCCACCGCCAAAATAAAAGTGCAGGTGAAGTTCTCCGAGGCGGTCCAGCCCGACACGGTATGGACGTGGAACGGCATAGGCAAGATGTCCGGCGCGTGGAACCTGGACAAAGACGCCGCCGAGGCACGCAAAGGGTTTTTGCTGAACCACTGCATCACCGAAGAGATCGGCGACGAATATGGCAATCGCAAAGTGTCGAACAGCGACCCGATCTCCGGCCAGGCGGCGTGGTACGACCTGCGCGTGAAGATAACGAAGGCCGACGAGCCGGGCCACTGGCCGCAATTCCAATCGCTGGACCGCCTGCCGCACATGGAAGAGCCGCGCAAGGTACTGCGCTACGAATTCATCCGAGGGAACGGCAAATGACGCAAATGGCGCTGGTGATAGACCTGAACAAGTGCGTGGGGTGCCACGCGTGCGCCACCAACTGCAAATCGTGGAACACCGGCGGGCAGTTCGGCCCGCTCACTGATACCAACCCCTACGGCAAGGAACCGCTGGGGGTGTGGTTCAACCGGGTGCAGACCTACGAGGTAGGGAAGTTCCCGCACACCGACGTGGTGTATTTCCCAAAATCCTGCATGCACTGCAAAAACCCGCCGTGCGTGGAGGTGTGCCCCACCGCCGCCTCGTACAAACGGACGGAGGACGGCGTGGTGCTGGTGAATTACGACGACTGCATCGGGTGCAAATACTGCTCGTGGGCCTGCCCGTACGGATGCAGGGAGTTCGACACGTTCGACGGCGTGATGAAAAAATGCACCCTGTGCGCCGACCGGATATACAACGAGAACCTGCCGCCGGACGAACGCAAACCGGCCTGCGTGCTGGCCTGCCCGGCAAAGGCGCGCGCGTTCGGCGATATTGACGATCCCGCGAGCGAAGCCGCCCGCTGGATAGCGGAAGAAAAAGGGTTCAAGGCGTTGCCCGAAGCGGGTACCGACCCGGCCAACCACTACCTGCCGAAACGCAAAGCGAAAGTAATGCTCGACCGCGACATGCTGACGCAACACGCGCAAAGGCCGGTGGACATGGAGAGAAAATCCGCATCGGCGGGCGACGTGGTTTCGGAAGACGTGGCGCAGACATGAGGAGAAACAATGCATCCTGAAATGTCGCTGGTGTTCCTCACGGTGTTTGCCGGAGTGGGACAAGGCATCTTTATTACGTTGGTGATACTCGACGCGCTGTTCGGCACCACCGGCAACCTTTCGCCGCAGTTCACCCTCGCCGCGGGCATCATCTCGCTGGCCTTCCCCGTGCTCGGCATGGCCGCCAGCTTCTTCCACCTCGGCAACCCCCAGCGCGGCTGGAAAGCCATAAAAATGTGGAAACAGTCGTGGCTTTCGCGCGAGGTGATTTTCCTCCCCGCCTTTTTGGCGATGGACGCGCTTTACCTATTCCTTTTCTACATGCAGGCTGATGGCACCTTGCGGCTGTTCGCCGGATTCATGGGCATTATCGCGGCGGTCGGGCTGTACATCTCATCCGCCATGCTTTACGCCGCCATCCGCTACGTCCGGGAATGGGCAAACGCTTTCACCCCGCTGAACTTCACCCTTTTCGGCCTCACTTCCGGCACGGCGGTCATTTTGGCGGTGTGCCAGTTCACAAGCATCCACCCCCGCATCGAGGCCGGACTCGTGAATCTGGTGGCGTTCCTTGCTTCGTTCTCGCTCGTGCTGAAAGCGCTGGCCTTCCAGCATAACGGCAACATCTATTCTCCCCTCTCGCTGAAAAACGCGCTGGGGATAAACGCTCCGCACATAAAACTGCGCGACACCGGTTGCGCGTACGAAACGTACAACACAATCGAATACCACTTCCCGATGACCGCCTCACAACAGACGCTCCACCAGGCGCTCACCCTTATCGTGGCGTTCTTCCTCCCCCTGCTTGTGGCGCTTATGGTCTCGGTGAACCCCGTCATGCCGGTGAAGACGCCTCTCATCATTGTTTGCGCGCTTTTGAACATCGGGGGGCTTATAATCGAGAGGAGGCTCTTCTTCACGCAGGGGAACCACCTCCAGAACCTGTATTACGGAAATTACCGGATCACCGGGGCGAAAAACCCGCTGGCCTCCAGCGCGAGGCCGGGTGTGCCAGTGCCGAGAACGGTGCAACAGGAATAGCGCCGCTCCACCACGCTTCGCCGCGGCCCGGAAGGAGGAGGCATGAAAAAACTTCTGATCCTTGGCGCCGGAACCGGCGGCACATTGCTGGCCAACCTTCTCTCCCGCAAGCTCCCGCACAAGGAGTGGGAAATTACCGTGATAGACAAATCCCCGGAGCACCATTACCAGCCGGGCTACCTGTTCCTCCCTTTCAAACTGTACGGCTATAACGCAAAGGAGGACATAGTAAGGCCGGTGCGCGAGCCGCTCCCCCATTCCGCGAAGTTTGTGCAGGCGGATGTATACCTGATTGACCACAAAAACCGCGCAGTGCATACCTCCGCCGGAAATTTCGATTACGACTGGCTCATCCTGGGCCTGGGGTGCCGCATCGCGCCGGAAGAGGTGGAAGGATTGGAAGACGCGATGAACAAAAACGCGCACACCTTCTACACCCTTGAAGGAGCGCTGAAAATGCAAGAGGCGCTCGAAAACTTCCAGGAAGGGCATCTGGTCCTCAATATCGCCGACATGCCGATAAAGTGCCCCGTCGCCCCCATCGAGTTCGTGTTCTTGGCGGACTACTACTTCCACCTGAAGAACATCCGCGACCGGGTGCAGATCTCGCTCGTCACGCCGCTCACCGGCGCGTTCACCAAGCCAGTGGCGAACGAGACATTGCATCGGGTGATGGACGAAAAGAACATAAAAGTAGTTCCGAATTTCGCGCTCGAAAGCGTGGACGCGGATAACAAGGTCATCAAGTCGTACACCGGCGAAACGGTCTCCTACGACCTCCTGTGCTCCATCCCGCCCAACCTGGGGCCGCAAGTGATAGAGGAGTCCGGCTTGGGGGACGGCATCGGATACGCGGTGACGGAAGACAAAACGCTGAAGAGCAAACGGGCGGAGAACACCTATGTGGTCGGCGACTGCTCGAACGTGCATACCTCCAAGGCCGGCTCGGTGACGCATTTCGAGGCGGAGATCGTCTCGGAAAACCTTTTGCGCGAGATAGCGGGCAAAGAGCCGCACCCGGATTACGACGGGCACTCCAACTGCTTCATCGAAACCGGGTTCCACAAGGCGTTCCTGATAGATTTCAATTACGACATTGAGCCGGTGCATGGCACGTTCCCCATCCCCGGCATCGGCCCGATGTCCCTGCTGGAAAACACCTACCTCAACCATTGGGGGAAGATGGCGTTCAAGTGGGTGTACTGGAACCTGATGCTCACCGGGCGGCTTCCGGGCGACCCGCTTTTGCCCATACGGATGAGCATGAGCGGAAAAAAGCTGGACGAGATAAAACAACACGGCGGCCATTGAGACCGGATGATAAAAGCACCTCCGCGCCGCGCATTTGGTACAATTGAAATGTATTGACATTCATAAAGTTGGACGTGTACACTTGCGTCCTTATAGGTTTTTAGAGCCGCTAGCTCAGGTGGTAGAGCAACGCCCTTTTAAGGCGTGGGTCGCTGGTTCGAATCCAGCGCGGCTCACCATTTTTGACATTGAAAATGAAGGTTGTCCCCATCGTCTAGCCCGGTCCAGGACATCGCCCTTTCACGGCGGTAACAGGGGTTCAAATCCCCTTGGGGACACCAAAAATGCGGACAGCCGCGTCAGCGGGTGTTCCGTCATTTTCACACTCGCATTTTGAGAAAATGCGAGTGTAAGCACTTCAAAAGCAGGCAACAACGCCGCTAAGGCATTCCATCACGAACTACCATAAATCCAACAGGGGATTTGAAGCGAGTGAGCGGCGCGACTGATGAAGGAGCGCATCCCGCCACGGATGGCGGGATAGCGAACGAGGCGACCCGCAAAGCGCGAGCGTGACACAAGCGCGCATGCGGGAAAATCCCCTTGGGGACACCAACTCAGCTTCCGCATTTAAATACCGCGACCCTACCGCGGCTATATTTCCATATCCAAACAATAGCCAAATTCATTTTAATGGCCCTGAACAATTGATGGGAATTTCAGGGTGAATGCCGCCCCTTCCCCCTCCACACTCGCAACCGATATGGCGCCGCCGTGGTTTTCCATGATACCAAACGCGATGGAAAGGCCCAGGCCGGTCCCTTTTTGTTCCCCTTTCGTGGTGAAAAACGGATCGAATATCCTCTCCACCGCGCCATCCGCTATGCCAAGCCCGGTATCCCGGAATTCGATGTACGTCCACGCCGGGTCGCTCCAGGCCCTGATCTTGATCTCGCCACGCCACCCATTTTCTTTCAACGCCGCATATCCATACGTTTTCTCCTTTTGACGTATGCTGTCCGCGGCGTTATTAATAAGGTTCAGGAAGACTTGCGCCAACTGGTCCTGGTCGCCCTTAATGCGAAGACCGCCATCGGCAAAGTCTTCATTGAAATGGACATTGTCGATGGTCATTTCGTAGTCAACCAGCGCAATTGTTTTCGACAGCAGTCCCCGCGGATCGAGCTCCTTCATCTCCGGCTTGCGCTCTCGCGCAAAATCCCTCAGGTTCTCGGTGATCTTCACGGTGCGGTGGATCTGGGTCATGATCTCCTTGCAGGTCTCAATCGTTTCGGGGGGCTGTTTTTCGTCCATCATCAGCATTTGCACGGCGGTGGAGATGATATTGAGGGGGTTTTTTATCTCATGCGCGACGCCCGCGGAAAGCGCGCCCAGCGCGGCCAGCTTTTCGGTGCGTATCAACATGCCTTGGGATTTCTTAAGGTCTTCCAGCGCGGTTTCGAGTTTCCTGTTCGATTCCTCGATCGAAGTTTCCCATTTCTTCCGTTCGGTTATGTCGCGCACGATCCCCACGGCGTGCCATGCACCGCCGAGCTTGTAGCTCGAAACTGAAAGTTCCACCGGGATCTCCGAGTTATCCGCTTTCAATGCCGTCAACTCAACGGACCTTCCAAAGATATTCCCTATGCCGGTCTCCCGGAAATTCCTCAGGCCATTCAGATGCGCCTCGCGGTGCTTTTCCGGGACTATCATGGATATATTCTTCCCCATCGCTTGATCCTTTTCGACGCCGAATATGCGCCCGGCGGCGGCATTCCAGAACTCGATCGTTCCCTGCCCGTCGATGCTTATGACGGCGTCGTTCACGGAATAGGCCATCGATTGGAATTTCTCCTCGCTCTCCTTCAATTGTTCGTACAACCTGGCGGCATGCACCATCGAACCCACCTGCCTGCCTATTGCCGACATCAGGTCCAGTTCGTCCCGCTGGAACACGCGCGGCCTTTTCGAGCCGAGACTCATAGCGCCCACAAGATCGGTTGTCGAGATCAGGGGCGCCGCCGCCATGCTTTTCATTCCCAACGACAATACGAACCCCGACAACCTTTTCGTGGGGTAATTATCGTTGTCCGATACGATCGTTTTCATCTCGGCGGCGGATTTGCCGGCCATTCCCTCCCCGATCTTAAGCGAGAGGAATGGTTCCGCCTCTTTTCCCCCCATTCCCACCTGTGAACACAGGGAAAGATTGGCCTTGTCCTCATCAAGGAGATACATAATCCCGGCATCCATTTCCATCACGCCCAGTATCGTCTCAAGCGCCGCGTGGAGAATATCCCGGAGCATCGGCTTTTCCGCGGCTGTTTTGTAGATTGAATACAGCGCGGATAATTCCCGGTTGCGCTTGATCAGGTCAACCGATAGTTGCTTTCGCTCGGTCACTTCCTCCGCCAGGGCCGCGGTCCTTTGTTTTATCTTGTCCTCCAACTGCTCGTTCAGCCGCTCAAGTTCCTCCTGCACCCGGTACATTTCCAGGTTCCGGCGCACCACGTTTTCGTAAGTGGAAAGCAGGAAGTTCAGCGTCTGCCCCCTGCTGGACTTTACGCTGTACCGCTTACCATCCACGATGAACTCGATGCTCTTTTTTCCCGGATCGTTCATGAAATGGATGGGGTACAAAAGTAGCGACTTCACCTTCGCCAGAAGGAACGCCTCGTCGAACGGTTTGGTGATGTAGTTATCCGCTCCCGCCTCCAGCCCGCGTATCGCCTCCTCCGGCTCGGAAAGCTGGGTCAGGAGGATCACCGGTATCTCTTTCAACGTCTCGCTGGCCTTCAACTCCTTGCAGAGGGTATAACCGTCCATCACCGGCATCAGGATATCGCTGATGATCATGTCCGGCTTGCGCTCATGTGCCGCCGCCAACGCCTCTTCGCCGTTTCCGGCCTTACGCACCTTGTACCCGTTCGTTGTCAGGACGCGCCTCAATATCTCCATTTGAACCGCGCTGTCCTCCACTATGAGCACCTCTTTTCCCGTATCTTCCTGTCGGGTCATTGGCCGGCCCTCACGTTAAATGAAATGTACGAAATGATCATTGGGGCTATTTCATCCAGCGGCAGGATATTCCGCGCCGCGCCCAGTTCAGCGGCGCGCTTGGGCATCCCGAACACCACACTTGTTCTTTCGTCTTGCGCTATCGTTATTCCGTTCGCGTCGAATATCGCCTTGAGTCCGTCGGCGCCGTCGCTCCCCATGCCGGTCAGAAGCACTCCCAGCGCGTTACTCCCATAGCGCTCCGCCGCGGATGTGAAAGTGGCCGTGATGGAAGGGCGATGGCCGTTATACGGAATATCGCGCGAATACTTGAACCTGCCGCCATTGTCGAACAGCAAATGGGCCTCTTCGGGCGGGAAATAGACCTTACCCGCCTCGGGCAGTGTCCCTTCCCGGGCGATCTCGATCTTATGGACGCAAACCGATTCGAGCCATTCCGCAAGCCCCTTTAAAAAGCCCTCGCCGATGTGCTGGATGCAGATGACCGGCGCGGGGAAGTTCAGCGGAAGCCCGCATAGCACCCTCTGGAGCGCCTGCGGCCCCCCCGTGGATGCCCCGATAACGACCACCTTGATCAGCGGCGTTTCCACACGGGGAATAGCCACCGCGGAGGGCGGCGCCCATACTGGTTTAACGGCCCCATTCCTGCACACCCTAAACACATGGACTCCCGCCAGTATCCTTATGCGGTTTGCCAATTCATTGGACTGCCGCAGGAACTCCGCCTTTTCGCCGCCGCGCGGCTTGGGAAACACGTCCAACGCGCCCGCCTCCATCAAATGGAATATGTTCTTGCTCCCTTCCCGGACTGAAACGCTTACGACCAATATCGGCCGGGGATATTTGTCCATTATTTCCTTGGTCATGTCCAGGCCATCCATGACCGGCATGTGGAGATCGGTGCACACGACATGGGGATCGATCCTGGGGATAAGCTCCAGCGCTTCCACGCCGTTTTTTGCCTCGCCAACCACCACGATATCCGGGGTCTCGGCCAGCATTTTCCCCAGCAAGGCAAGCGCCGTGGGAGAATCGTCAACCAGCAGGACCTTTATTTTTGGCGGTTTTCCGCCATACGTCTCATCGCCCATCGCGTTCCTCCTTGTTGCGGTTCGTCGGCGCGCGTTAGACGCCCCGACCCCTCATATCAGCCGTTCAAGCGTTTCGAGCAATATCTTCTGTTCGAATGACGGTTTCGGAATGTAGGCGTTCGCTCCCGCCTCAAGCCCTCTTCTCTTGTCCGCATCCGATGCAAGCGTGGTGACCAGGATCACCGGAAGGTGTTTAAATTTATCGTCCTTCCTTATCCGGGCGGTCAGGTCAAGGCCATCCATTTCCGGCATCATGACGTCGCTCACCACGGCCTCGAAGGGGCGCGTGGCGAGTTTTGCCCACGCGTCCACACCGTTCACCGCGGTAACCACCTCGTAGCCGCCGCTTTCCAATATCCGTTTTTCCTGCGTCCGGGTGGTGATCGAATCCTCCACCAAAAGCACCGACGGTTTTTTCCTGTCTTCTTTTGTCCCCGTTTCCGGAGCGGCGGACACGGCGCGTTTACGCACCGTCTTTGCCAAATCGCCCGGGTTCAGGACCGGGCATATTTCGCCGCTCCCGAGGATTATGGATCCCGCCACATTGCGCACCCGCTTCAAAACCGGACTCGGAGGTTTCAATACCACTTCCTGCTCATCCAGCAGGTCGTCCACAATGATGGCGGTCTTTTCACCCGCCGCGGTGAGGATCAGGCATGGCATGGGGAGGTCCCCGTTTTCCGCCGGATGACGGCCCTTATCCACCTTGCGCGGCAAACCGAGGAGGTCCGCCATTGCCGCCACCGAAATGGTCCGGTTTTCTTCGACGATGGCGTCCCTTCCCTCCATATGGAATATCTGCTTCCGAGTCACCCGCCGCGTGGTGTCCACGGATTCCATCGGTATGGCAAACGTTCCGCCGCCGGCCGATACGAGAAGCACCCGCGCCGTCGCCAGTGTTAACGGCAGTTTTATCCGGAACAGGCATTCCCCGCCCGTGGTCGACTCCGCCTGAATGGCGCCTTTCAGGCGCTCGACATTGGAGCGCGCCACATCAAGCCCAACCCCCCTGCCGGAAACGTCGGTCACGAACGCGCTGGTGGAAAAGCCGGGCGTGAACACAAGGTCCATTATCTCAGCGGCGCCCATTGCATCCAGTTCCTTCAAGGAGCGGATATTCCTTTTGGCCGCCGTTCTTTTTATCGACTCGATGTCCAGCCCGCCCCCGTCGTCGGACGCTTCGACAATTATGTTGGAATCAGTGCGCCGCGCGGACAGCCGTATCTTTCCGGCGCGCGGTTTTCCCGCCCGCTCACGCTCTTCCGGCGGCTCTATCCCATGGTCGATGGAATTCCTGATAATGTGCATCAACGGGTCTTTCAGTTCCTCGATTATCAGTTTGTCGGCCTTTACGTCCCCGCCGGAAAGTTCCAGTTCGGCCTCTTTCCTCCGCTCACGCGCCATGTCCCGCACCATGCGCGGAAAGAAGTTGAACAGGGTGGAGAACGGGAGGAGGCGGATTTCGCGTATCCCGGTTTCCAGCATTCCCGACACGAACTCTATTCTTGAATTGTCCTCGTAAACGGCGTCGCGCAGGTGTGCAAGTCCCGACGCCAGCCTGCCCATATTTTCCCCGCCGCCGATACCGGAAACGGAGACGCCGGACGCCTTCTTCGCCAAAACATCGGCCAACGCCGCCAACTCATCAACCCGCGAAAGCAGGCGTGCCATGCGGGTCCGTATGACCGCCAATTCCCCGGAATGCGTCATCAGGCCGTCCAGTTTTTTCGTCTCCACCCTTATAGTGTCTATGCGGTATCCCCCCTGTTGGGGCGCCGGGGGTTCCCCGCACGCGTCTTCCGGCGGAATGGTTTTCACGGCCACTTCCCCGGGAATGGGGCGCAAAGCTCCCCTGGCCGTTCCCACCGGCGGCGCGCCGGGCAGTACCTCCAAAATGGCCTTCACATCCAGATTCGCCGCCTCCCCCGTCACCGCTTCATGCACAAGTTTTTTTATGGCGTCCACCCCCCTGTAGATGCGGTCAAGATCGCCGGGGGCAAGAACCTCATTACCGCTCTTCGCCGCGCCGAAGATATCTTCCAGCCGATGGGCCATCCTTTCCACGTCGTGGACGCCGAGCATCCGCGCGGAACCCTTAAGGCTGTGCGCTTCCCGCAATACGTTCTCCAGTACCGCTTTATCCCCCGGTTCCTTTTCAATGCGCAGGAGGCCCGCCTCCAGGCCTTGCAAGTGCTCCGCGCTCTCGGTTTTGAAAAGCTCCCTCAGTTCCACGTCTTCGATCATTATTCCACCTGGAGAATTGCCGGCGCCTTCACCTTAAACCATCGCTTTCAGGTTCTGAGCCGCCTCGTTGAGCTTCTGCACGCCCACCTTGGTCTGCACCAGTCCGGCGGCGGTCTCTTTGGATCCCGTGTTAATGTTGCCGATCGCGCTCACCACCTGACCGAGCGCCGCCGACTGCTGGCGCGTGTTCAATAGCACCTGCTGGGCATTGTTGTACACGCCGCCGGCGGCGGATGATATGGAGCTGAAGGTGCCGTCCACCCGCTGGGCAAGTTTCGTGATCTCGTCGACCGTCTTGGTGCCCTCCTCCGTGGCCATGATGGTGGAGTTTGTCGCTTTTTGTATCTCCGCCACCAGCGCGTTCGCCTCTCCCGCCGATTTCTTGGTTTGATCCGCCAGTTTGCGCACTTCCGCCGCCACGACGGCAAATCCCCTGCCATGCTCGCCCGCACGCGCCGCTTCCACGGCCGCATTCAGCGCCAGCATATTGGTCTGGCCGGCGAGATCGGCCATGAGGGTGGAGATAGCCCCGATCTGGGCCGTCTGCTCACCAAGTCTCAATATCCGACCAGCCACGGAGCCTATCCTGTCCTTCAGGCCGGTCATTCCTTCAACGGCCTGGTTCACGGCCGTTTTTCCCTCTTCGGTCAGCGTGGAGGCTTTTTGGGCCGCGCCGGCGGCTGTTTCCGCCTGCTCGGCTGATTGCCGGGCGGACGCCCCAAGTTCCTCCACCGTGGTGGAGGTCTCGTTCACCATAGCCGCTTGCTGGGCCGCGGTGCGTTCATGCTGGGAGATGGTGGCGGCTATCTCCGTCGAAGAAGTGGATACCATATTTGTGGCGTCGGCTATCGTCTCGCTGATGCGGGAGGATACGAACAGGCCGATGGTCACGGCGAGAATCACCGAAAGAAGCGTGCCCCACAGGATGGCGGATACGATCAACCGCATGGAGTCGAGCAACTTCTCGTGCCTTTTTTGCATGTTGCGGCTTTCCACCGACTCGAATTCCCTTACTTTCGCTTCAAGCTCCCTGGAAAGCGTAAGCGCTTCCCCGGCCCTGAACAGCATCACCGCGTCATTCGCCTTTCCCGCGTCCACCATCGTCATAAGTTTTTTATCGTCCGTGTAGAGACGATTCCCCAAATCCTGAATGATATGGAGGGTTTCAATCTGCCGGGGATCAGCCACCAGTTTATCCAGAGCCTGGGAACTCTCCCGGAGGTTATTGGCTTCCTTCTCAAAGTTGTGCAGGGAAGTCTCATTTTTCGCCAATAGATAGCCGCGAGCCGTTTTCGACATGTTGGCGACCGCTAAGTGCAACCTGTATATTTCTGAAACCACGGCATTGGCCGTTTCAACAGTTTCCGCCGCCTGTTTTGCATCCGTCACCTTCAGGAAAACGAATATCGCAACCAGTACGGACAGCAGGAGCGGGACGGTATACCCCGACAAAATCCTGTATCTAAGCCTCATATCCTTGAACATTTCGACTCCTCCCAAAATTGCTTTAAGAGTTCATCCATCCGCGCCGGGCGGCCATAGATGCTTCCGCGCCTAAAGTTCCAGTCACACCTCCTCGTTGACCGTCAATTCCCCTTCCTCGATGATCTTTTTCAGGTCCAGCACTGTCATCATCCCGCCGCAGTAAGGCGCCACGCCTCTTACATATTTCCCGGCCGAGGCGGATGGGGCGGCGGACAGATCCGATTGCCGCAAATACGCCACGTCAAACACTTCGTTGACCGCTATCCCGATCAAGGTATCCCCCACTTCCGTGATCACGGCTTTCGTGGCATCGGCCCCGCCGCCGGGAATATCAAGCAGGCCCCGGATATCCACCAGAGTGATGATATTGCCCCGCAGGTTCATGTTGCCGATAATGCGCGGCGGACAGCATGGTATGGGGGTAACATGGCGAATGTCCGTAAATTCGCGCACAAGCCCCACATCGAGGCCGAAATACTCCCCGCCCACCCCGGCGATCGCAAGGGGCATACGCCCCTCGCCTATCTCGGCATCTTCCGCTGGTTGGCGCAGGTTGCGCGCCCTTTCACTGAACAGGGCTTTCTCTTCCGGGTTCGCATCGGGCAAAAATTGATGGGCGGATGCGGCCCCCTCAAGCCCCTCTTCAGTTCCTTCCGCCGATTCCAGGCGCTTTGCAAGGGATTCCGCGTCCAAAACCATAATGATGTCGTCCCCGGATTTCGCTTCCCCCTCAAGATAATGGTGGCGCGACCCCGCCCCGCCCCGCCCGGCAAGCGGCATTTCTATATCCGCCGGGGCGATCTCCTTAACGTCCAACACCTCGTTCACTATCACGCCAATGAGACTATTCCCCACCTCGATAACGATCACGGAATCGGATACTTGATAGCGGCGTTGCCCATGGCCGAACAGAAGGCCGAGATCCGCCACGGGGATGATCTTTCCGCGCAGGTTGAATACACCTGCTATATGCGGCGAGGACTCCTCGATGGCGGCCAGATCCGGAAGCCAGATAATTTCGCGGACGTTGAGCGCTCTGACGGCGTAAAGAAATCCCCGCAGATTGAAAACAAGATAAGGACGCGCTGATTGAAGGTCGGGGCGGAAATCCATCGCGGTTTCCTCCAGAATTTACGAAACACTGCCTCGTCGGTTGGAATAATTATACGATAATTTCCCCGGTGGGCATAGATTATTTATACATAACTGGAATATGGGCACTACCTCAAAAGGAGTAGCTCCATGTGGTGAACCAAATCCGCCGCCGTTGTCCCGTACGGTTCCACAATGCTTTCTTTCGGCAGTCCCTTTAATACAGACAGCGCGGCTTGCCGCATTTTTCGGGCTTTTTCCGCCTCTCCCATGTTCTCGTGGATGGCGGAAAGGTCAAGATACGGAGAGACCAAGGCCGGATACAGGTAAATGACCTTTTCCAAGTACCCCTTTGCGGCGTCGGCATCACCGTTCTCCTCGGCAATATGCGCCAAAAGCGCATAAGGTTCCGCCGAGAGCGGATCCACGTCAATGGCCTTTCGCAACAATTCCACCGCCCGGCCATGTTCGCCCAAATTGGCGTATGCGTGCGCGGCGAGACAAAGCGCCTGAAAGTCCTCCGGCGCTTTCCGCAATTCCTTTTCCAGCAACGCCACCGCCTTGCGGTAGGCGGCGTTGTTGAAGAGGGTATGCACATCCGTTAAAACGGCTTGCGGCTCCCGCACCGTATCGTGAGTGGAGGAAGGAGTGCGAGGCATAATAGCCTTCAACGCCACGGGAAAAACCGGCAAATGGGGGACCGGCGGAATTGGCTTTTGAGCGGGACCTTCGGCAACCCGCTGGTACGCGAACGATTCGGGGAACACGCGGGGAGCCAATATGCCGAGGGGGGACGAGAATAGCTCCCAATGCCCGGTGATAAGGTACCCTCCCTCACGCAGGGCTTCGGTCATCTTTATCACAATGGCGGCCGCCATTGTGCGCCGGTAGTAAATGAGCACGTTGCGGCACAGGATAAGATCCAAACCGCGCGGTTGGCCAGCCGGTTCCGGAAAGACGGCATCCAAAAGGTTGCCCCGGTGAAATGTAACCATCCTTTTTATTCCGGGATCGAGCGTAAACAGCCCTCCCTTTCGCGTGAAATATTTTTTCCTGACCTCCTCCGGAACCATTCGAAACGACCACTCGCTGTAAACGGCCGTCCTGGCCTTTTCGAGAAATTCCTCCTTTATGTCGGTGCCGAGGATATGGACACGCCATTCGGCGATATCGGGAATGATCTCGCTTAAGAGAATGGCAAGCGAGTATGGCTCCTCGCCGGTGGCACATCCGGCGCTCAAGATATTCAGCGTCCGGCCGGTTTTGTTGCGTTCGATAAGCTCCGGGAATATTTTGTGTTTGAGGAGGTCGAACTGCCCCTTATCCCTGAAAAAATAACTTTCCCCCACGGCAAAATGGGATATAAGCTCTTCGCGCTCAAGCCTTCCTTGGGCGGTATCGGCCTCCAACATATCCCCATATTGTTCCAGCGAGGAAAGTCCGTGGAGCGCCATCCTGGCGGTAGCCATTTTTCGCAACGCCCGTCCATCGTGTCCATCCAGGCGCAATCCCGTTTTCGTGGAGATCCGCCTTACTAGGCTGTGAAAAGCGGCGTCATCCATATGCGGGTATTCTCCTTTCCCGGTTGTTATCCTATATTGTTGTGCGGCCGCTGGCGTGATTCAAGCACGCACCCTATGGCCCGCGCCCCAAAATCGCAAAATACCTCCGGCGCGTAATTGGCGTCCTTGAACGGCGACGATTGCGCCGGGAAGCTCCAAAACAATGTTGCCATATAGGCGATGTAAAGGCCGAGGCAAACATCAAGGCAAAAAAGCCGCTACCGCTCTCACACTCACCGCCATCAATGTGTATGAACAATATGACGGAAGGGCAAATGCAAAGCAAGCGAAAATGGGGAACGGCGGAATTTCAGGAGCCGGGGGTAGCCCCCTGCTTGTCGCCGATGGGATCCGTCGCCGGTTCAGGCGCGGGCGGCGGTGTTTGACCGTCCACCAGCCGGGTGGGGCTTGCGGTCATTTTCTCGAACTTGCCCACTTGGGCGGGCTTCAATACGGACTTCACCCGCCCCTTGGCGGACTGGAGTATCTCCTGTATTTCGGGATCGAATTCCTCGCGCGCCTCGGCCATTTGCTCGTGCGTCTCGCGCAGTATCTCGCGTATCTGGGCTTCCTGCGCTTTGTCGAGTCCCAGTTTTTTATCCATCCGGCGCACGATCACGTCCTGAAACGCCTCCGGCGCGCCTTTCAGCATTGAATCAACTTTTTTATGGTAATAGCGGCTGGTGGCGATCCAGCCGATGCCGATCCCCACGGCGAACACCAGAAGTAGCCCTATGATCCCCTTCACCCTCTTCATGTCAATCGTTCCCCATATAGCGCACCAGCTGTATGCCGTCCTGCCGCGCGGGCGAGGCCGCGATATGGTCGATTTCCATATCCGTCCCGAAAACCTGCGCCAGTGCCGTCACAAAAATGAAAAGGGCGATGAAAGCCGGCGCCAGCCGCCACGCCAAAAAAAGCGCGGACGACTGTTCTTCCTGTTCCGCGCGCAAGCGGGCCATGACCCGCGTTTCAAATCCGCGTTCGAGCCGGGAGGTATCCACGCGCCTTTGGGCAAGTTTCCCCAATAGCCCGTCGAACCGTTGCTCATCCATGGTTTTCCGTTTCCTTCCCAAACAGCTCTTTTAAAACTTTCCGCGCGCGGTGGGCGCGCACTTTCACGTTCCCCTCGCTGATGCCGAGGATCGAGGCGACTTCCTTCACCTTTTTGTCTTCCAGCTCCAACAGCGTCAGCAACATCCGGTCATCCGCGCCCAGTTTTTCCATCGCCCGGCGCAATGTTTCAACCTCTTTGTCCTCTTCCGGCGCGGGGGCGTTTTGCAACGCCCCTTCCACTTTCTCAAACGCCACCGCCAGCGGCGTGTTTTTGCGTTTTCGCAAAACGTCCCGGCAGGTATTCGACGCGATCCGCATTATCCAGTGCTCCACCGGGGCGTCGCCCCGGTAGTGCTTCAGGTTCGCGTGCACCTTCACAAACACGTCCTGCGCTATCTCGTCAACTTCCAGTTCGTCGCGGGCGACCCGCCCGGCCATCTGCAACACCGCTTTCTTATATCTTCTTACCAGTTCCGCATACGCTTTGCCATCACCGCCAAGCGCCAATGCCACCATGCGCTCATCGGGGAGTGCCGTCCCGTTGCCTTCCATCTCCGGGAAGCTTACTCCCTTCCAGCATTCCGGCGCTACTGATAAGGTGGCGTTGCTGGTTATCATGCTTGGCCCGCGGTCTCCTCTATTTCCTTAGACGCGAATGCGGAGAAAAGGTTACGCATGAATGAATGGTGACGGCGGATGAAAAAAATGGACAGGCACCCGCTCCGAAGAACGGATGCCCGCCCGATACTTGGTATGGAAGCTGGTTATTTCTTTTCGGCCGGCTTTTCAGCGGGCTTTGCCGTTTCTTCGGCCTTCTTCTCGGTCTTCTTCTCGTGCTTCTTGTGCTCCTTCTTGGCTTCATCCGCATACGCGGCGCCAGTGGCAAGCATCGCCGAAGCAACGATAAGGGCGGTCAGAACTTTGGAAATGGTTTTCATCAGTACCTCCTTTTGTTTGTTATGCCTATTAAGACGAACCGGAATCGGAAAGGTTACAAGAGGATGCCGAATTGAGAGTCGGTGGATTTTTTACGCGTCAATTCAATGAGTTGAAAATAAACAAATAGAAACAATCTGAATTTTCACGGAACCCGGAGCGAGACCTTGATGCTTTCCTCTTCCGATTGTTTGCGGATGAGCCGCGCGCCGCGCTGGCCAGTGAAATAGCCGTACAACCACTCAATGAGCACCCGCATGCGGTTCTTGTAAAGAGTGAGGTACATCAGGTGGATCATGGACCAGGTACACCATGCCAGAAAGCCGCCGTACTCAAGGCCAAACACCATCGCCACCGCGCGGCTCTTCCCGATGGTCGCCATCGTCCCCTTATCACTGTACACAAACGGCTTTGTCTCTTTGCCCACGCGGTTCTCGCGGATGATGTCCGCCACATACTGCGCCTGCTGGATGGCGACGGGCGCCACGGCGGGAAACGGTTTTTCGCCTTTCCCCTTGCAATGGGCCGCATCGCCGATGACATACACTTCCGGATGGCCGGGGATCGTGAGGTCCGGCTCCACCAGCACCCTTCCCTGCCCGTCCAGCGGAGTGTTGAGCGATTTCAATAACGGCGCGGCCTGGTTGCCCGCCGCCCAGATGATGTTGGTGGAATGGATGTACCGGTCGCCCACTTGCACCCCTTCTGCGGTGATGTCCGTGACCATTTTCGCGGTGATGACCTCCACGCCCAACCGCTCCAGGTCCGCTTGCGCCCGTTTTCCCATCTTGGGGGACATGGCGGGGAGCAGGCGGTCCGTCCCCTCCACCAGATAGACCCGCGCGTTGCGGGGATCAATGCGCTTGAAGTTTTTCAGCATGGCGTGGTTCGCTATTTCGGCTATCGCCCCGGCAAGCTCCACCCCGGTGGGGCCGCCGCCGATGATGACGAAATTCATGAACGCCTGCGCCTGCGTGTGGCTGTCGCACAGTTCCGCGTGCTCGAAACTGATGAGGATGTT
>JACRGR010000055.1 GCA_016212275.1 Nitrospinota bacterium | reverse complement strand
TTTTGCATCAGTTCTTTAATGCGGGCTTGAACATCCGATCCCTTTAGATGGCCACCCTTGTTCTTTGTTCCGTCCATGTAAGCACCTCCTTAAACATAAAGTTTATTTTAAGGTCACTTACACAGTTATTGAGACAGTCCCCCGTGAAGATCGCCTTCATGGCCGAAAAAAAGAATATCGCCATCGTCAATACCGTCCCTCCCGGCACCCGGTTGTACGCCGACCCCAGCCTGTACGGCGAAGTGCTCCAAAACCTGCTTTCCAACGCCGTGAAATTCACGCGCGAGGGAGGAACGGTAACGCTATTTATTCCTCCGGGGGAACCGGCCACGCTGGCTGTGCGCGACACCGGCACCGGCATCACTCCCCCGCTTTTGCCAAAGCTGTTCCGGTACGAGGAAAAAACATCCACCTTCGGCACGGCGGGGGAACCCGGCACGGGGCTGGGCCTTCCGCTCAGCCACGAGATCATACAGGCGCACGGCGGCTCCATCCGCGTGGAATCGGCGGCGGGGAGCGGGAGCACGTTCTACGTCGCCATCCCCCCTGTTCGTCCCGTCCTGCTCATTGTGGAAGACGAAGGCGCGGTCCGCTACCTGATGAAAGAATACCTGCGGGAAGCGGATCTGGAGATCGTCGAGGCGGAGAACGGCAGGCAAGCGCTGGCAACCCTTGCCGAGCGGGAAGTGCACCTTTTGCTCACCGACCTCAAAATGCCGGTAATGGACGGGTTCGAGCTATTGGAAGCGGTCAAAAAGAACCCCAAGACGACGCGGGTGCCGGTCATCGTCATCACCTCCAGTTCCGACCAGAAGACGCGCCAAAAGGCGTTCAACCTGGGCGCGGACGACTATGTGACCAAACCGCTGAACCCCGAAGACCTTATCCCCCGCGTACGCAAAATACTTATCTAATGGCGGCGGAAAGCCCTTTCCGTCGCGCCTTCGCCGGACAATTCGCGGTTGACACTGATGAGCTATTTTGTCAAAATATACCGGCTTTTCAGCTTGGACGATTACGGTAATTGAATGATTACGGAGGAGGAGCAAAGTGGCCAAATTGCTTGAAGGCCCGGCGATGGGCTTGTTTCAAAAGTGGGGTATGCGCACCCCGCATCACCTCGTCATTTCCGGCGTGGAACAGCTTGAGACGCTGGCCGCCGCCAACCCGTGGATGAAGGACTGCAAGATGGTGGCGAAGGCGCACGAAGCGCTGGGCGGACGCTTCAAGCTCGGCCTGGTGAAAGTGGGCCTGGATCTCGAAGGGGTGAAAAAGGCCACGAAAGAGATACTCGTCCGCGAGGTCGAGGGAATGAAGATCAACCAGGTCATCGTCGCCGAGATGATAGACCACGACGAAGAATACTACCTCGCCGTGAAATCGGTGCGCGATGGGGCCGAAATACTGATGGCCAAATTCGGCGGCATCGAGGTGGAAAGCAACTGGGACAAGGTGGTGCGGACCACCGTGCCGGTGGGCGAAAAATCCTCCAACAAACAACTCATCGAACTGGCCGAAAAAGCCGGCTTCTCCGGCCCGCTGGCCGAGAAGATGGCGGCATTCGCCCATTCGCTGTTCGACTGCTACGACAACGAAGACGGCCAATATATAGAGATCAACCCGCTGGTGGCGGACAAAAAGACCAAGGAACTGGTGGCGCTGGACGCGGTGACACTGCTGGACGGCGACGCGCGCTTCCGCCACGCGGATTGGAACTTCACCTTCGCCTCGGAATTCGGCAGGGCCTACACCGAGAGCGAGCGGCAGATCATGGAAATAGACAGCCGCGTGAAAGGCTCGGTGAAGCTTATCGAGATACCGGGCGGCGAAGTGGCCCTTCTCCCCGCGGGGGGCGGCGCTTCGGTGTTCTACTCCGACGCGGTGATCCGCCTGGGCGGCTCCATCGCCAACTACTCCGAATACTCCGGCGACCCGCCGGGGTGGGCCGTGGAAGCGCTCACCGAGAAGGTCTGCGGACTTCCGGGCATCAAGAACATCATCGTTGGCGGCGCGATTGCCAACTTCACCGACGTGAAAGTCACCTTTCAGGGGATCATCGCGGGCTTCCGCAAGGCCAAGGCCGAAGGCAAGCTCAACGGGGTGAAGATATGGGTGCGGCGCGGCGGCCCGAACGAGGCCATCGGCCTTGCCGCCATGCGGGAACTCAAGAACGAGGGGTTCGACATCGAGGTTTTCGACCGGTACACCCCGCTGACCGACATCGTGAACATGGCTTTGGGCAAATAGGGAGAGGGAGCAGATGAGCATAATCGCTAACGAAAATACCAGAGTAGTGATACTCGGCGGGCAGGCCGGCATCAACGCCGCCAAGCGCATGGGCGAGTTCTGCCACCTTGTCCAAAAGCCGTTCTATGTGGAAGCGTTCGTCTATCCGCCGGACGCGGGCAAGACCGCCGACATACAGGTGGGCGGCCAGATGGTGGCCGTGCCGATCTACAAAACGCTGGACGACGCGACAAAGAGCCATCCGGCGGTGAACACCGCGCTCATTTACATCGGCGCGAACCGCGCCGCGCAGGCCGCCATCGAGGCGATGGACAACAAAAACATCACCTCCATCTCCATGATCACCGAAGGCGTGCCGGAGCGCGACGCCAAGCTGATGATCAAGAAAGCGAAAGACACCGGCAAAGCCCTCAACGGCCCCTCCGCCATCGGCATCATGTCCGCGGGCAAGTGCCGGCTGGGGGTCATCGGCGGCGAGTACAACAACCTCATTTTGAGCAAGCTGTACCGCCCCGGCTCCTTCGGCGTGCTCACCAAGTCCGGCGGGCTTTCCAACGAGATCATGTGGATCATCTCGCAGTTCGCCGACGGCATCAGCACCGCCATCGGCATCGGCGGCGACGCGTACCCGGTCTCGGACTTCGTGACCTACCTTGAGATGTTCGAGAAAGACCCGGAGACAAAAGCCGTGGTAATCGTGGGTGAAATGGGCGGCAACCTGGAAGAGGCGGCCGCCGTCTGGTACGGCGCGAAGCCGCGCCGGATAAAGCTCATCGGCATCGTGGCGGGGTTCTGCCAGGAAGCGTTGCCCAAAGGCATGAAGTTCGGCCACGCGGGCGCGAAAGAAGGCGCCCACGGCGAAGGGAGCGCGCGCGGCAAGGCGGACGCGCTGAAAAAGGCGGGCGCGATAGTGCCCGATACCTTCGGCGCGCTCGGCCCGGCGATCAAGAAAGTGTACGAAGACCTGAAGGCCACCGGCCAGGCGGTCAAAGCGGTGGATGTCGCCCCGTCGGAACTGCCGCAACTCCCCCGCAAGGTGGAAGAATACGTCAAGGCGGGCGAAGTGGTGGTGGAACCGCTCTTCAAGTCCACCATCTCGGACGACCGCGGCGACGAGCCGCTGTACTGCGGGTATGCGGCCAGCGAACTTATCAACGAGGGGTACGACATCCCCCACATCATCGGCCTTCTGTGGAACAAGCGGCTCCCCACCCCGAAAGAGGCGGAGCTTATCAAGCGGATCATCATGCTCTCCGCCGACCACGGCCCCAGCGTTTCGGGCGCGTTCGGCACCATCCTCGCCGCCTGCGCGGGGATCAACCTGCCGCAGGCGGTGGCCGCGGGCATGATCATGATCGGCCCGCGCTTCGGCGGCGCCGTGACCGACGCGGCGATCTGGTTCGACTACGGTTTGAAAAACTTCCCGAACGACATCCCCGGCTTCCTCACTTATATGAAGAAGGAAGTCGGCCCGGTGCCGGGCATCGGCCACCGCGTGAAAAGCCTGCGCAACCCGGACAAGCGGGTGCAGGAGATCATTTCGTTCGTCCGCAAGGAAAAGCTCACCACGCCGCATCTCGACTACGCATTGCGGGTGGCGGAAGTGACCACGGCGAAAAAGGACACCCTCATCCTGAACGTGGACGGCACCATCGGGTGCGTCCTGCTGGATATGGGGTATCCGGTGGAATCGCTCAACGGGTTCTTCATGCTGGCGCGCACCATCGGCTTCATCGGCCACTGGATAGACCAGAAGCGGAACAACGGGCGGCTCATCCGCATGTTCAACTACCTGGTGAACTTCGCGGTCACGCCGAAACGCCCGGTGCCGAAGCTGGAGAAAAAATAAGCGGTTGCGAACCGCGGCGACCGGCGGCATAGCCGGAAGCAACCTTTAACCGACCTTCGAGGCGGGGGACAAAATCCCCCGCCTTTTTTATTTCTTTTTATTGATTACGACCAAAATACCCCACGTTTTGGGGCTAAAATGCCCCAAGAATAGAAAGCGCAATAGGACAAACTAATTATTGCGTTATTTTTCAGCAGATTACAGCCACTCCGAATGGCACACATCTGGCTCTATACAGTGGCATGGCAACAAAAAAAGAACTGCTGGCAAATACCAAGGAAGAGCTGATAAAGCTCGCCAAGAGCGCGTACGGCGTTTTGGCAAAAGCGACCGAAACGAAAGACGCGATCGTCGAGAAGATACTTGGCGCCGAAAAAGCGGCCAAGACCGCGAAAAAGGCTCCCGCTAAAAAAGCGGCGGTAGCCAGGAAACCGGTTGCCAAAGCCGCGAAGGCGGCCCCGATGCCCGCCCCGAAAGCGCCGGCAAAAACCAACGGCAAAAAACCGGCGGCGCGCGCCATCGAAAAAGTCCAAACCCCCTCCGCACCGCGCAGGAAGGAACCGGCCTACCAGCCACCCGTGACTGGGGAGCCGGCCGTCCGCGCGGAAAAAATGCATGTGCGGGACGAGGAGACCGTCGAGGACTCCAAATATTTCGTCGCTTCCACGCAGGCGCACCTGGAATCGGCCAACATCCCGGACGCCTACGGCGACAACCGGATAATGCTGTTCGTGCGCGACCCGTTTTGGACCTACAGCGCGTGGGACCTCCACCCGGAGACCCCCGCGAAAACGGCCCAAAGCCACGGGCTGAACCTGCACGAATTCAACATCGCCCTGCGCGTGTACGACGTGACGGACGTGGTGTTCACCGGAACGAACGCCAACAGGTTCTTCGACATAGAAGTCGGCATGGCCAAAGGGAACTGGTATGTGAACGTGCCTGAGGACGACCGGAACTACCTCGTGGAGGTGGGGCTGAAGAACATGCGGGGCGATTTCTACATGATGGCCCGCTCGAACGTGGTGAGCGTGCCGCGCAACGGCGTTTCGAGCCGCATGGACGAGGAATGGATGATCGCCGACGAGGACTTTTGGCGCATGTACGCGCTGAGCGGCGGCTTCCAGACGCGCGGCGCGGCCTCGATGGAATTCAGCGAAGAGATGCGCAAGCATTTGGCGGGAGAGACCTCTTCCGGCTTCGTCAGTTCCTTCGGCTCCATGCGCCCCAAGCGGGAGCAGGACCAGTTCTGGTTCCGCTTGGATTGCGAACTGATCGTGTATGGCGCCACCGAGCCGGACGCAAATGTGACCCTGCTGGGCCAGCCGGTGAAACTGCGGCCCGACGGCACGTTCACCGCCCGCTTCTCCCTGCCCGACGGAATGCAGGTGCTGGAGGCCACGGCGGTAAGCGCCAACCGGAAATTTGAAAAGACCATAACCCCCACGGTTTCGCGGAGCACCACGGTGTTCCAGAACCGTGAACTGTACGAGGAGAAGGAATCGTGAGCAACCCGAAAGGCTACCTGTCGCTGGTGCTCCACGCGCACCTGCCCTACGTACGGCATCCCGAGTACGAAGACTTCCTTGAGGAAGACTGGCTGTTCGAGGCTATAACGGAAACGTACATCCCGCTCATCAATGTGTTTGACAGCTTGGTGCGGGATGGCGTTCCTTTCCGTATCACCATGTCCATGTCGCCCACGCTGGTCGGCATGCTGACGGACCCCCTGCTCCAGGACCGCTACCTGCGGCACATCAACCGGCTCATCTCCCTCTCGGAGAAAGAGGTGGAGCGCACCCGCTTCCAGCGGGAGTTCCACGAGCTGGCGCTGATGTACCACTGGAAGTTCACCCGCGCGCGGGAGATCTTCGAAATGCGGTACGGGCGGAACATCATAAAAGCGTTCAAGGAATTCCAGGATCTGGGCGTCCTGGAGGTCATCACGGTGGGGGCCACGCACGGCTTTTTGCCCATGATGGAATCGGTGCCCAACGCGATGCGCGCGCAGATCCGCGTGGCGGCGCAAAGCTACGAAAAGAACTTCGGGCGCAAGCCGCGCGGCATCTGGTTGCCGGAATGCGCGTACTACCCCGGCGTGGAAAAGTTACTGCGCGACGAGGGGATACGCTACTTCTTCGTGGATACGCACGGGGTGCTCCATGCCGCCCCGCGGCCAAAGTACGGCGTGTACGCTCCGGTGTACACCCCCGCGGGCGTGGCCGCCTTCGCGCGCGACGTGGAATCGAGCAAGCAGGTGTGGTCCGCCGTCGAGGGATACCCCGGCGACTACTACTACCGCGAGTTCTACCGCGACGTGGGGTACGACCTGGATTTCGACTACATAAAAGACTATGTGCAACCGAACGGACTGCGGAAAATGACCGGCGTGAAATACTACCGGATCACCGGCACCGGCAACCACAAGGAACCGTACAACCAGCACGCCGCCATGGAAAAAGCGGCCAGCCACGCGGGGAACTTCATGTACAACCGCGAAAAACAGGTGGAGCACCTGCACGGCGTGATGGGCGGCAAGCCCCCCATCATCGTGGCCCCGTACGACGCGGAACTGTACGGCCACTGGTGGTACGAGGGGCCGGACTGGCTGAACTTCCTCCTGCGGAAGATGCATTACGACCAGAACACGGTGAAGACCATCACGCCGTCGGAATATCTCCAGATGTTCCCGAAGAACCAGGTGTGCCAGCCCCCGATGAGTTCGTGGGGCTACAAAGGGTACAACGAGGTGTGGCTGGAAGGAAGCAACGACTGGATATACCCGCACCTTGTGCGCGCGGCGGAACGGATGGTGTCGCTGGCACAGCGGCACGCGGAATCGCCCAACGGCAAGGAGCGCCTTTTGAACCAGGCGGCGCGCGAACTTCTGCTGGCGCAATCGTCGGACTGGGCCTTCATCATGAAGACCGGCACGATGGTCGAATACGCTGTGAAACGGACAAAGGACCACCTCTCGCGGTTCCAAAGGATCGCCGACCAGGTGGATACCGGCCATGTGGATTACGAATGGCTGAACAGGATAGAGGGAATGGACAATGTGTTCCCGGACGTTGATTACAGAGTGTATGTGTAGCCCTTAACGTCCCCTCCGGGTTCTCCGGAAGGGAACGTATCTCTCACCTCCGGCTTGGCGCCCCCCCTGCCGGCCGGAGGCCTCTCTTTTCTCCCGCCAATTGTAACCCGCCGAGGGTGGCGCGTCCACCACAATATCCGCCGGGAATAACCGCCCGATTTTTCTTGAGTTCCGCGTCCGGGATATGCTATTTTGACCGAGATTGGAATTAACACCCCGTAAACCGTTACGGGTGTGGCCGAAAACAATTTGGGCGGGAAACAGCCATGACGGGATTTGCGATGTTTGTATTAATGCTTACAACGCTTACCCTCGCCTTCGCCCCCAAACTGCTGGCCACACCGGTTTCCAGAAGGGGGAAGGTTTGCGGCGGGGAACAGGACATTTTTTCGACGGTATCTTTTACGCGCGACGCGATGATCACACTTTCCTTTAAGTGGTTGTCCAACATTCCGGCTTTTTCACGCTCGTTGCGCGCCGTTTCGCGCAAAAAACAGCAATTGCCGGACGCTAAAGGGCTTGCATCCGCCTTTCGCGGAAACACAACGCAGGCTTCGTAAGACCGTCTAAACAGTCCTGTTCCGTCCGCCGCCTGGCTGGCGCATAGTTGCGCCGTAATTTGGAGGAACAGATGATTGACCCGATTCTCATATACGCCGTGATCGCCGTGGCCGCCCTGGCCGCCGGGTTCGCGGCAAGCTGGCTGATGGAACGCCGCAAGGTGGTGCAGGCATCGCAAAAGGCCGAGCAGATAGCCAAAAACGCAAAGCGCGAGGCCGCCGGCATCGTGCGCGACGCGCAACTGGAGGCCAAGGACACCATCCTGAAGGCCCGCAACGAATTCGAGCGCGAAATGCGCGAGGCGAAAAAGGACCTCTCGCAGACCGAACGGCGGCTCCAGCAGAGGCAAAGCCAGCTCGACAAAAAGTTCGAGCAGACGGAGCAAAGGGACCGCGATTTCCAAAACCGCGAACGCGACGTGAAACGCCAGATGGACAAGGCGGTGGAGGCCGAGCAGAGGTTCGAGGATCTGCTGAAAGACCAGATCAAGAAACTGGAATCCATCTCCGTGATGACGCAGGAAGAGGCCAAGGAAGAACTCAAAGAGCGACTTCTCGGCACCGCCCGCAACGAGACCGGGGCGCTCATCAAGAAGATCGAGGAAGAGGCCATGGGCGAGGCGAACAAGCGCGCGCAAAAGATTGTGGGCCTTGCCATCCAGCGGTGCGCCGCCGACACCGTGGCGGAGTCCACCGTCTCGGTGGTCGCGCTTTCCGGGGACGAAATGAAGGGGCGCATCATCGGGCGCGAAGGGCGCAACATCAAGGCCATCGAACAGGCCACGGGTGTTGACCTGATCATTGACGACACGCCGGAGGCGGTCATCCTTTCCAGCTTCGACCCGGTCAAGCGCGAAGTGGCCCGGCTCTCGCTGGAACGGCTCGTGACCGACGGGCGTATCCACCCGGCCCGCATCGAGGATGTGGTGAACAAGGTGCGCAAGGACGTGGAGCGCACCATGCAGGAAGCGGGCGAAAAGGCCGCCATGGAAGTGGGGTGCGACGCGATCCACCCGGAGATCATCAAACTGCTGGGCCGCCTGAAATACCGCACCAGCTACTCGCAGAACGTGCTTTTGCACTCGATTGAAGTGGCCTTCCTGTGCGGCATGATGGCCTCGGAACTGGGG
>JACRGR010000054.1 GCA_016212275.1 Nitrospinota bacterium | reverse complement strand
CCGATGGATTTTAGTTCCTGTTCCATCCTGTCCGTTTGACACTCCCCGGCAAATCAAAATACACTTATACAGTTGGCGCCTGTAACATGAACGCCCATATTGTATTTTAACCCTTAGCGCGGGACAAGGATTGAATGGCGAATGAAAACGCGCCCCAAAGCACGCCGGCGCAATGGCTTGAGCGCATCCGCACCCTGCGGGCAAAAGACGATTTCAAGGGGGCGCTGGAAGAGTGCAAAAAAGGGCTGGAGGCGGTCCCCGATTCGCCGGACCTCCTGCTGGCCTACGGCGAACTGCGGGTGGACAGCTTCAACCACTCCAAGAACGCCGAGCACCTGAAGGCCGCGCTCATCAGCTTTGAAAAGCTCTTGAAGTTGAACCCGCACCATTACATGGCGAACCTGCTTGCCGCGCGAATCTATTTCAAGGGGAAATCGTACGACCGCGCCGAGGACAAGCTGGCGGACATCCTGAAGACAAGCCCCGGCGACCCGCGGGCAATGGAGCTGAAAGCGGCCATCCAGAAACTCCAAAGTCCGGCGAAGGAAGCCACTCCCCCGGAAGCGGATGAAACCCACATCAGCACCGACGGGATCGCGGCGGACTCCATCATCCCGGAGCACGAGAACCTCATCAATCGCCTTTCCATCTTCAGCAAACTCGATGGGGTGCGCTCACTCCATCTGGTGGATATTGCGGGAACGGAGATCAAGACCATCGTGAAATCCGGTGCGCCGGTGAAAAACATCCCGCTCCGCGTGGCGGAGGTGTTCAAGGCCGCCGCGCAATGCTCGCGTCATGGCGGGCTGGGCAACTTCCAGCGCGGCGTTCTGCTCACGCCGGGGGGGGACCTGATGCTGGTGAACGTGTTCTATGGGATACTTGTCATCGTCATGGAAGCGGACGCCGACCTGCGGGCGGTGGAGGCGCGGGTGAACCGCTATGTGGAGGCGCTGGTCGAATGAGCGGTATCGGGATGGTACTGAAAAAGATATGCGCAAAGCCCGGCGTTACCGGCGCGTTGGTCTGCGGCCACGACGGACTGGTGGTGGAATCGGCGCTCGGCGAGCGGTTCGATCCGGATGCGCTCTCCGCGCTGGCTTCGGCCATAGACATGGCATTGGCGAACACCTGTACCGACGCGGGATTCGGGAAATACAGCCGCTTTTTGGTCTCGGCGAACAACGGCGGCATGATCATCACCGATCTGGGCCGTTCGCTCTTCGTGGTGGTGACGGATTCCAGCGCCAATGTCGCGCAGATCAACGTCGAGGTATTCCAGGCCTCCAACGAGATAAAAAAACAGGTAAACCTGGGATAGATACGGCCGCGTGGTACAGATAAATTTCGCCAAAAAAGAGGTCAGTTGCAAGCTCGTCTATTACGGTCCCGGCATGAGCGGGAAGACGACGAACCTTCAGATCATCCACCAAAAGGCCCCGCAGGAAGCCAAAGGCGACCTGATCGCCATCGCCACCGAAGGGGACCGCACCCTGTTCTTCGATTTCCTGCCGCTCGACCTGGGAAAGGTGAAAGGGATGAACACCAAGTTCCAGCTCTACACCGTCCCCGGCCAGGTGTACTACGCCTCCACCCGGAAACTGGTGCTCCAAGGGGCCGACGGGGTGGTGTTCGTGGCCGATTCGCAAAAGAAGAAACTGGAAGAAAACCTTGAATCGCTCAAGGACCTTGAGAACACCCTCAAGGAGCACGGCATAGACATCAAGACCTTTCCGGTGGTCATCCAATGGAACAAACGCGACCTGCCGGACGCGGCGGAAGTGCCGTGGCTGGAAGAAAAGATCAACTGGCTCAAGGCCCCCACCACGGAAGCGGTGGCGGCCCGGGGCGACGGGGTGATGGCGACCCTCAAGACCACCGCCAAGCTGGTGCTGGACAAGATGAACGAAAAAGGGGGCGGCATCGCCGCCTCCACGCCCCCTCCCCCCGCGCAGACCGCGGTAAAAAAGGAGGAGCAGGTCGTGGCGCTGGTGAACGGCGACAAGATAACGCGGAGCTACTTCCTGAATTACTGCCAAACGCAGTACCGCCTGGCCACGCAGGGAGAGGTGGAAGACTTCAGGAAGTTCGCCCGCGAAGAAGAGTTGGCTTGGCTCAACTCCCTCATCAATTACCTCCTCCTCATGCAGGAAGCGAAGAAAAACAGCCTTGTGGTGGACCGTAAGCTGGTGGAGGCCCACATCGCGCAGATGATGCGCAAGTACGGCACCCGGGAAAAATTCGACCAGTGGATGGCCTCGCGCAACCTGACCTTGGACAACATCAAGAATGAAGCGGTGAAGAACGCCGTAACCAATGCGGTACTCAAGCAAAAAGTGCCCGACCTCGCCACGGCGGCGGAACCATCGGATGACGAGGTGAACGGCTATTATGCCACCCACCAGCAGGCGTTCCCCGGCGGCCCGGCCCAACACGGCGAAAAGATCCGACAGATACTGCGTAACAAGAAAAAGCGCAAGCTTCTCGAGGGACTGTACGCCAGCTTGCGGGAAAAGAGCAAAATCACCCTGTTTGAGGATAAACTATAACGATGGCGACCGACGAACATTTGCGGGCAGGGAGGCTGGTTTTTTACAGCGATACCGTTAACCAGATCGACGCCCTCCTAAAAGAGTTCTTGCGGCTCTCGAAATCCAAGAGCGCGTATTTCATTGACCGAGACGGCCACCTGGTGACCCAGATGGGAGAAACCTCCGGCGTGAACCCTGAGGCGCTGGCGGCCCTGGTGGCGGGCAGTTTTTCCGCCACGAGGGAATTGGCGCGCGTGCTGGGAGAGCCGGAATTCCATTCGATGGCGCACAAAGGGGATAATTGCCAGATACAGATCGCGTTGGTTGGCAAACGCTCCATGATCGCCATCGTGTTCGACGGCTCCACCACCGCCGGGATGGTGGCGCTCTACTGCAAGGAATTGTCGGACAAGGTGGCCAAGATACTCGACATCGCCGAACGCCAGCAGGCCATGCACCATAAAGAGGAAGAGGTGGTGGACGAAAGTTACACCACCTCGCTCCAGGAAAAGCTTGACCGGCTGTTTGAGGACTGACGCGATGCGCGGGTGGCTGGCGGCAATCATCGCGGTGGCGCTTTTCCACAGCCCCGTTATTGCTCAGGAAGCGCCGGTGGCCGCTCCCGAAGTTGCGCCCGCTCCCGGCGGCGCCCCGCTGGAAACCGTTCAGGGGCTTGCGCGCCAGTTGGACGCCGCGCTGGCGGGCGGCAACCGGCAGGAGGCCGAGACCCTATTGGCGCAAATGGTGGACTGGAAGGCGCGGCTTTCCGCCGACAACCTGTTCTTCGTTTCCCGCATCTTGACCGCGCGGGCGGATATGCTGGCCGCGGCGGGAAACGCCACACAGGCCTCCATCGCCGCGCAATACGCCACCACCTTGTCGCCGGATGATTACGCTTCGTGGTTTGTGCGGGCACGGCACGCCTTCGCGGCGAACCGGGCCGATTTCAACGCCTACGGCGAATACGCTTATAACGGAATGCGCAAATGGTTGGAGGATCCGCTGAACGGAAAGATTCTTGCCGCCCGCGCCCTTGCCATGGCGGTGTTGGGCGCGGCATTCGCCTTCATGATCTTCGCGGGTGTCGTGACGCTCAGGCAGATGGGTCCCATCGCGCACGACATCGGACGTTTCCTGCCGTTCGAATTGGAGCCGCGCCTCGCGGCCACCGCGTTTGTCCTTCTCCTGCTGGCTGTCCTGTGCGGTGCGGGAGTGGTGGCGGCGATTGTTTTTTTGGCGCTAGTGCTCACCGGGTACGCCGGGGCCAAGGGGCGCATCGTGCTGGCCGTATTTTTGGCCTTGGTCGCCGCATTGCCGTTCCTCATCCCCCCCATCGGCAAGGGGATGGCGTTGAAAAATTCCCTCGAAGCGCGCGCGGCCGCGAATTTCATGCGCGGGGGATGGGAACCGGAAGAAATTCCCACCTTGGAGGAAACCGCCAAGCGCTTCCCGGACGATACCGCCCTGATGGTCATACTCGGAAGCTATTTCCGCAAAACACAGCGGTATGACTCCGCCCAACGCTATCTCCAGCAGGCATACGCGCGGGACGACCGCGACGTGCGGACAATTATGGAGATAGCCAACCTGCATTTCGGCAAGGGAGAGTTCCGCGAGGCGGAACTGGGATACAAGAACGCGCTCAGCCTTTCCCCCAGCCTTTTCGAGGGGCACTTCAACCTGAGCAGGGCGTACCTGGAGCAGTTCCGCACCGAAGAGGCCGAGCAGGAGCTCGACGCCGCCTCGCGCCTGAACAGGGAAAAAACAAACATGCTCCTTGCCGCAACGAAGGCCGCCGTGAACAACGCGGCAAAGGTCGCGTCCCTGCCGCCCGCCCGCGCGCTCCCCAAATTCGTGGCGAGCGCCGTTGAAAGGGACGGCGGACGGATCGCCCAAAAAATATGGACGTTCTACCTGCCGTATGTGGGAATGAACACTTACCTTATGGCCGCCACGGGATACATGGCGTTGTTCGCCCTCGCTATCGCGCTATGGGGCAAGGCGGGCGCGCACAGCATCTGCACCTCGTGCGGGGCGGTGTTCCTCCCGCTCTTCATGAAAAAAGAAAAGGGGGGCGTAAAGTGCGACCGGTGCGTGGCCCTCTCTTCCGCGAAAAAATCCACCGTGCTCGGTCCGCACGACAGGATACGCATGGGGATACGCGAGTATCAGGCGCGGCAACGGAAAGTGGCGAACCTCCTGAACATGGCCCTGCCGGGCGCGGGGAGCGCGTGGTTCGGCGCGCACATTGCCGGGGGCCTGCTTCTGCTTTTCACCGGGCTGTTCGTGGCGTGGGCTTTTAACGGGCTTTTTCTCGTCGCCGCGGGCTACCGTCCCGCGCCGGTGACGGCCTTTGCCCTGTGGGGCGTCGCATTGGCGTTTTTCTACCTTCTCACCGTTCCGTTCACCATGCGGAGGGATTGATGTCGTTGCAGGGGAACCTCAAGGATTTCAGCATCACGAACATCCTTCCCATTCTCAAGACCGAAAATAAAACCGGCATTCTGGAAGTGAAGAACGAAGAGAAAACGGTGCGGATCGGTTTTGTCGAAGGGCAAGTGGTGTATGCCCACGCGGGGGAAGAGGGCCTCATCGGCCGTCTGAAGGAAACACTGGTGGCCGGGGGCATGATCACGCTGGACGGATGGCGGCACCTGGAAGGCTACGCCGGGTCGCCGGACCTGCTCTGGACCACCCTGGCGAAAGTGGTGCCGCCGGAGACCGCTTCGCGCCTCCTGCGCAGGCAGGTGACGGACACCTTGTTCGACCTGTTGCGCTTCAAGAAGGGAACGTACAGTTTCAACGCCGCGAAGACGGTGGATTACCCCGCGTCCCTCATCAATCCGATGGATGTGGATTTTTTGCTGATGGAAGGGTGCCGGATAGCCGACGAGTTTTCGCAACTGGAAGTGAAGCTCCCGAAGCCATCCGCGGTGTTGCGCAAGGCGATCCTGAGCCAAGAGGAGCAAACCGGCGATAAGGGCAAAAGCCTGGCGGCATCGCGCAATTTCGCCGACACTCTCGAGTTCGTCGTCCTGCAGGAACGGGGCGTGGAGATAAACGAACACGAGAACAAGGTGCTCTCCGTGATGGAGACGCCGAAACCGGTGCGCGCAATCTTGAACAGCGTGGATCTTTCCAGCTTCGACGCGAGCGCCGCGATGCTTTCCCTGATGGGCAAACACATTGTCGTGGAAATGAGCCGGCGCGAACTGGCGGCGGCCGACAAGCCCCGGGCGGCGCGGATGATGCCCGGCTATATATTCCTGGCGGTTGTGGCGGCGGTTATGGTGGCGGCGGGATGGCACCGCCTGTCGTACATGCACCCTTCCCAAATGGAGGCGTGGAAAGCACTTTCCGGCGAGGTGAACGGGGCCAAGGCGCGGTACGAACTGGATGGCCTGTGCAACAAGCTGGAGGCTTTTCAGTTCCAGGCGGGGAAACCGGTGAAAGCCCCGGACGACCTGTTAAAGAGCGGCGTTGCCACCCGGCGCGAACTGACCGACCCGTGGGGAACCCCCTACCGGTTCGAGTCAGTTGAGGGCGGATGGCTTATCCGTTCGGTGGGGGAAGACCGCGTGCTGTCGGCTGATGACGTCGTTTCAGCCGCGCCAATTACGGAAAAGAAGGCCGAACAACAACCGGTGGTTGCTGAACCCCCTTCCCCCGCCCCGCAGTAACAAATTTTTTTGAAAGCGGAAATCCCAAAAGGGAAGGGTCCCTAACCGTTGAGGATAGTCAGTATCTCTTCCAATCCCTTTTTGGTTTGGCGCACCGCCTCGATGATCGCGTCCTTGTCGTCCGCCGTCCGTTTCCGTTTTTGGAGCCGCCTTTTCGCGCCTGCGATTGAAAACCCTTCGTCGTATAAAAGGGACTTTATTTCCAGCACATGTTCGATGTCCTGCCGCGAATATTGCCGCCGTCCGCTTTGGCTCTTGCGCGGGTGCAGTTCCGCGAACTCCGTTTCCCAGTACCGCAGGACGTGCGTCTCGATCCCGGCGATGGCGGCCACATCGCTTATTTTGTAAAACATCTTGTCCGGGATGTTCGGCGTTCCGGACCCTTTCGGCAGGCTGGGCAGTTCCAACTGCGCATCGGCATTTCTTTCGGCATTCACTTTTTTACTTTTCAATTACACCCTCAATGCCCTGTTTCCGCCAAGCGTCCGCCGCGGCCTGCGCCGCGGACAGATTCTCGAACGGCAGTGAAACCGTTTTGTACACCAGCCGTTCTTTGCGTTCCTCGCCCAATTCGGCGGCCAGCCCAAGCGACTGCGCGTTTTTCCGCGCAACCAACGCCTGCTCTTTCAACCAAATCGGCCCCGCTATCAGATATTTTTGTTCAACAGTGCCCGTAAGTGCAACAGTAAAGTTTTGCAGAGCCGCCGCCGCTTTTTTTTGCACCGCCTCATCCGGCAACGGTCCTACCTTCAGCAAGTACGCGGGAACGGGGTGCATCCCCTCCGCGACCACGGCGGAAACCCCCCTTGCGGCAAGCGATTTCACCATCGCTTCGGCATTCTCGCGGTTGACGAAAATCCCGAATCGCACTGCGGGTAATTCTTTGGCGAGTTCAATCGTCGCGCCTTCCGTTGGCAACGGTGGAGCGGCCACCACGACATCGGGAACCGTCGCCACGGGGGATGCGTTTGGCGTCTCCTCCGTTTCCACCGCGATAGTGGGTAGCTCGGCCACGGCGGCTGGCCCCTGTTTTGGGAGCGGTGGGACTTCATATCCCCCTGGTAGATAATAGAACGCGCCAACGGCCAGCGCGGCGATGAACGCAAGCGTCACGAGGGGCTTGGCGGAACTGCTGGGCTTGGCGCCGTCTTCACGCGGGAAGCGGATGCCGGTTCCCGCGTATTTCAGGTTTATGCGCCGCTTTGAGGGGAGGTTGCCGGGAACGGCTTTTTCCATATACGGCTAGACGATGTTGAACAAAAAAACGATGAGGGCGAGGCAGGTGACGAACAGTATGGAGCCGTACACACGGTACACGTTCACGTTCGTGCGGTAGGCTCCCGCGTCGATCTGCTTCACGGCGTTCTGGAAATTGATGACGCCGATGACCACCGTGGCGATCCCGATGAGGATGATGAAGATGCCCACCTCCACGAGGCCGAAGTACCGGAACATCACCTTCAGTTCAGCCGCCTTGCCGATCTGCTTGAGCAGTATCTCGAAGTTCTCCACCACGAATCCGAAGATGATGAGCGAGATGGAAGTGCGCACCCACGCCAAAAACGTGCGCTCGGCGGCCATGTATATCCGCGGGTCTTTGGTCTCTTCTTTCGGCACTTCGATACCTCCGTCGATGTATTGTACATCACGCCGGAACGAGAAAAGGCTCAAAGCGATGCCCCCGGTTCCCGCCAGCATGACAACAGTGACGAACAGATGGAAACTGGCCGCTCCCCCCGCCCCGCCCGCGGGGTTCACCAGCATCCATAACCGGTGCGCGAACACCGCGAACGACACGATGTAAACCCCGAAGCGCAGATACCCCAGATAGGTGCGCTCCACCGACATGTATATCCGCGCGTCGCGGGCGGGCGGCAGTTTTTTGGAGATTATCACAGTCCCTATTTTACCTTGTGCGGCACGCAAAAGTACGCCGCGCCGAATAGCGTGCCAACGAAAAAAAAGTTCAAGGTAATAAACGCGGCGGCGGAAAACGGCTTTCGCGCCTTGATTCGGCGCAAAAGCGTGTTTGCTTTTTCCGCCGGTCCGGCGCTGGCGATAGGCTGGAAGAACAAAGAGCATCCGGTCGTCGCCCCGTTTGCGGTAAGGCCGCCACCGGCATCCGTTGCCCCCATGAAATCCATGCGTGGCCCGGCGTTAAGCGTTTCCAGTTCCACCATGTATTCTTTGCCGGAAGATCCCTCTATTGCGGGAAACCGGATTTTGTCCACGCCGGATATCCGCTCATTAGTGCGGACAACGGCGTTCACCGCGCCCGAAGAATCATGGACTCGCAGTTCAAAAGTCCGCCCGCCGGGATTGTTGACGGCAAGAGCGAAGCCGGAGAGGTTATCAAGTCCCGAATGGAACGGCTGGACGAGGATGAATTTTTCCGTACCCCCGAACGCGATGTCCGCCGCCGTGCGGCTGGCGGGGCGGTCCTTCATCTCCGGCGGGTAAAGGAATCCGAAAATGATAATGGCAAAACACATCAGAGCGAAAGCCGCCGCGCCGGCCAAATTTTTCACAGGTAATACCTCGGCATAAGCACCGCATATGCGGAATATACGCAAAACAGGATCATGCTCCCCGCAAGCAACAGGTAGCAGGCTCTCCGGAATTTTCCGGGCACAAGCACTTTCACGGAGTAAAAAACCGCTCCGGACATGAATAGCCACGCGGGGAAGTAATACCGCCCCTGCCCCCCCTCGTACATGATGGAGTGGTAGAAAAAAAAGGCGAACATCAGGTCAAGAATAATGACCGCGCAAAGCGCGGATAAAAAAAGGAGATGCCGTCCGCGCGAAAAGCGGCGGAGTGCGATGACGGCGGTTGCCCACAGCGCAACGAATATGGCGCAATAAATCCACCACAGGGCAAGCGCCAGGCCATCGGGAATCGGCGTGTCGAGATGGCCGAAATTCCCCCAATACGATACGAACATTGTGTAAGGCCAGCGGAAGAACAGTGGGGTGAGCGTGGAGATGATCGAGTGTGGCGGGTATTTGCCCGCTATTTCCCCCAACGCGATATATGAGGGGCCGAGCGGATGGCCATATTCTACGGCGCAAAACAAATACCACGGCAGGGCGATAGCCGCCATAAGGCCGAGGGATGCCAGCGGTTCTTTCCATTCCATTCTTTTATGGGTTAACGAGCGCGCCGCCGCAAAAGCCAGCCACGCGGGGAGCAGGAAAAGGCCGTGCGGTTTGGCCAGTGCCGCCAGCCCCGCGAAAAGCCCACCGAGCAGGGCGGGGCGCAATCCGCCGCGTGCCAGCCACAGCGCCATGAAGTATGCCGCGCCCGCGGAGCAGGTTATCAGCATCGCATCGTTATTCGCGATGGCATAGACGAACGAAAGCTGGGGCTGAAAGGCCGCAAAAGCGGCCAGCGCGATTGCGGCCGATCGGCTACCGAGAAGGACACGGCCAAACCCGAAGCTGAATAGCACGAACGGAATGATGAGAAGTGCCGTGCCCACGCGGACGGCGAAGGCGCGTTCCTCCACCGTCCCGGAATAGGAAAGGGTGTAGAAAGCCGCACCATAGGCGTAATATAGCGGACTGTACCCCGCCGCCGCGTTGCGGTAGGCATTCGCATTCACCTTCCGCGCAAGCGCAGGGGATGGCCAAACCGTTCCTTCTTCGTAAAGGAAGCGCTGGATGTTATCCGGGTGGAACGAAACATGGTCCTTGTCCATCGCCGCCATGCTTTGGGTCAGTTCGGGCGAAAAGTCCGTGACGTATGTTTCAAACGGGAGGCGGTAAACGGGAATGGCCTTTTCTTCGGCGATGAATTGCAGGTAGGAAAAGTGGACCGGTTCGTCCGGCCCCTGCCACAGCGGCACCAGCGCGATGAAGACCAGTTCTTTCAGGAACGCCGCCAGCGCCAGAAAGGCCAGCGCGGCCCGCCACCGATTTATCCGCAAAGCCCCCATTGGAGGGTTATTAAACCATACTTGCGGGGGGTCCGAATTCGGAATTGCAGAATAGGGGGTTTTCCGTTACCATATCCCATTCCGAACAGTAGGCCATAAGGTGTGCGCCCGTAGTTCAGATGGATAGAACGTCAGATTGCGGTTCTGAAGGTCAGGGGTTCGAATCCCTTCGGGCGCACCATTTTTTACCGGAGAGGTGGCCGAGTGGTTGAAGGCGATGGTCTCGAAAACCATTGTGCGGGAAACCGTACCGGGGGTTCAAATCCCTCCCTCTCCGCCACACACTTTAAAAGTGTGCAATAGCGGCGCGGGCGCGCGGGTTTAGCGCATTGGCGAACCCGCTTGGGGGATTTGGGCTTTTTTGATATTGAATCGGCTGGAGAGGTGACCGAGAGGCCGAAGGTGCACGATTGGAAATCGTGTGTGCAGAAATGTACCGGGAGTTCGAATCTCCCCCTCTCCGCCATAATCATTTCCGGGTTGCGGAACAACCGTTGATAATTCCCTTTAGCCCGAAGCGGCCGGGCGGCATTTTCGGCCCCGCAAGCCGCTACCGGTAGTTGGTGAATTGCAGGTCGAGGCCGAAGTCTTTTCCCCTCAGCTCGGCCATCACCATCTGCAGGTCGTCCAGCTTTTTGCCGCTCACGCGCACTTCGCCTTCGCGTATCTGCGCTTGCACCTTCAGCTTGGTGTCCTTGATCGCCTTCACGATGTCCTTCGCCTTTTCGGACGCAATCCCCTGTTGCAGGGTGATCTCTTGCCGCGCCGCGCCGCCGGACGCCCCCTCCACCTTGCCGTATTCCAGGTTGCGCAGGGGCACGTTGCGCTTCACCAGCTTGCTTTGCAGGATGTCCACCACATGCTTCATCCGCAGGTTGTCGTCCGAGTGCAGGATGATCTTGTTGTCCTTCTCCTGCAGTTCGATCTTGCTGATGCTTCCCTTGAAGTCGTACCGCTGGCCTATTTCGCGCATCGCCTGATCTATGGCGTTCACCACTTCGGGTATGGCCACGCGGGAAACAATATCGAACGAGCTATCCGCCATTGAAATTCTCCTCCCCTTGTATTAAGTCCGTCCCGCTCAATCGGCGCGGGGGTTGTCGTCCTTTTCCGCCGGTTTGCCCGGTTCCGCCGCCGCGGCGATCTCCGCCTTCAGGTCCGGCTTCAGGGCGACCGGCTTCACATGCTTGTCCACATGCGGCTTGGTGTTCACCACATTCAGCTTTTTGAACAGGAAGTCGAACTTGTCCTCCAGCGATTTCGCCACCGCGTTGCGCGCATCCTCCGGCATCGTCCAGACGTCCTTTTTCAAAAAGCCGTACCCCTTCTTGCGTGTCTTGTAGATGAACTGCTCTTCGGTCTCCCCCGCCTTTTTCTCGCTGGCACATTCCTTGTGGAGCCATTCGTGCATCTTTTTCGTCAGGTCTTTCGGAAACGCGGGATGGTCGAACGTCATGTTCTGGAACCCGGTGGCAAGGTGTACTTCAGAGGCGGTGCATTTCGGAAAATGGTCGAACGCGTCGTCCGGCAATGTGGACGCGCCATGCTGGACCGCGCCGGACATCTTGTAGTCGCTTCGGGCCGCTTTTGATATTTTCTCCAGCGTTTCGAAATCCAGCTTCACCTTCGCCACCGTGCCGTCCGGCAGGACAACGCCGCCGTGCGACGTGCCGGTCTGCACCGATATTTTCGAGATGCCCTTCATGCCTTTCGGCAGGGTCTTCAGGTAGCCGTCCATGTACGCTTTCAGTTCTTCCACCGTGGAGTTGTGGCCACCCACTTCGCCGATCTCGCCCCCCACCGATACGGTGATGCCCTGCGGCTCGATTCCGCGGATGTACTGCGTCATGGCGGCGGCCTGTTCGTAATTGTGCCGCTGTTGCGAGGCGGTGTCGGGCTGATCCAGGTCCACCAGCGTGGAGGAGTCTATGTCTATGTTGTAGAACCCGGCTTCCACCGCTTTTTTGATCAGCTTTTTTATGCCATCCGCCTCTTTCGCGGGGTCGGCCTTGAAGTTCTTCGCGTTGAACTGGAAATGGTCCCCCTGTATGAACACCGGTCCCTCGTACCCTTCCTTGACGGCGGCGGCGAGAAGCACCACGGCGTATTCGGCGGGTTCCTGCTTGGTGTAGCCCATTTCGGATTTCGCTATCTCGAAAATGAACGAGGTTGCGTGGTTTTTCATCGCGGCGCGGAAAAGGGCGCGCGCCACGTCGTAGGTCATGCCGCGGATGTTCACGGCGGGCACGGTGAAGCCGCTCACTTCGCCGCGCCCCATAGCCTCGTACAGTCCCTGGATGGATGCGGGCACGGCGCCCGTTTGGGCGGCGATCTCGCGGATGAGCGCACGGGTGACGCCACGTTGTTCCTGATCCTCGTGGAACACGGCGTTGTAGGCCAGCCGGTCTATCGGCTCGCCGCGCAATTTCGCCTTGTTCAAGACCTTCACCCCCCCTTCGGTTTGCACGCAAGGGGCAAGGTACTGTTCCATGTCTTCCACGGACATAAACCGCATAACCATACTGTGTTTCCTCCTCCTGGAACCTGATGTTGCGCATCTCCGCCCCGTACAGGATGAGGCGTAACTAAAACAATTATCGCACCACTCGCCCACCGAGGCAACAGGCGGCGGGCCGCCGTTTTGAAGCCGGAAGCCGAGGTGTTATTCTTTTTAACCGGAGGATCGCGCAGAAACCGATGAAACCGTTTGCAAAGGCCGCCGAATGGCTGGGAACCCTTTTTCGCGCCGCGCTGTTCGTGGGGAAAGAGGAGCCGTCGCCCGCGCGCGCGCGCCGGTGGCGGCGCATCCGCATCGCCTTCTTCTCGGCGCTCACCCTTTCCCTGCTGTTCACCATGTGGAAGCTGTTGTACGACGGCCCCCGCATCGGCGGTATAGACAACATCTCGCTCTTCTTCCTGCTGAACCTCAACATCATCCTCCTTTTGGTGATGGCGCTGGTGGTGGGGCGCAATCTTGTGAAGTTCTACCTGGAGCGGCACGCGCGCGCCGCGAACGCCCGGTTCCAGACAAAGCTCATTCTCGCGTTTTTGGCGATCACGCTCATCCCCTGCGTCCTGCTCTTCGTGGTGGCAAGCGGCCTTATCACCAATTCCATTGATAACTGGTCCAGCCTTACCGTCGAGCGTTCGTTGCGCGACTCGCTGGAAGTGGCGCAGAATTTCTACCGCAAGTCAGAACAGGCGGTGGCGGCGCAGGCGGCGGACGTGGCGGGTATCGTCGGTCAGCAGGGAGAGGCGGACCTGCAAGGTGTGTTGGCGAAGTCGGCGGCGCGCTATAAGGCAAAGGAGATCGCGGTGTATGGTGCGGATTTCCGCCGTTCTGCCCGGATCGTGCAAGGCGCCAAGGAAGAGGCGCTTTCCCCAAAGGCGCTGGACCAGCCGCTCGTTGACCGCCTGCGCCGGGGCGAGACCGTCACGGAAAGCCGTTCCGCGGGCGATGGCGCGTACATTTTCAGCCTTGCGCCGGTGATGGGGCTGGACGGGAAACTCGCCGGTGCGGTCATCTTTTTGGAGCCGGTTGACCGGAGCCTAGTGGAGAAGATCGAGCGCATCTCCCGCACCCTGGACGAATACAAGCAACTCAAGCAAAGGCGCTTGCCGATAAAGATGATGTATGAGATCACCCTCCTACTGGTGACTTTGGTGGTCATCTTTGGCGCACTGTGGTTCGCGCTGTACCTCGCGCGGGACATCACCGTGCCCCTGCACCAACTGGTGGAGGCCACGCAAAAGGTCTCCGAAGGGGACCTGACGGTCCGCGTGGAGGAAAAAACGCGGGACGAGGTGGGGGTGCTTATCCGCTCCTTTAACCGGATGACGGAGGACTTGGCCCTTTCGCGCGCGAAAGTGGACCAAAGCCACAAGGAACTGGTGGAGATAAACCGCGAGCTGGATCATCGGCGGCAATACATAGAAACAATACTGGCGAACATCGCGGCGGGGGTCATCTCCATTGACGGGCGCGGACACATCTCCACCTGCAATCCTTCGGCGTTAGCGATACTCCACCTGAAAAGCGCCGGGATGCTGGGGAAATATTACGAGGAAGTTTTCGAGATGGAACACCTCGAGGCGATCCGTGGCCTCTTGCGGGAAATGGGACGGAGCGGGAAGGACTACCTCAAGCGGGAGATACCGGTGCCGGTGGACGGCGTGCAACACACCCTGCTGGTGCATATCTCTTCGTTGAAAGACGCCGAGGGGATCTTTATGGGGGTGGTGGTGGTGTTCGAGGACATCACCGCTATCATCGCGGCGGAGAAAACCTCGGCATGGCGCGAGATAGCAAAGCACATGGCCCACGAAATAAAGAACCCGCTCACCCCCATCCGGCTAAACGCCGAGCGTTTACGCCGCAATTACGAGCAGGACCAGGACGCCTTCGAGCGGAATTTCGATTCCGCCACGCGGGTCATCATTCAGGAGGTGGAGGTCATCCGGACGCTGGTGGACGAGTTCTCGCGGTTCGCGCAATTGCCCCAGGCCGCGCCGGAAATGACGCCGTTGCACGACATCATCGGCGACGTGGCCGCCATGTACCGCGACACGAAGCCGGGAATCGCCATACGGACGGACTTCGATCCCGCCATCGGTCTGGTGCGGCTGGACAAAGAGCAGATGCACCGCGCGTTCCGCAATCTGGTGGAAAACGCCGTGGACGCGGTGCCGGAAGGGGGGACGATAGAGATACGCACCCGGCTTGGCGCGGACGGCCAGCGCGTACTGATAGAGATCATGGACGACGGGCCCGGCATAGACGCAAAGGACCTCGACAAGGTGTTCCTGCCATATTTTTCCACAAAGAAAAAGGGGACCGGCCTGGGGCTTGCCATCGTCAGCCGGATCGTGGCCGACCACGAGGGGAGCATAACGGTGAAGAACCTTGCACCGCGCGGCACGCTTATGACCATTGACCTCCCCATCGCCTGACGGCCCGTTTTTAATGACAACTTACCGGAAATCCCCGGGCTGACAAACGCCCGCCGTGGTGCTACCATTGCGCGTCATGCAAAAAAGAATTGACCCGCGGGAAAATCCGCTCAGTTGCCGCTATGTGAACGTGGAGATGACCTATCCCCGCACCCGTTCCACCATCGAAACATTCCTGTGGCACATCTATCACGAGAACTCGAAGGTGTACATCAGCCGGAAAGGGGAATGGCATTTGCTCGTCCCTTCCCGCTGTAGCCAACTCACCACAGACAACCGGTGCCGCCTGAAACACCAGCTGGAGCAATGCGCCCAGCATACTTATCCGGGCGCGAAAAAAATCGAGGACGTGGCGCGGTTCGTGTTCCACAACGAGGATGAACTATTGCGCTATCTGAAAGAGCACCGTCCCGCTATTTTCAAAAAAATGCCATTGGCCACGCGCCGGGTGATAGGGGATTGACCGTGGCCAAAGCGAAACCGGTCTCCGCGAATCCGTGCGAGACGTGCCCCGCCGTGTGTTGCACCTATTTGAGCATCATCGTGGAAAAGCCGGATAGCCGGGAACATGTGGAATACCTTTTGTGGCATATCCTGCACGGGGCGGTGGAAGTTTACCTGGATACCGACGGCGACTGGACGGTTGCGTTCCACAACCGGTGCAAGCATCTTAAGAAAGATAACCGGTGCGCCATCTACGCGCGCCGCCCCTCGGTGTGCAGAACCTATTCGGCGCGGGGGTGCCACGGCGGCAGTTTCGATGAATCGGTGAAAGTGCATTTCCGCACGCCCGGCGAGTTCATGCGCTATCTGAAAAAACAGCGTCCCGCCGGTTTCAGGAAACTGCCGCCGCACCTTCGCCGCCTCGCCTCCGAAGCCTAGGCCGTCTCCTGCCCGGGGGCGGGGGGGAGGTCCACGGTGAACATCACGCCGTCTTCCACGTTGGTCACCGTCAGTTCCCCTTTGTGTGAAACGATGATCCCGTGCGAAACGGAGAGGCCCAGCCCCGTGCCTTTGCCCACTTCCTTGGTGGTGAAGAAGGGATCGAACACTTTTCCGATGATGGCCGGGTCTATTTTCGGGCCGTTGTTCTTTATCGTCACCTGCGCCCCTCTTGCGCTGTTGCGGGTGGTGACGATGATGTAGCGCGCGCCCGGTTTGTCCTTCAGATAGAAGAAGGCGTTGTTGAGGATGTTCAGGAACACCTGTTGCATCTGGTAATGATCGCCAATTATTAGCTTGAGGTTCGGGGCGTACTCTTTTTTCATTACCACGTTGTTCACCTTGAACTCGTAATCCACGATGTCAATGGTGGCTTCCAGCACGTCGTTGAGGCTTATCTCGCCTTTCTGCGGCTTGTGCCGCCGGGCGAAGGTGAGGAGGTTCTGGATGATCTTCGAGCAACGGATCGCCTCGCCGTGTATCCGCTCCGCGTCCCGGCGCGGCCCTTCCTGCTCTTTCAGGTCGTCCATCAGCAGTTCCGAGTACCCGATGATCCCCGCCATCGGGTTGTTCAGTTCATGGGCGATGCCGGAGGCCAGTTCGCCGATGGAGGCCAGCTTTTCGCTTTGGAGAAGTTGAGCCTCCATGTTCTTGCTCTCGGTGACGTCTATGATCATTTCCACCGCCTTGTCCGCGCTACCCGGCTCCTTGAGCGGCGTAACGGCGATAAGGTAGTGGGCCATCTGGCCTCCCTCCACGATGTAGGTCCGCTCCGCCTTCTGGAACGACCGGGTGGCAAGGCACAGTTGAACGATGCAGTCCCCCGCCTCCGCGTTCGCGCAGATGAAACACCGTTCCCCGGTGAGGCGGTAGTTCATCCGCGCGGCGAACTCGCGGTAGCGGCTGTTGGCCCATTCCATTTGCATGTCATGGTTGAAGATGGCCAGCCCCGCTCCCAGCGAGCCGACGATCCGGTCAAGGTTCTCTTTTTCCTGCCGCAGTCGGTTTTCCAGTTCGATTCGCTCAGTCACGTTGCGCAGGTAATTCTGGTAATAGACCTGTCCGCCCGATGTCTTGATGATCGCGGTGGTATCCTCGAAATGGAACGTCCTCCCTCCCGCGGAGGCGATGGTGTGCACGAGCCGGTTCCCCTCTTTCCCCTCGCCGATGAGCCGGATGTTTTCCAATAGCTCTTCCTTGTTCCCCACCAGCTCCTCGAAATGCTGGCCGAGCAGTTCCTTCCCCTCCTTGCCGAATGCGAACGCCGCGATGGAGTTGTAATCCGCTATCCGCAGTCCCGTATCCAGCAGAAAGATCGGGTCGGGCGCCAGTTCGATGAGGCGGCGGTATTTTTCCTCCTCCGCGCTTATCTGGTCCATCAGCCGGCTTTTTTCCTCCGCGGCCACGCGCCGCATGGTGTTCCGGTACAATACCAACGCGCCCGCGCCCGCCAGAAGCGTGAGAACGAACAGGATAACGGCGCGCACCAGTCGCAGGTTCCGCACAAGGCCAATAACGTCGTCCAATCCGGCTTCCGCCACCAGCGTCCACCGGTTGTCGCCGATCTCAAGGGGGACGACGGAGAGAAGGTCGCGCGATCCGTCGGTGTGCGAGGAAAGTTCATAGGACCCGATCGGCTTTCCCGCGAGGTAGCGTATTTCCTCGTCGTGGTATTCCTGCGACATGATGAGGGAGCAGTACACCAGGTTGCCGTTCTCGTCGAACAGCCAGCGGTGGTCGGTGCCGTTGGCCCCGCCGTTCCCGGAGATGATCGTCGCGAGGTATGCCATGTCCAAGGAAAGGATCACCCTACCCGCCGTCTTTGGCCCGTCCATCAGCGGCACGGAAACGTCAATAAGCCGGGGGCGGGAGGTCAGGACCCCGTCGTGCAATTTGACCTCATGCGGGGCGGAAATCAGCGCCTTGGGTTGCCCCATCCGTTCGCCGACGGGCTGGAAACCGTCATCGTCCGTTTTTATTGGTTTTCCCGCGTACACCGTCCGCGGCACGCCCCCGATATTTTGCACATAGAGGACGGGATACCCCTTCGCGTCGGTCACGGCGAACCGGACGAAGATAGGGTTTTGCATCAGCAGGTGGCCGATGTCCGTTTTGACCAGCGCGGTGATCCATGCGTCTTGCCCGTTCCACCGCCCCGCCGCAAGCCGCGCCGGGATGCCTTCCAGCTCGAATATCCTGCGGTACGTTTCCAACTGGTTTTCCGTTGAATGGAATTTGTCCTCGATGTGCCCTTTTATCTGCCGGGCGAGCAGTAGCTGTTCTTCGGTGAACTTGCCGGTCATGTAGCTTTCGATGCTCCGGCCCAGCCGGTTGAACAAAAAGGCGATTCCCGCCATGGCGATAAGCACGACCGCAAGCGCGGTGACGAATACCTTTTGCGCGCGTTTTTCCGCCATTGTTCCGCTGGTCCCTCTCCGGTGATTTTTCCGCCCCTCCCCCCCGCGCCGGATGCCCGGTTTTGGGGAAGCGGTACAGACGTTAGTATGACATAATTTGGTGCCATGAAAAAATCAGGGGAATTTCCGGTGGGCAGGGCGGTCACGGCATTGCGGCGGGAAGTGGCGAAATTCAAGGTGCCGGTGGTGGGGCATTTCGCCGATTCGCCATTCAAGGTGCTGGTATCCACCATCCTCTCCCTGCGAACGAAGGACAAAACCACCCACGAGGCCAGCGACCGCCTTTTCGCCGAGGCCGTTACGCCGGAAGGCATTCTCGGCATCCCGATTCCCCGGTTGGAAAAGCTCATTTTTCCCGTCGGGTTTTATAAAGTGAAGGCGGCAACCCTCCACCATGTTTGCAAAACGCTCATCGAAAAACACGGCGGGAACGTGCCGCGCACGCTGGATGAACTGCTGGCAATCAAAGGCATCGGGCGCAAGACCGCCAACCTGGTGGTGACGGTGGGGTTCGGCCTCCCCGGCATCTGCGTGGACGTGCATGTGCATCGCATCTCGAACAGATGGGGATATGTGAAGACCGCCACGCCGGAACAAACGGAAATGGCATTGCGGAAAAAACTCCCGCCAAAATACTGGATCGAGTACAACGACCTGCTGGTTGCGTTCGGACAAAACGTCTGCCTGCCCCTCTCGCCGTTCTGTTCGCGGTGCGTATTGCAAACCATCTGCCCGCGCATCGGCGTTCCGCGCCACCGCTAACGACGCATTGAAACACTTATTGAGAGTACCTTTTTCGGGAAAAAGGTACTCTCAAACACTCCCCAAAAAGCTTTATCGTTCATGAACCACATCCCCCGCAAAGGGGGATGCGGTTCATGAATCAAAAGTCTTTTGGAAAGGGTTTGGGGGAAGCCTTTTCTCCAGAAAAGGTTCCCCCAAAAAACGGTTTCAAAGCGCGGTTAGCGGTGGCGGGAGAACAGGGACAGCCAGCGGGTGGCGCGGTCTTCGGGATCCGGGGCGTTTGCGATGTCGCCGACCACGGAGATGAAATCGGGTTCCGCTTTCAGGACATCCGGCGCGTTTTCGAGGGTGATGCCGCCGATGGCCACGATGGGGCAGGGGAGCAGTTTTTTCCAACGGGCGAGTTTTTCCACTCCTTGCGGGGCGAAACGCATTGTCTTCAGTTTTGTGAAGAACACCGGTCCCAGCGCCGCGTAGGATGGGCGCAGGCCGCGCGCCACCGCCGCCTCGAAGTGGTTGTGCGTGCTTATGCCCAGCCGCAATCCGGCCTGCCGGATGGCGGCCAGGTCGGCGGTCAAAAGGTCTTCCTGTCCCAAATGGATGCCGTACGCGGCATGTTTCATCGCCAATTCCCAATGGTCGTTTATGAAAAGCCGGATGTTGTTCGCACGGGCATATTCGGCGGCCTCGGCCACCTCCTTTTCCAGTTCCGCGCCATTGAGGTCTTTTATCCGCAGTTGAAATATGGCGATGCCGAGCGGCGCCAACCGTTTGATCCAGGCGGTGCGGTCAACGATCGGGTAGAACTCCGTACCGGTGGATTCGATAGGCGGGAATGGCGGTTCCGCTTGGCCGCTAAAAGTTATGGATGGAAGGGCGTCCGGTTCGATTGGCGCGGAAACGGGAACATTCCCGGAGAGGCGTTCCCGCGCTATCGCAAGCGTCACCGCTTCGCGCATGTCGTTCCCTTCCGCCAGCGCGGCACACACCGCGCAGGAATATTGGGAGTCGACGACAGGCTTTCCCCCGGAAATCCAAAAATCACCCTGACCGTCCCGGAACCGGTTCGTGCCATCTTCGCCGCGGAGGATAACGGCTTTCGCGCCGCGCCGGAGCCATTCCTCCGGCTCCGTATTTCCCTTCAGCACCAGCAGGCTGACGTGCGGAATAAAACTTTCGGCCACTTCGGTTCCGGACGGCGGCTCGTAAACGATCAGGTCATCCCGCAGGGCAAAGCTTTCTCCCAAGGCTTTTCCGGCATCGCCATTCCCCAACGCCCCGGCTTTGATGACCGCCCGTTCCGCGAAAAGTCCGCCCAGTGCCTGTTCGAGCTGAAATGCCACATTGTCGGCGGATGAGGTGGAGACGATGCCGCACCCGTGCCCCAGCGACCGCAAGGCGCGCATGTCGGCTTCTATGCCGTTCTCCCCACCGGACCGCCCGATGCAGATGATCTTCATTTTTTAAACACCGCGAGGAACTCGCGGTTTCCCTTCGCGCCCAAAATGCCGGACTCCACATGCCCCACGACGGAAAGGCCGAGCGACTGCCCGAAGGCGAGGATGCCGTCCAGCACCCGTTGTTGCACTTTCGGATCTTTCACTATCCCCCCTTTGCCCACCTCTTCCCGTCCCGCCTCGAACTGCGGTTTCACCAAGGCAATGATGGTTCCGTTCCCGGCCAGCACACTGACCACGGGGGGGAGGATAAGCCGTAACGAGATGAACGACACATCTATTGTGGCAATATCGAACGGCCCGCAGTTGAGCGTTTCGGGCGATATGGTGCGCGCGTTGAACTCCTCGATGAGCGTTACCCGCGGGTCGGTGCGCAGTTTCCAGTCCATCTGCCCCTTGCCAACGTCCAGCGACACCACATGCTTCGCGCCGCGTTGCAGGAGGCAGTCGGTGAACCCGCCGGTGGAGGCTCCCACATCCAGCGCGTTTGCGCCGTTCACGTCAATGGCGAAGGTGTTGAGGGCGGTTTCCAGCTTTACGCCGCCACGCGAGACGTAAGGGTGGTCCTTGCCGCGCACCTCGATGGCCGACGTTCCATCCACGAGCATTCCGGCCTTCTCCAGTTTTTTGTCGCCGGTGAATACCAGCCCCGCGAGGATGAGCGCTTGCGCCTTCGCCCGCGTGGGCGCCAGGCCGCGCTCCACGAGCAGAACGTCCAGCCGTTTTCCTTTTTTGGGACTCATGCTTGAGATGGTTAAAGCCTGTTGAACTCATCAACGGAAAGGCCAGCCTGTTTTATCACTTTGCGCAGGAGGCCGGGTCCCAGTTCAGAATGTTGCGGAATAGAGAGGGTATATTCATATCCCTCTTTGGTCAGCATGACGTGAGATCCTTTTTGCCGGTCAATGCTCCACCCGGCTTGTTGGAACTTTTTTACCGCGTCGGCGCCTGAACAAAGTTTCAGGCCGCCCATTCAGACGACGACCTCTACCAGTTCTTCCTTGCGGTACATAGTTCTGGACCCCATGACTTCCAGCCATCCTTCAATCGCTTCCTGGACATTCTTGATGGCTTCGTCCTTGGTCTTTCCCTGCGAAACACAGCCCGGTAGCGCGGGAACCTCGGCAACGAAATAGCCCGCCTCGTCCCGCTCGACATGCACCTGCAACTTCATGCGTTTATTTTAACTCCGTTTTCTTGTTCTTTTCGAAAACGAATTTTTCCAGTTCGGTGCGCACCTTCAGCAGTTCCTTCGCCTTGGCGTAGATGCCGTCGGCGTCCAGCCCGAACTTTTTGCGGGCGCTGTCCTGCGTGGAATGTTCCACGAAAACGTCCGGCACCCCCAGCGCCATGCCGGGGATATGGCCCAGCCCCGCGGAGCGCAATTCCTCGAACACCGCCGAGCCGAAGCCGCCCGCCAGCGCGTTCTCTTCCACCGTCAGGATGTGCCCGCACCGCTTGGCCCACGCGCCGATGAGCGCGGTATCCACCGGCTTGGCGAAGCGCGCGTTGATGACCGCGATGGAATAGCCGTCCTTTTCCAGTTTTCTCGCCGCTTCCACCGCGTCGGGCACGCGGTTGCCGATGGCGCAGATCAACAGGTCGTTCCCCTCGCGCAAAAGTTCCGCCTTGCCGATCTCCAGTTCGTGCAGGCGCTGGTCCAGCGGTACCCCCAGCGCGTTGCCGCGCGGGTAGCGCACGCACGACGGGCCGTTGTGATTCACCGCGGTGAACAGCATGTGGCGCAGTTCGTTTTCATCCTTCGGGGCCATCACCACCATGTTCGGCACGCCGCGCATGAAGGAAAGGTCGAACACCCCTTGGTGGGTGGAGCCATCGTCCCCCACGATGCCGGCGCGGTCTATGGCGAACGTCACCGGCAGGTTCATATTGCACACGTCATGCACCACGCTGTCGTAGGCGCGTTGCATGAACGTGGAATAGATGGCGACGACGGGACGGAACCCCTCGGCGGCAAGCGCCCCGGCGAACGTGGCGGCGTGTTGTTCGGCAATCCCCACGTCGAAGGCGCGATCCGGGAATTTTTCGATGAACTCCACCATCCCGGTTCCGTCCGGCATGGCGGCGGTGATCCCCACCACGCGCTTGTCCACCTGCCCCAATTCCACCATGGTCTTGCCGAACACCGCGGTGTAGGAGAGCGCGGGGGCGGCCACCTTTTTGCCCGTGGATACCACGAACGGTGATGTGCCGTGGAACGGGCCGCTTTTTTCCTCCGCGTGGACGTACCCTTTTCCTTTTTTGGTCACGACGTGGATGAGGCGCGGCCCTTTCAGCTTTTTCACGCTTTCCAGCGTTTCGATGAGGAACGGAAGATTGTGGCCGTCTATCGGGCCGAAGTAGCGGAAGCCCAGGTCCTCGAAGTGGCGGCCGGGAACGAACAGCCCTTTGATGACCGATTTCACCGCGTCTTCCAGCAGGTGCGCCAGATTGCTCATCTGCGATCCGAATCCGGGGACCTTGCTCAGCAGAACGTCCACGTCCTTCGTCAGGCGGTTGTACATTTCGCCCGAAATGATGCGGTTGAGGTGCTTGGAAAGCGCTCCCACGTTGGGCGAGATGGACATCTCGTTGTCGTTGAGGATGACGATGAGGTCCGTTTTGTGCGCCCCGGCGTTGTTCAATCCCTCGAATGAAAGGCCGGAGGTCATGGAGCCGTCGCCGATGACCGCCAGCACATCGTGCGTTTGCCGGTGCAGGTCGCGCGCGGTGGCAAAGCCGAGCGCGGCGGATATGGACGTCCCCGCGTGGCCGGTGTTGAACGCGTCGGCGGGGCTTTCCTCCCTGCGCGGGAAGCCGGAGATGCCCCCCTCCTGCCGGAGCGTGGGGAATTGGTCAAAGCGCCCCGAAAGGAGCTTGTGCGCGTAGCATTGGTGTCCCACGTCCCACACGATTTTATCACTGGCGAAATCGAACACCCGGTGGAGCGCGATGGTCAGTTCCACCACGCCCAGGTTGGGCGAAAGGTGGCCGCCGTTTTTCGATACCGCGTCTATGATGACCTGTCGGACCTCTTGAGCCAGCGTTTCCATTTCTCCCACGGAAAGCGGCTGGATGTCGGCATGCCCCTTGATGTTCGGCAGGAGTTTCATCAGTTCGCCCTTTTCGCCACATATTCGGCGAGGAACTTCAAATGTTCGGTGTCTCCTTTAATGGGTGTCAGCGCCGCGACTGCTTCGGCCACCAGCGCGTACCCGAATTTTTTCGATTCTTCCAGCCCCATCAGGGCGGGGTAGGTGGTCTTTTTCTTTTTCTGGTCGCCGCCGGTGTTTTTGCCCAGCGTTTTCGCGTCCCCCACCACATCCAGAATGTCGTCGAACACCTGGAAGGCGAGCCCGATCTTTTTGCCGTAGGTGGTGAGCGCCAAAAGCTCGCCGTCGGACGCGCCGCCCAAAAGCCCGCCCGCCTCAACGGCGGCGGTTATCATGGTGCCGGTCTTGTGGGCGTGGATGTATTCCAAGGTTTTCAGGTCGGCCTGTTTCCCCTCGTTTTCCATATCCGCCTGCTGGCCCCCCACGGTTCCCTCGGAACCAACCGCCTGAGCCACCGTGCGGATGACGCGCACCAGCGCGGCAGGATCTACGGATGCGCCGGACGGAATTTCGGCCATCACCTCGAAGGCAAGGGTTAAAAGGCCGTCTCCCGCGAGTATCGCGGTGGCCTCGCCGAATTTAATGTGGTTGGTGGGCAGTCCCCGGCGCAGGGAATCGTTGTCCATCGCCGGAAGGTCGTCATGGATGAGCGTGTAGGTATGGATGATCTCGAACGCGGCGGCTGTCGGGAGCGCCGCTTGGCGATTGCCACCAACCGCTTCAGCCGCCGCCACCACCAGCGTGGGGCGCAACCGTTTGCCCCCGGCGAACACGGAGTACATCATCGCCTCGCGCAGGTGCTGGGGAACGCGGGGCCGTTCGTCGAAGATGCGGTGCAGTTCCTCTTCTACGTCGGCCCGGATGCGGTCAAAATGGGACGTCGTCATCCGCGTCCCCTTCTTCCGGCTCCTCCTCCATCGGCTCGGTGGCGAGTTCCCCCTTTTGGTCTTTTACCAGTTTTTCTATCTTCTTTTCGGCTTGCGCCAGGTGGGTCTGGCAGGCGCGGGCCATTTTTATCCCTTCCTCAAACATCTTGAGCGATTTTTCCAGTTCCATGTCGCCCCCTTCCAGGGTGGCGACGATCTCCTCAAGCCGTTCAAGGGCTTTTTCGAACTTTATCTTTTCTTCCGCCATTGGGCGATTATAGCCGAAAGTGCCGGTTCTGCAAAAAATGTGGTCGCGCGCCGGGCGACCTACAAAAAATGAGTGGGGATAAAGTGTTGCCCCTTATTCGATGAAAATACAGACAATCAAAACAAATAGTTATGAGCATGGAATTCATTTGGCACATAACATGCTTAAAGAAGGGCAAGGACTATAGGGGAAACAGAATGTATACGAAGTTTTTTGGTTTAAAAGAAAAGCCGTTCAATCTGACGCCGGACCCGAAGTTTTTGTACCTCGGCAAGAACCACAAGGAAAGCTACGCGCAACTTCTTTACAGCGTGAAGGAGCACGTCGGCTTTGTGGTGCTTATCGGCGAGGTGGGGACGGGCAAGACCACCATCTGCCGCTCGTTTTTGAACCAGCTTCCCGATACCTGCAACATCGCGTACATATTCAACCCGAATCTGGACGACCTGGAACTGCTGAAAAGCCTGAACAAGGAATTGGGGATAGAGCACCGCTACGCCACCAAAAAGGCTCTGCAGGATGTTTTGTACAACTATCTCCTTGAACAAAAGAAAAACGACAAGCGGGTCATCATGCTGATAGACGAGGCGCAAAACCTCTCCCCCAGCGTGCTGGAGCAGATACGCCTGCTGTCGAACCTTGAAACGGAAACCCAAAAACTCATCCAGATAATCCTGGTGGGCCAGCCGGAATTGGACCAGATGCTGGAAAACGACTCGCTCCGCCAGTTGCGCCAGCGCATTTCGGTGTGGTGCCGCCTGTACTCGCTGAACTATCAGGAGATGGCGGAATACATCAGCCACCGGATGAGCATGGCCGGTGGGGGGCATTTGGACATCTTCAGCGGACGCGCCCTGCGCGAGATATTCCGGTTCTCGAAAGGAACCCCGCGCCTCATAAATCTGCTGTGCGACCGGAGCCTTTTGGCCGCCTATTCGCTGGGCGAGCGCACGGTGAGCGTGAAGATCGTCCGCAAGTGCATCCGCGACGTAACCGGCAGGGCGGCGCATATCAGCTTTATGTCCCGTATCACGTCCGCGCTGGCGGTGCTTACGTCGGCGGCGGCATTGTGGCTATTGGTTTCAACGGGCGCGTTTTCCGGTGTGTTCACCGCTGAAGCAAAAGCGGTGGTGGAAAACCCGCCTTCAAGCTCTTCGGCGGCTCAGTCCGCCCCCCAGCCGGGGACCGAGGCGGCCCTTGCGCCGGAAGTGGCAGTGGAGGATCTGCCGAACTCTCCGGCGCCGGTGGCGGGACCGGCGGGCGGCCCCCCGCCCGCGCAACCTGCCGCGCCGAAAACGGAAGTGTTTTTCGAGTCGAACGGGCGCACGGCGGCGGTGAACAGCGTGCTCGCGGCGTGGGAGATAGCCGAACCGCTCACGCGCGACGACGAGGCCCGCGGCATCAGCCAGGTGGCGCAAGCGCGGAAAATGGACTGCCTGATCGGCAAGATGGATATGGCGCAACTCAAGGCGCTCAACTATCCGGCGGTGCTCGAAGTGACGGACGAGAGCGGGAGGACCGGTTTCGTGCCGGTGGTTGCGGCGGCCGGTGAACAGTTCAAGACCGGACTGGCGGCGGACACCGTAAGCCAAGAATGGCTGGAAAAGCACTGGAACGGCAAGGCGTACATACTGTGGAAAGACTTTTCGGGCGGCCCGGCGAACCTGAAACGGGGCGACCGCGGCAAGACCGTGAAGTGGCTCCAGGAAAGCATGCACAGGCTGGGCTATATCGGCGACGCGCGCAACGTGACCGGCGTGTACGGCGAAAAAACGGCCCGCGCGGTCATCAGGTTCCAATCGGAAAACCAGCTGAATGCCGACGGCCAGGCCGGGGCCGTGACCCGGATGCTGATATATGGATTGCTTCCCGACTACAAAACTCCACGGCTATCGTGATCGGGGAGTGCAATGAGCATAATTCTCGACGCGCTCCGCAAAGTGGAGCAGGACAAAAGGCTTCAAAAACAGCCGCAGATAGACATAAAACAACGGCTGTTGCATGACCGCAAGCCGGGAGGCGGTGTTTTGCCCTTCACCGGACGGGTCATCATCACATGCGGTTTGGTTGCGCTGACCGCGGGGGTTTTGTACGGAAGCTATGCGTTATTGACCCCTGGCGTGCCGCGTGCCGAAGCAGTGGCGGTGCAAAGCGCCGCGCCGGTTACCGCAAAGCCGAGCGCGCCACAGGTCAGGCCGATGGTGGTGGTCGCGCCGGCGGAGGAGCATGTTATAGACCTTACGGCGGTAAATAAAACGCCAATTGCCAAACGCGAATCGCGGGAGCCGATGGGCCGAGGGATTGAAAAGGAACGGCGCCCCGAAAAGCAGATGGCGATGGGCAGGAAACAGGCGGACAAAAGGGCCGTGCCGCAGTACGCGGATGAGGAGGAGGTTTCTCAGGAAACCGCGGCACGCCCTGTCCGCCGGGAACCGATGGAAACGGCCGGGATCGAGCCGTCTGCGCGCCGAACGCCAGCGCAGGCGGCCCCCGCGCCGTCAGTCGTTTTGGACGGCATCATCTACCATGCGGAGCCGGACAAGCGCTCGGCGCTGTTGCGGCTTCGGGGGCAAAGTTCCAGTTCGCTGGTAAAGATCGGCGATCCGTTCGCCGGGCTAAAGGTGGAATCAATCGAGCAATCCCGCGTGGCGCTTTCGGGCGGCGCCGCGCCGGTGGAACTGAAGCTGGAGTGAAAGGCCGTGTGCAACAGGAACGCGGACACGGTAACGATAGACTGTTTTTTCTGGTGCGGCCAGTCGGCGCTTGCGGATACGGCGGAGCGCATTCCGGAGAGCCTGCCGGAACGGTTTTCGCCGTTCGCGGGTGGCCGGCGCGTGGCGCTTTCGGACGAGATGGAGGGGCGCGTGGTACTGCCGCTGTGCGCGAGCGACGGGCAGGAATGCGCGCTGAAAAAGGTAATGGCGAACCGGTGGAATTGTTAGGAGGGAGCTATGGACTTTGAATCGCGGGCAAAACGTATTGCGCGGGAAATGGAACAGCTTGAGATCGAAATTCGGGGGTACGGCCTTATCGCGTCCTCCATTTACCCTCCGGGCGTGAACGTCCCGGCCATGCCGTTCCCGCAAGAACCGATGCGCGAAATGGTTCCCGCGGGCGTTTCGGCGCGATGACCCGGATACTCCTGTGGGCGGCCCGGATGGCCGCCGTGGTGGCTCTTTTTGCGCCGCCCGCGCTGGCGTTCGAGGTCACGGGGCTTGCCCATCCGCAAAGCTTCATCGTGGATGAGGCGACCGGCAAATATTACATTTCCAACGTGCAGGGCCGCCCGGCGTCGAAGGATAATCACGCGTTCATTACGCTCCTTGATGCGGATGGAAATGTGGAAACGCTCAAGCTGGTGGAAGGCGGGAAGAACGGTGTCACTCTCCATGCCCCCAAGGGAATAGCCATCGCGGGGAATACGCTGTATGTGGCGGATATTGATTGCGTGCGCGGGTTCGACAAAGCCACTGGCGCGCCCGTGGCGGATATTGACCTTTCGCCGATGAAAGCGAAGTACCTCAACGATGTCGCCATTGGACCGGACGGAAAGATTTTCGCCAGCGATACGGTGGGCGGGCAGATTTTTCTTATAAATCCCGCCAAGGGGAATGCCGTGGAAGTGTTCGCCACCGGCAAAGCGCTGGACTCCCCCAATGGCATGGTATTCGGCAAAAAACGGAACAAGCTTTTCGTGACGCTGGGCCGGGGGATGGTGGGCGCGCTGGACATGGCGGGCAAGCTGGAAATACTTGCCACACTCCCCGCGCGCGGGCTGGTGGGGCTGGATATGGACGTGGATGGAACCCTGTTCGTCTCCAGTTTCACCCGCGGACATCTCTATAAACTTGGGGCGGATTACAAGCCGGTACTGCTCACGCACGGCCTTGTCGGCCCGATGAATATTTCGTTGGATAAAAAGAAGCGGCTTATCCTCGTGCCGTTATTCCTGAAGCACCGCGCCTTCACCATCGAGTATT
>JACRGR010000053.1 GCA_016212275.1 Nitrospinota bacterium | reverse complement strand
TTTGCCGAACACGATGGCCAGCCGCGGCAATGGCGCGACCAGCACGGATTGCAAAAACCCTTCCTTGCGGTCCTCGATGATGGAGATGGTGGAGAACACGGCGGTGAAGAGGAATATCAGCACCAGCGTGCCGGGGAAAAAGTACTGGCGGTAGTTCAGCACGTTCGTGCCGCCCCCCACGCTGAACGAGCCGGAAAGGCCGGAGCCGATGAACAGCCAGAATATCACCGGCGGCACCAGCCCGCCGATCACCCTGCTTTTATCGCGGTAAAAGCGCACCATCTCCCGCCGCCACAGCGAAAGCGAAGCAAGCGCCAAGTGGTTCACGCCGCTGACTCCGCCTGCGCTTCCGCCCACAGCTTTTTGCCGGTGCGGTGGATGAACACGTCTTCCAGCGTCGGCTTGCCCAGCGTGACCGCCTGCACCAGGCCGGGAAACGCCTCCACCACCTGCGGGATGAACTCGTGCCCCCGCGCCAGCTCTATCCGCACCGCGCCTTCCACCACCTGCGGATGCACGTTGAATTTTTGCCGTATCCGCGCGGCGAAATCTTCCGGCGCGGCGGCGCTTATGGTTATCACGTCGCCGCCGATCTCCGATTTCAGTTCGTCGGGAGTCCCGCTGGCGATGATGTTTCCCTCGTTCAGTATGGCCAACCGGTTGCACCGGTCCCCCTCTTCGCCGAGGTGGGTGGTCACCAGCACAGTCAGGCCCTGTTTGTTTCTCAACATGGTTATCGTGTCCCACAGTTCGCGCCGCGCCACGGGGTCCAGCCCGGTGGAAGGCTCGTCGAGTATCAAAAGCTCCGGCGAGTGTATCAGGCTTTTGGCCAGTTCCACGCGCCTGCGGAAACCGCCGGAAAGGGTCTCCACGAATTCTTCCCGCCGCGCGGTCAATCCAAACCGCTCCATCTGTTGCTCCACCCGGCGGCGGAGTTCCTCGCCGCGGATGCCGTAGATATGTCCGTGGTGGACAAGGTTTTCTTCCACGGTCAGCTTTTTATCCAAACTCGGATGCTGAAACACCACGCCGAGCGCCCGGCGGGCGGCGTCGTAATTCTTTTTCAGGTCGTGGCCGAAGATGAATGCGTCGCCGTCGGTGGGGCGCACCAGCGTGGAGAGTATCCTGAACAGGGTGGTCTTGCCGGATCCGTTCGGCCCCAGAAAGCCGAATATCTCCCCTTTTTGCACGTTCAGGGTGATGCCTTTGAGCGCCATCCCCCCTTTGGCTTTTCCCCGCGCGGGGTAGGAGTAGCGGATGTCGCGGGTCTCTACGGCTGTCATTATGCCTCCGCGGTTTATCTCGCGGTCACGGCCCAAAATGTCTGATCTTGTAGCTCACGCTTATGTACATGAAAACGACCAAGCCGAACAGTATCAGCGCGACCACCCATTTGGGGATCTTCGGTCCCGATGTTTGCGGTGTTTCATCAGCCATCGTCTCGCTCCTTCAATAGGGCCTTAAAGCGGCCCGGTACACGGTTTCCCATTCAAGCGGCAAATTATAGCACCAATCGCCGCCACGGGGCCATTGGCGCGCGGATCACGGGTTTTCGGCGGGCTGGTCCTTGTACAGCGTCACGCAAACGTACCAGACGAACGCCGCGCCGCCGATAACCGCGCACAGCGTCCCTATCCCCATCAGCCCCATGCTGGCGATGACCACCGGGTTTTGGGTGTATTCCACGCCCGGCGTTTTGCGCGGCGCGCCGAAAAAGCCGGATACGAAAAGCCCCGTGATGAATATCAGCATCCCCACGCCGTAGATGTACGGCTGGGCGGTCGCCACCTTATTGAAGAATATCCGCAGTCGGTCGGTTTTCAGCGCGTTGTAGGCGAAGCCCATAAGCGCCAGCGTGAGCGCCGTCACCGCGCCGTGGTAGTGCGCGGGAACGCGGGTATCGTTATTGAACCCCGCGTAAGCGATAAGTATGCCGAACAGGTAGATGGACATGGAAAACACCAGCGCCACCACCGGCGGGTTTTTAAAATCCAGCTTTGCCCCCCACAGTTGCCGGACAATGTTCCCGATATGGAGAAAAAGCGGGATACCCAACCCGATACCGTAGATGATCTCCGCCCCCACCCGTAACGGTTTGTCCAGCGGGTCGAAGAAGAAGAGCAATACCAAAAGCAACGACGCTGAGATTATCAGCGCCTTGTTCGCGGATTTCAGGAACGGCCAGAACTTCGCCTCGACCCCCAGCGCCACTTTCGCCAGCGCGTACCACACGGCAACCAGCATCGAGCCGTTCAGGAACTGCTGGATATGCCCCGGCGTCCAGAACAGCCGCTCGTAATACACCTGCTGGTGGTACACGCTTATATCGCCGCCGAGCAGGAGGAGCGAAGCCACCACCGCCCCGATGAGCACCAGCCCGATGCAGACCCCGGCGGAAAGCGCGTTTTTCACCATATCATCCGATGAAAGCCCCGCGAACGCCTCTTTGGAAAACCGGAACACGTTGGCGGAAAACCCGGCGAAAAACAGCGCCAGCCCGGCGAAAAAGAACGGGTTCACCAGCGCGGGCACATAGTTGTTCAGCACCGCGTCGCCGCTCCCGAACAGCGCGGCGAACGCCACCAGCGCGGTGCCGGCCAGCGCGAGGTAAAAGGCGGTTTTCAACCCCGGCGTTTTGAAATGCGCGCTCCACATCACGACGGTGGAGAGCAAAAGCCAGAAGAGTATCGCCAGGTTCACATGCCCCACCAGCGCGTGCTGGAAGTAGTCATGCGGCAGATATTTTTCCACGAACGGGGCGCGGGACATCCCCACCAAAAACGCGAAGCTCCCGCCCAGCCCCAGCGAGAGGATGGAGAGCATGAACCATTTGCCGGTGTATGAATTCCTCATTGTCGCCAAATCTCCTTGTTGTTTACCGGATCGCGTCGGCCATCATGGCCGCGAACACGATCATGAGGTATGAATTTGAAAGGTGGAAGATGGTCATTTCCTTCCCCTGCGCGGAAAAGACGAATTTCACGGTGGCCGCCAGATACAGCGCGCTCAAGGTCATCGCCGTGGCGAAATAGTACACCCCCGCCATCTGGTAGTGGTACGGGAGCCACATGACCGGGAAATGCAGGAGCACATACAGCAGAATCCTCTGCTTGGTGATCTCCACCCCTTTTGCCACCGGCAATATCGGCACGTTGGCCCGCGCGTAGTCCTCGCGGTACTTGAGCGCCAGCGACCAGAAGTGCGGCTGTTGCCACACCACGATGATGAGGAACAGGATCACCGCCTGCATGTCCAACTCGCCGTGCGCCGCCGCGTAGCCGATGAGCGGCGGCATGGCCCCCGCGATGCCGCCGATGTGGGTGGCAAGCGGAGTGCGCCGTTTCAGGAACATCGAGTACAGCACGACGTAGATGAACACCGCCGCGCCGGTGAGCACCGTCACCAGTCCGCTGACGAATATTTTGAGAAGCACCAAAGCCACCATCACCAATCCGGTCCCCGCCATGTAGGCGGCGGAGGCGGATACCGAGCCGGACGGCACCGAGCGTCCGCTGGTCCGGCGCATGATGGAATCAATATCGCGATCTATGAAGTTGTTCAGCGCCGCCGCGCCCGCCGTTGCCAGCCCCATCCCCAGAAGGGTCCAAAAGGCGATGTGGCCGGGCGGGAGGCCGTGCCCCCCCACATAAAGGCCGGTGAACGTGGAAACAACGACCAGCGCCACGATGCCGGGCTTTGGCAACACGAGGAAACCGACTATCAGCTTCCTGTCCGGCCAGACCCTCGCGTCGGCCATATTAGCTTTCGCTTGCTACCTGCGCGGGAGCGATAAAGGGCGCTCCCAGGTAGGCCACCCATCCGAGGAAGAGGAACCCCACCGCCCCGTGCAATACAAGGAGGGGGAGGAACATCTGGCTCTGGATGATGCCGATGCCGATGGACGCCTGAAGCAGAACCAGCCCGAATGTAACCGCGGAGCGCTGGTAATTGTCCCCGGCGCGCACGGTGCGCACCAAGTCCCACAGCGTGATGAAGAACACGGTATATGCCACCAGCCGGTGCGTGTAGTGCAACATCACTTCGGGGGTGAACAGCGGCGGCAGGAGGCTCCCCTGGCACAGCGGCCAATCGGGGCAGGCCATCGAGGAGCGTGAATAGCGGACGATGATGCCCAGCACGATCTGAAGATAAACCAAGGCGAAAAGGCCAAGCTGGTAATTCCGGCGTCCCGCGCTGGTGCCGGACGAAACGGAGTAGTAGGCAACGATCATGGTGGTGAAGATGACGGTCGCCACGATGATGTGGCTGGAGACCACCGTAATGCGCAAAACGCTGTCGAGCAACGGCGCGTCCACGATAATGATGGCGCCGCCCAGAAGGACCGCCAGCAGGATAAGCCCCACCGCGATCTTCAGGAAGAATTTAAGGGCGCTTGAGGCCTTTTTCCATATCAAAAAGGCGGAGGCGAGAATGAATATGCCGGTGGTGCCGCCGATAAGCCGGTGGCCCCATTCGATCCAAACGGAGATTTCCTTGGGCGGGTTAACCGTGCCGTAGCATAACGGCCAATCGGGACACGCCAGTCCGGAACCAGTGGTCGTCACCACGTTGCCGAAAATCATCAGCACATACGTGAGGGTGATCGCAAGTCCCAAGACCCATTTTTCGCCGCCGCTCTTGAAGCCTGTTGCCAATTCCTGTTTGTTCATCATGAGCTCCCTATTCTCTTCTCCAAAAAAAAATGAGGCCGACGCCTCCGGCGCCACCTCATTCCCCCCTTAGGAACCCCAAACCAAAAAAGTTGCGGGGGCCTTTGCGGGCCCCCGCATTATGCGTAACGTTACTTGCCGTAGTTGTACGGCGTCCAGTCTTCAGTGATGACAGGCGTGCCACCCTTGAAGTTGCCTGGTCCTGGAGGGCTGTCCGTGTGCGTCCATTCGAGGGACTTGGAACCCCAGGGGTTCAACGGAGCCTTTTCACCGGCGATGGCGCTGGTGATCCAGTTGATGAGCGTGATGGCCATGCCCAGAAGGACTATCAGCGAACCGTAGGTCGCGAGGTGGTGCATCGGGGCCAGTTCCGGCACCATCGGATAGTCGTAGTAGCGGCGCGGCATGCCGAGCGGTCCAATGAGCATCAGCGGGAACATGGTCACGTTCACGCCGATGAAATTGAGCCAGAAGCCCAGTTTGCCGATGCCTTCGTTGGCGTACTTGCCGGTCATTTTCGGGAACCAGTAGTACACGCCGCCGATGAGGGCGAAGGTCGCCAGCATCGCCATGACGTAGTGGAAGTGCGAGTGCACGAACGACGTTTCGCCGATGTGCAAGTCAACCACGGTCATCGCGTTCGGTATACCGGTGAGGCCGCCCAACAGCAAGAAGAAGAGCGCGCCGGAGGCATACATCATGCCGGTGTTGAAGGTGATCGCGCCGCGGTACAGGGTGCCCCACAGCGAGATGGTCATAAGGCCGACCGGTATCGAGATGAGGATGGTGCTCACCATCATGCCGATGCGTAGCCAGTCGGGCATGCCCGAAACGTACAGGTGGTGAATCCACACCTCGCCCGCGAGCAAGGTGGTGCCCCAGAAGCCGCCGTAGATGCAGGCTTTGTAGTTGAACACCGGGTTCTTCGACATCGTCGCGACGATCTCGAAGAGGATGCCCAACGCGGGGAGCAGGATCACATACACCGCGGGATGCGAGTAGAACCAGAAGATGTTCTGATACAGAAGCACGTCGCCGCCCGCCGCCGGGTCGAAGAAGTGCGTGCCGAGGTACTTGTCGAAAAGGAGCAGGGTCACTGCCGCCGCCAACGCCGGGATGAAGATCAACTGCATCACGAACGCGGTAACGGTTCCCCACACGAACACGTTCAGCTGGTTCCAGCCCATGCCCGGAGCGCGCATGTAGATAACGGTGGTGAGGAAGTTGATGGCGCCCAGGATGGACGAGAAGCCCATCATGTGGACGACGAAGACGTACCATGCCGTGTTGCCTTCCGTCATGACCGAGTATGGCGGATAGCCGGTCCACATGATGTCGGCCGGATCCGGGATCACGAAGTTAAGGAGCGCCAACACGATGGCGAGCCAGAACAGCATAACCGAGAAGGAGTTGACCCGCGGGAACGCCACGTCCGGCGCGCCGATCATCAGCGGCAGGAAGTAGTTGGCCGCGAAGCCGGTGAGGCCGGGGATCAAGAAGGCCAGGATCATCGCCGCACCGTGGAAATACAGCCAGGTGTTGTAGGTGTGCGGGTTATCGGTGATGCCCGGTCCGGGGTTGAACTGCTCCATGCGGATAAGGAGGGCCATCGTGCCCGCCACCGCAAAGGCCGCCATGGACCCCACGAGGTAACTGATACCGACCCGCTTGTGGTCGGTTGTAAATATCCACTCTTTCATTTTTCTACCTTTCCTCCACTTACTGTTTCATTTCTTTCAAAAACCCCGTCGCCGGGGCCTTATTGTCCGTCATGCCGTCAGCTCGCGGGCGCGGGCGCCGGAGCGGGAGCCGCCGCCGGGGCAACCTGCGAAGCCATCCACGCATCGTACTCGCCTTGCGGCATCGAGATGATGTCGCCATACATTTGCGAGTGGCCGGTGCCGCAGAACTCCGTGCAGGTCACATACGCCTTGCCTTCGTTGACCGGGTTGAACCATACATAGGTTATCCGGCCCGGCATCACGTCTTCCTTCACGCGGTATTTCACCGCCCAGTAGGAGTGGATCACGTCTTCGCTGGTCATGCGGAGCACCACCGGCTTGTGCGACGGGAAGCGGAGGACGTCGGTCTCCACGCCGTTCGGGTATTTGTAGGACCAGCCCCACTGCACCGCCGTCAGCTTCACTTCGAGGCTGTTGGCCGGCGGGTTGCGGTACACGGACCACAACGACCACCCTTTGGCGGCCAGGAACAAGTCGTCCGACATGAACACGAACGCCGGGATGAGCGCCCAGCCTATCGCCTGAACCTTGGAAAGCCGCGGACCCGTACCCTGCTCGTCCGGACTTTTCGCCTGGTACTTGAGCAACATGTACAACGCCGCGCCACCGAACAGGACGCCGATGACCACGAGGTCGATCATCAGCTCTTCCCACAGGTGGTCCCAACCCGCCGACGGATTGGGCAAACCGTTGGACGCCAACGGAACGCCGCCCGCCGTCTTGCCCCCTTCGGCCCCTTCGGACGCGAAGGCAAGCGGAGCCAGCAGGACAGTCGCCGCCAGGCTCTGTAATGCCATATAAACCCTTCTCATTAAGCTACCTCCCTAAAATAATTTAACTTTTTAAGTTTTTGTTCTTTTTGTAAACCAATACCGAGAAAAGGAACGACGACACGCCGATGCCCAACGCGCCCAACCCGACAAAGATGGGGATGTTCAACGTGTACTTCCCCAATTTGTAGTTGTAGCTATAGCAGTAACTCACCAGGAGGTTTATCACCTGGTTGGGCCGGATCATGCCGCTACTCGCCTCAAAGAGCGCCACTTCAAGGTCGCGGGCTCCAACACTGCTGGAATACAGGTACCGCGTGACCCTTCCCTCCGGCGACACGATGATGTATGCGTTCGGATGGAAAAAGGTGGCGTCCCTGGGGGACCAGAAATATTTGAAGCCGATGTTGTCGGTGAACTTTTTGATGTCCTGCCAGTCTTTGAAGACCGCAAAGGTCCATCCGTCCTTCAACCGGTCGGTCATGCCCAATTCGTCCATGAACATGGCGGTGGTTTTCGGCGATTCGTACTTGTCGAACGAGATCGTCACCACGTTGAAGTTCTTGCCGAGCTTCATCATGTCCACTTTCTTGAGCACTTCCTTCAGGTCCGCGTTCACGGCGCTACACACGCCGTCGCAGGTGAAGTAGGAAAGGACCAGCACCATCGGTTTGCCGAACTTTTCTTTGAGGCGGAATTCCGTGCCATCGCTGGCGGTCAGCAGGACCTCCCCGTTCACCTTCTTCCCCAGGAACTGCGATTCGTCTATTTTCAGCAGTCCGAGGTCAATGGTGGATTCGGGAATGCGGTTGTACTCCGCGCGCGCGGGAATCGCGGTAAGCGCGGCAAGCACTACGGCCGCCGCCACCGCTTTTCCGAAAGCCCGCATCCTCATCCCGTCAGCCTTTCTTAACGCCTGTTACCAGAAGTAGATCTGGGAAACGACGAAGAACCACACGATGTCAACGAAGTGCCAGTACACCGACGCGCAAGCCAAGAAGGTCTTGTTGGTCTTGCCGCTCAGCGCGGGGATCAAGACGCACAGGAAGGTGACCAGGCCGACGAGCACGTGCGAGGCGTGGAACCCGGTGATCGAGAAGAACGCGGTGCTGTAGGCGTTCGTCGAGGGGACGAACCCTTCGCCGATCAGTTTGCTGTATTCAGTCAGGGTGCACCCGAGGAACACAGTGCCCAACAGCAACGTCAGTATGAGCCAGGTCTTCATGCCGCCGACATCGCCCTCTTCCAGCTTTTCTTCCGCGACATGGATGGTGGCGGAGGAGGAAACGAGGAGGATGGTCATGATGATCGGCAGGTTGGTGCCGATGTGCGGCGTGCCGTCCGGCGGCCATTGGGCGGCCATCAGGCGAAGAGCCCAATAAGCGGAAAACAGGCCGATGAAGATCCACACTTCCGATACGATGAATATCGGCAGGCCGACCTTCGAAAGCCCGTGATGGTGCGATTCAGGCGAATTGATGCCCTCGCTCACCCACTGCGAGATGCCCCACAGCAGGACCGGCACTCCCAAACCCGCGAACACGGACGTCATCAGGCTGTTGTGGTACACGAAGTGGCCCGCAAAGGCCAGCGGGATCGAAAAGAAGATCCCCAGCACAATCAGCGTGGGCGCCGTGCTCCATTCCCAATGCGATGGCGCATGGAAATGCGGGTGCTCCGCATGCGATTCGGAGTGTGTTGCCATATTGTATCCTCCCCCTATTTAAAAAAAGTTGTTAAAAAAGGTAACCTCTTTACTTAACTACACCATCCCGCCAGCGGGGATAAGCCCCGCGACCGGATCCAAGGAAAAGGCCGCCAGACCTTCTCC
>JACRGR010000052.1 GCA_016212275.1 Nitrospinota bacterium | reverse complement strand
TACATGGCGGTGCTGGATATTGAGAAAAAATGGACTATGCCGATCAGGGATTGGGGGGTAATCTACAACCAGCTGACTATGCTGTTTGAAGGTCGGTTGCCATAAAAATGGGAACTTACACAGTTGGCGTTACAGTCCCCTATCGGAAGAGGAACTCCAAAAGTACGAGTGACGTTCCCCCTTTGGAGAGTGCTCCTCTGTACCCGTATCACTATCGGGAATATGTCAGGCGATTTCCTTCGCTGTGTAACCGTTGACTTGTTTCATCTTGCTAGTAAGCGCCATGGTAGTGGTTCCAGAATGTTTCAGCCAGCAATGGATCGCTAGTTTGCAAGCGAACGATTGAATCGGTAACCTTCTCATGCAATCTAAGATATCCTTTCTTGGGTTGTTCCATCACATATTCCATTTTATTTTCAAATATCCTTGAAAGGATCTCGGCTACATCCTTGATATTGTCAGTAACCATAGCCCCAACAGCAACACCCGTATCAAAGCGGATTAGCCTACTCAGTGGATGTACATCTTTATAGAATTTACTTTTCTGTGATGTGTCACAAAGGAAGATGACTGGCTTTCCAAGGCTTAGCGCCATAGCTGCTTCCGCATCCTTTCCATAGCTCTCTTTTTCTCCTGCACAGTAGACAAGAACCTTGGCGCACTTAACCATGAGGCACTCAATTAGACCCTTATCTTCATGTCCACTTGCTGCGCTTAGTGTCGGATCGAAATACCGCAGAGATAGCGTTGAAAGCTTAGTATCCCCGAATATCTCCTCAGTTTTTGTTGCCATATCACGAAAATCTTGGCGACTTCTCATGCTTGTAGCAATATAAACATCTAAATCCCCAACCATCGATAGGTAGCGGCGTGTGTTGATGATAGCTTTTTTTCTGGCTGATACGAATTCTGTTGCAAGAATGCTATATTTTTTCTCCAAGTCTTCCATGGATTCGATTATTTCATCTAATACCTCGCTGACGGATAAATTCAATTCCACTTGGCGTATTGCATATTTATTTGCGATATCCTCTCCCTTAAGCAAATCTCCAAAGCTTATTCCTCCACCGCCACGACCTAGATGCGCAGAATATGCTTCTTTGAGGATGTTTTTAATATCACTTTCAGTTATGGCATTATCTCCAAAAGATTTGCACGCCATTTCAGAAATCAGGTATCTTTTATCTCTAGCGATGGTTTCCAGCCCAAGCGCAGGACCTCGGGACTTAATTAAATCTGTCTCAAAGCGCTTTTCATTAAAAAACTGTTCCAATTCCAACATGCTCAACGATCTTAGTGCCCTATAACCAGAACGAACATTGCCATGGTATAGCAAGGCATCTACATAAAGCCGATACAACCCCCACTTTAAATGGGAGATAGAAAGAATCGAATCGCTACTAGTCCACTTATCTTCGTACCCTGGAATTTGATTCACAGGATATGGATGTCTTTCTGGCTTGGTTAGCCAGTAATACTTAAAGAAATCATCAGAGGCGGGGGCCTCATGACCAAGTACGAGCAGTTGATTGAATTGAACCTTTTTTATAGGCTCTACATCGACTTTAGATAATCTAGAAAATATATCGTCGTTTGTTTCATTTGATAGCCAGTTGCCAATGCCTCCACCTCCGAGAGAAAACAATTCGAATTCTCTGAGGATGTCTTCTTTTGTTAATTGTGACATTCTTAGTCCTTTACATGCCTAAAATAAAAAGCACTCGCAATTTTAGGATTCTTGTCGAGCTGTATTCTTCTGGTAGAGATTCTCCTAGGGACTTTTTAGCCCATTCTTCAATGCTTATTGTTCCCATGCCCATCGACTGTCCCCCGGCGTATTTTAACCTAAGTATCGCGTAAGAGGAATTGGATTATTGGGTAGTTCGTTGCGGGGGGATACCGGAGAACCTACCGCAGGCCTTTTGCGTTCAGGAATGCGCCGTACTTTTTGTCCGATACCATGATGTGGTTCACCAGCCAGTCCTACGCGGTGGCCAATATCTCCGCGCCGATCATCCGGCTGTTTGCCCTGCCGGTCTTGAACCGCACATACAACCCCCGCACCGCCCACAGAAAACGGTCATGCTCCGCCTTGTGCTTCTCGTATTCCGGGTAGTCCCGCTTGTAGAGTTCTATCTCTTCGTCGAAAAAGTGGGTGTTCGTGTAATCCAGCAGGGAGACAAGGGTCTTTTCCACGGCATCGCCCTCGTTCTTGCCCATCATGCCGTCGCGTAATTCGTTCACATACCGGATAAGTTTTTGGTGCTGTTCGTCGTAGAGGGAAACGCCCGTGCTGAGGGAGTCTTCCCATTTCAGGCGCGCCATAGTCCGTGCGGGTTCAGCCATCCGATTCCCCTTTTGGTCTTCACGGGATTGTAACAAATGCCCTTTATATAAGGAAAGGAATTCGGGCAATGAACCACGGATGAACACCGATAAACACGGATGCCCGCCAGACGCTACATCAGTGTCCATTCGTGAGAATCCGTGGTTGAATTCCGTATTGGCGCGGGAGGGCCGCAATTAGCGCAGGGGGATGAGGACGCGCGCGGTGGCGCCCTTGCCGCCGGGGTTGTTCTCCAGCGTCAGCACTCCGCCGTGGTCCCGCACGATCTTCAGTGTGAGCACCAGTCCCAAGCCGGTCCCTTGCCGCTTGCTGGTGTTGAACGGGGTGAAGAGGTGTTTTGCCACCTCCGGGGGGATGCCGTTGCCGGAATCCACGATCTCTATGGACATCATCATCCCTTTTTTTGCCTGCGGCGCGATGGTCGGTGCGGGGTCGAGCGCGGTGCGGGTGCGCACTTTCAGGTCGCCCCCTTTGGGCATCGCCTCCACCGCGTTCTTGACGAGGTTGATGAATGTCTGTTTCAGCCGGTCGGCGTCCACCATCACCGGGGGCAAGCTGGGATCATAGTCCCGCACGGCGCGTATCTCCCTTTGCGCCAGCCCGGCCTCCTGCAAATACAGGATGTCGTCCAGTATCCGGTGGATGTTGATCTTCGACTTTTTGATCTTCCGTTCGGTCCCGATGTCCATCAGTTCGCTCACCAGCGAGTTGATGCGGTCGGTCTCGGCGATGATAAGGTTGCTGTACTCGGCCAGTTCCGCGTTCTCCTTGCCGATGAGTTGCGCGGCGCCGCGGATGCCGCTGAGCGGGTTTTTAATTTCGTGTGCCAATCCGGCGGTGATGAGGGAGAGCGCGGCCATCTTTTCCTCTTTTTCGAATTCGCGGTGCAGTTCGCGCTTACCCAGGTTCTCCTGCGCGATGACGCAGGCGCCGGTCTGCGCTTCGCCGAAATCAATGGTGTGGATGAACAGCGCCACGGTGCGCTTTGCCCCTTCCGGCGCTTCCAGCGCGAAATCGTGGTTGATATAGCTTTGCCCCTCGGCCAGCAGTTTGCGCAGGTGGGCGGTGATCTCCGGCGTGTGCGCGAACAGTTCGGGCGCGGCGCTCTGCGCATTCGGCGCGAGCCGGAACATTTCGCAAAAGGCGGGGTTGATGAACGCCGCCTTGAGGTCTTGGCCGAACACGGCGATGCCGTGGGGAAAGGAAGTGAGCACGCTGATCGGGTTCACCCGCGCCCCCCGCGTGGCGGAAACAGGAACGTCACCATGCCAGCGATTCTACCCTTATTCGCCACTTTTATTATGGGCGATTTTACTGGTATGATGGTTTGCACAGACAACGAAGATAAAAAGTGGAGATGCAGATGGACCGAGGCAGGCGAGACAAGATACTTACCGAGATAAACCGGTTGCTCCTGGAGAACGACCTTACGCCAGAGGATCGCGAAACGATTCTGGAGAACATCCTGAAAAACCATCTCGACCACATGGACGACATCGAAGAGATAGACATGTTCCAAGACCGGATCAACGACATGATAGATGAATATGTGGAACAGCACTTCGAGGACACGATGGAGGATAATTATAACTAGGCCTGTTGACGGTACTTGCCGATTCTGGTAGTCTTACAAACAGTATTTTCAATCCGTTCGTGTGTGTGGAGGAGCAGGGGAGCGATATGACCAAATCCGATATGGCCGAGAAGCTTGCGGAAAAACTGAATATTACCCGACAACAGGCGGAAGGCATCATAAACATTTTCACCAATTCGATCATCGAGGCCCTCTCGAAAGGGGATAAGGTGGAGATACGCGGATTTGGCAGTTTCCGGGTGCGGCACCGCTCGGCGAAAGAGGGGCGCAATCCCAAAACCGGCGCAAAGGTGTTCGTGCCGCCGAAAAAAGTCCCGTTCTTCAAGACCGGCAAGGAATTCCGGCTCATTGTGGACGGCAAGGAAGTCTCGGAAGACTGACCTTCCGCGTTCATTTGATTGTCCCGCGGTCAGCGGGGCAATGAATCGAGGTAGCCCTGCAAGAGAAGCTGGGCCGCCACTTTGTCTATTACTTCTTTCCTCTTGGCGCGTGAAACGTCGGCATCGATCAGCATCCGCTCCGCCTGAACGGTGGTCAGCCGCTCGTCCACCAAAACAACTTCCAGTTCGGTGGCCTTGGCCAGCCGCCCGGCGAACTCTTCCACCTGTTTTCCCAACGTCCCTTCATCGCCGGAGAACCTGACCGGCTTGCCGACGATTATTCTGATAACGCTATGTTCTTTAACGAGTTGAGAGAGTTTTTCGACGTCCTTTTTCTTGCTTTTGCTTTCTATGACGCAAAGGCCCTGCGCGGTTATTTTCATCGGATCGCTCATGGCTACGCCTATCCTCTTGAGACCGAAGTCAATGGCCATTATCCGGTTTTCGTGGGTTTGCATGGTAATATTCAGGCATTTTAGAGGAAAAATGTTGACTTGACAAACCGTATTTGCTAGTGTGCAAAAGATAGTACACTACATGCGTACCGGAGAAGGCGCTTGTAAGTTCCTGAATATTCTTGAATTGGAGGGCTGTCGCTTGGGTAATTTGCGCGAAAAGATTTTTTCCAGCGCGGTGAACGATTCCCTCGACCACTTGCGGGGAGAGATGTGCGCCAAGCACAAGCCCAAAAAAGAAAGCCGGTTTTTAACCGGCGGAATAACCTATGACATCAGCGCCGGGAAGCTGATGGACGACGGCGTCCAGTTCGAGATGAGTTCCAAGATACCGCAGGAACTCATGTCCAAAAAGGGGATGAACGAACGCTATTTCCGCGAAGTGCGCGATTTGATGAACAAGGGGAGCAAAAAACCGGCAGACGTGCGGATGGAGAACATTATCCATTCCACCAACATCCATGAACTCAAGGAACGCGATTACGTCAAGTGCGTGTTCTTTTACCGGAGCAACGAACTGTACACCGAGGAAGACATCGGCAAGATCGTCAAGGCGGTCTCCACCGGAAAGATGGAACTGCCCGATATTCCAGGCATTACCACGCTCCCCGGCCGCGCGGTCATTTTCAAACTGAAGGAGAGCGTGTATCAGGGGGCGCTGAAGAACATATCGGACATGATCAAGGCGAATGAGGCCGTGGGAAAGAAATTCCACCAGATCGCCAAGGAACTCGGCAATAACGGATCGGCCGTAAAGAATCCGGCGAAGAAGGCGTCCGCCAGCGCGCCGAAAGCGAAAAAGGCGGCTCCCAAGGCGGCGAAAAAGGCCACGCCAAAGAAGAAAGGCAAAAAATAATGAAGCGCACCACGGAAGAGATCACCCAGATGTTCAGCGGCCTTTCCTCCCGGCTCGTCCGGCTTAGAGGTTTTCTTTGACCCCGAAGGCAAGCAAAAGCAGATAGCGCTCCTCGAAGAGCAGGCGTCAGTCCCCAATTTCTGGAGCGACGCGGCCAACGCCAAAAAGGTGCTCAAGGAAAAATCCCAACTCTCCGGCGTGGTGGATGATTTCAAAAAAACCTACACGAAAATTGACGACGCAAGCCAGCTTTTCGAGCTTGCCCGGATCGAAGGCGATGCAACGGTGCTGGAAGAGGTTGACCGCGACATCGAAAAACTGGCGAAGGATTTGGACTCGCTTGAATTGCGGCTGATGCTCTCCGGCGAGTACGACCGGGGCAACGCCATCCTCACCGTCCACGCGGGGGCGGGGGGCACCGAATCGCAGGACTGGGCGCAGATGCTCCTGCGGATGTACCTGCGGTTCGCAGAAAAGGCGGGGTTCAAGGCCAGCATCATAGACGTGCAGGAAGGGGAAGAGGCCGGCATCAAGGGGGCCACGGTGGAGGTATCGGGGGACTACGCTTACGGCTACCTGAAAGCGGAGATCGGCGTTCACCGCCTGGTGCGCATCTCGCCGTTCGACGCGAACAAGCGCCGCCACACGTCGTTCTCGTCCGTGTTCGTCCTGCCGGAAATCGACGACAGTGTGGTGGTGGAGATCAACGAGGCGGATCTGCGGGTGGACACCTACCGCTCGTCCGGCGCGGGAGGCCAGCATGTCAACAAGACCGATTCCGCCATCCGCATCACGCACCTCCCCACCGGGATCGTGACGCAGTGCCAAAACGAGCGCTCCCAGCACAAAAACCGCGAGACCGCCATGAAGGTGCTCCGCGCCAAGCTCCACGAAATGGAGATGCGCAAGAAACAGGACCAGATAGACAACCTGCAAAGCGGGATGAAGGACATCTCGTGGGGGAACCAGATACGCTCCTACGTCCTGCACCCGTACCGCATGGTGAAAGACCTGCGCACCCGGGTGGAAACTTCGGATACCGACGGCGTGCTGGACGGCGACCTGATGCAGTTTGTCGAAGCCTACCTCGCCACCCCCCAGAAGGCGAACGTTGAATAAAGTCCTCATCAGGGCGGACGGTTCGCGAAAATCGGGGTTCGGTCATTTGTCGCGCATGGCGGCTCTTTCCGCGGCGATGGAGCGCAAGGGGTGCCGGGCGGTATTCATAACCTGGGGCGCGGATGACGCGGTGCGCGGATTTCTATCCTCCCGCGGGTTGGCGTTCATCGAAACGCCCCATGCCGCCGGGGAGGATGGGGCGCGGTTCCATTTAAAGGCGATGGAATCGTGCGGAGCGAAATTGACGATCCTCGATTCCTACCAACTTGACGACCCCTTCCGTGAGCGCCTGAAAGAAGGCGGCGCGGTGGTGGCCGCGGTGGACGACATCTACCGCCATTATTCCCGCGCGGATGTGGTCATCAACCACAACCCCAGCGCGGACCGCGCGCGGTATGCGGACTTTTCCGGCCGCGTGCTCGCCGGGCCGCAATTCGCGCTGATAAACCAGGCATTCGCCGATTGCCGCCCCGCGCTTTCCCCGGTAGTGTTGGTTACGCTTGGCGGCACCGATGCGCTGGCCCAAACGGACCGCGTCCTTCGTTTGCTTGACCGGGTGGATGAAGATTTCAACATTCTGGCTCTTGCCGGAAGCTACAGCGGCGGGGAGGTTTTTAGCGGACTAAAACACCCGCTTGAGATTGCGCCGTTCACCGGCGATATGCCGGGGCTTTTCTCGCGTTGTTCCGCCGCCATCACCGGCGGGGGGATAACTTGCATGGAGCTTGCCTGCGCCGGCCTGCCGTTCCTTATCGTGTTGACCGACGAGTATCAACGCGAAAACGCCGAAACGTATGCGCGTAACGGGGTGGCGGAATACTCTGGCGCGCTATGGGAAAAATCCGACGAAGAACTTTTCGCATCCTTCAGCCACTTCCTATCGCACCCCCAGGCATGGGGGGAGATGGCCCGCAAAGGCCGGGCATTGGTGGACGGCAAAGGGGCGGACCGGGTGGCGGAAGAGTTGGCGGCGCTTATCCCGCGAGTCTGACGCCGCAATCGAATAGGCCCTTTTTTCCCGCCCGCCGCCAACCTAACTTTTTGAGGGAGTATCGGGGTGGATTGTTCCATGACAAAATGAAAATTTCCTGATTGACAAATCGTTACAGGGTGGTAAATTGGCGTTACATTACTTTCAGAATGTGACAGTTTATTTGGAGGGGATCACCATTCAGGACGTAGGCAAGAACCGCAGGCGCATAACCATCCAAAGCATCCAGGACCTGCCGACGCTCTCCACCATCATCTCGAAACTGGTGGAGATGATGGACAACGAGAATTCCTCGCCCAAGGAGCTTTCGGACCTCATCTCGAAAGATCAGTCCATCCTTGCGGCCATCCTCAAGCTGGTGAACTCCGCTTTCTACGGGTTCCCGCGGAAGATCACGTCGGTGCATCAGGCGGTGGTGATTTTGGGGTTCAATACGGTGAAGAGCATGGCGCTGGGGGCTTCCATATTCAAGGCAAAGGGGAAGGGGAAGACGCAGTTCGACCGTAACGCGCTGTGGATACATTCGGTGGGGGTAGGCACCGCCGCGAAGATAATCGCTCAAAAGGTTGGCTACAAAGACGCCGACGAGGCGTTCGTTGCCGGATTGATGCACGACGTGGGGAAGGTGATCTTCGATTCTTCCTTCAGCGACGATTTCAAACTGGTGACGGAAAAGGTGGAAGACGAGGCCATTTTGATCCTCGACGCCGAGCGGAGCGTAATGGGCATAGACCATGCCGAGGCGGGGCAGATACTCCTTTTCAAATGGCAGTTGCCCCTGCCGGTGGTGAACGCGGTCGGCTATCACCACGACCTTGAAAAGGCCCCGGAGGCGTATGCGGAACTGGCGGCCATCGTCCACCTGGCGGACATCGTCTGCCGGAAGCTTAAGATCGGTTCCGGCGGCGATTCGCGCATCCCGAAAGTGGACCGCACCTCGATGAAGATATTGAAACTTTCCACGGCCCGGCTTGAGGAGGTGCTCCACGAGACGGAGGCCAACAAGGAAACCATCGAAATGTTCAAGATAGAATGATGGCCTTGGCGCGGGAAAAGCCCCACACGCGGCCCAGTGAGTTGCTCAAGGCGGCCCGCCGCGAGAAGAAGCTGTACGCCACCTTGCTGGCCAACGCCAACCAGCGTTTCAACGAAAAGGTGAAGGAGCTTTCCATTTTGCGCCGCATCGGCGATTCCATCAGTTCCTCGCTGAACGAACGCGGGGTGTGCGAAAGCCTGGTGAACATCCTCACCTCGGAAATGACCGCGGAGAATTGCTCGGTGATGTTGCTCTCGGCGGAGCGCGGGTGCCTGTTCCTGAAAGCGGCGCAGGGGCAAACCGACCAGGCGCCGCGCTACTTCCCCGATTCCGCCTCGCAAAAGGGGATCGCCGTGGGGGAGGGCGTGGCCGGCTGGGTGGCGAAGTCCGGCAAGCCGATGCTGATACGCGATACGGCGCGCCATAGCCGGTTCAAGCATATCACCGGCGGCATGAAAGGCATTAGTTCCCTGCTGTGCATGCCGATCAAGGGAGACGAGGGGGTTCTCGGCGTATTGAACTTGAGCCACCCGGACATCGGAAAATTCTCGGCGGAAAACGAGCGCCTCCTGCGGCTCATCGTCAGCCAGGCGGCGCTGGCCTTTAACAACATCCGCCTCTTCACCCGGATAAAAACATTCAACGAGGAACTGGAAGGGAAGGTCGCCGAACGCACCAAGCAGTTGGGCGACTCGGAGCGCAAATACAAAAGCCTGATGAAACAGGGGGCGGAGGGGATCGTCATCGTCTCCGCCAAGACCGGAAAGATAATGGAGTGCAACGACGTGGCGGGAGACCTGGCGGGAACCAAGCCGGAAAAACTGGTGGGGGAGGGGATCGCGGCTTTGTTCCCCTCGCTCAAGCCGGATTTCCAGCGGATAGGGAAATCCACGAAGTCCCGTAAGCCGTTGACCGCCGAATGTGTTATTTATAAACCCCGCCGCAAGCGGGAACCGCTTTACGTCGGCATCAGCGCGAACGTGATAGACCTTGTGGAAGAGCGGGTGCTGTACCTCACGTTCCACGACATCACCCAGCGGCTCCAGCTTGAAAAAAAGCTGAAGAACTACTCGCGGGAACTGGAACAGGAAGTGAAAAAGCGCACGGGCGAACTGCGCACCGCGCAGGAAGAACTGGTGCAGGCGGCCAAGCTGGCGGCGCTGGGCCAGCTTGCTTCCGGCGTGGCCCACGAGATCAACAACCCGTTGGCCGTCATCGCCGGGTACGCCGAGGACCTGAAGGACCGGATAACCAATGGCGAGGAGATCGGAAAAAACACGCTGATGGGCGCGCTGAATATGATCATCCAAAGCGGCGAACGATGCCACTCGATCACGAGGGAGATACTCGATTTCTCAAAGCCCCGGATGGCGCGTATAGAGCCGCACTTCCTGGGAGACATCGTTTCCGCCTCCGTATCAATGGCTGGCGCCCATGCCAAAGAACGGAACGTCCCCCTTGCGGTCGGGGGCAACGCCTTGAGGCTCAACGTGGAAACGGACCGCAACCATCTGGTGCAGATACTCATCAACCTTATCAATAACGCGATAGACGCCTCTCCGTCCCACTCCACGGTGAAGGTGGAGGCGAACGAACACAACAGCCATGTGACGCTTTCCGTGACCGACTTCGGCCACGGCATTCCCAAGGAAGTTAAACACAAGATATTCGACCCGTTTTTCAGCACAAAGGTGCCGGGCAAAGGGACCGGATTGGGGCTTTCCATCACCTACCAGCTGGTGGGACGGCTTCACGGGGACATCGCGGTGGAATCACAACCCGGCAAAACGGCATTTACGGTCACATTGCCGGTCAAGTATGAGGAGAAAGGGAAATAGCGATGGCTGATAAAATAAATTTATTGATCGTGGACGACGAAGAGCCTTTTCGCCAGCTTTTGGCGGAACGGTTCACGCGACAGGAGTTCACCGTGACGGCGTGCGCCAGCGGCGAGGAAGCGCTATCAGCCGCGGCCCGGCAGGAGTTCGACGTGGGGGTGCTGGACATCCGGATGTCCGGCATCAGCGGCATTGACCTGTTCCGCAAGGTGCGGGAAAGCCACCCGCTGTTCGAGGCGATCATCCTCACCGGGCAGGCCAGCCTGGATTCCGCCATCGAGGCGATGAAGCTGGGTGCCTACGACTACCTGGCGAAGCCGTGCAAGCTGTTTGAGCTGGAATTGATCATCCGCAAGGCGTACGAGAAAAAGATGCTGGCGCTGGAAAACCTGCGGCTAAAAAACAGGCTGTCCGTGAGCGGAAAAAGCGTAAAGATAGCGGGCAAAAGCGCGGCGGCCAACGAGGTGCGGGCGATGATCGCCAAGATCGCCCCTTCCGGCGCGCCGGTCCTTATCACCGGCGAGACCGGAGCGGGCAAGGACTACGCCGCGATGGTCATCCACCAGTCCTCCCAGCCGAAGGATGCGCCGTTCATTTCGGTGTCCTGCGGCGCGATTCCCCACGGGATGCTGGAGGCCCAGCTTTTCGGGTATGAGAAGGATGCCTTCACCGGCGCGGCGACTGGAAGGGAAGGATGGCTGGAGATCGCTAACGGCGGTACGGTGTTATTGGAAAACGTGGAGGAACTCCATCCTTCGTCCCAGGTGAAACTGCACCGGTTTTTGGAGACCGGCACGTTCCAGCGGGCGGGCGGGAGCGTGGACATCCGCTCCAACGTGCGCATCATCGCCACCACGCAGAGCGATTTGCGCGAACTGGTGCTCAAGAAGGCGGTGCGGGAAGACCTGTATTACCGTCTGAGCGTCGTGACCCTGCACATGCCGCCCCTGCGCGAGCGCAAGGAGGACATTCCGGCCATCATTGACCAGTTCCTGGAGGACAGCTCCGAACACAAGGGAAAGAAATTTTCGGTGAAGGCCGTGAACGCCATGCTCAAATACGATTGGCCGGGGAACATCCGCGAGCTATTGAACGTGGTGGAGCGCGCCGCGCTTCTTTCCCCCAAAAGCACCATACAGGCAAAGGACGTGCCGCTGTCACTCGAAAAGAAGTCCAAGAGCACCCGCTTGCGGCACCTGATGTCCATGAGCGAAGTGGAAAAAGAACATATACTGTATGTGCTGGGCGCCAGCGGGGGGAATATTTCCCGCGCTTCGCGCGTGCTGGGCATCAGCAGGCCGAAACTGTACCGGAAAATAGAGCAGTACAAGTCCGGCGCCAAATCCGCCTGAAGTCTTTGCCGATAGGTACACCCTTCAGGGTGTACACCGGCCCGGAGGGCCGGGATACACCTTGATAGGTGTATTCACCGGGGATATTCGCACCCCCTTCGCCGGTTGTGTTTTTCCTTAAAAAAAGGGATAGTATTGCCTCATGGCGAAGGTAATGATCGTTGACGACGACCCGAATATAGGCCTGCTGGTCGAGATGACCCTCAGGAAAAAGGGGGACTTTCAGATCACCAATTGTTCCAGCGGAGAGATGGCGCTGGAGACGATCTCCCATGACCGGCCGGACATCGTCCTGCTGGACATCATGATGCCCGGCATGGACGGCTACGAGGTGTGCAAGGCCATCAAATCGTCCCCCGATACCAAGTTCATTTCCGTCATCATCCTCTCCGCGCGGCGCGAGATGGGGGACAAGATCAAAGGGATGGATCTGGGGGCCGACGACTACATCGTAAAGCCGTTCGATCCGGACGAATTGCTCAGCCGCGTGAAGGCGCGCCTGCGGATACAGCAACTGGAGCGGGAACTGCTGGACAAAAACCAGCTCCAGACCGTCCTTTCAATGTCTGTAACGTTGCAACACGAAATAAACAACCCGCTGGCGGGGATCATGGGGAACTCCGAACTGCTGAAGGACTGGAAGGGTCTTCCGCCCACCGAGGTTGACGAGAGCATCGCCGCCATTACCCAACAAGCCAAGCGCATCCGGGACATCGTGCAAAAGCTCTCGTCCGTCACCAAGGTGGTGGATACCACCTATGTGGGGAATACCCGCATGATAGACGTGGAGCGCTCGATGCCCGGCGAGGAGGGAAAACGATGAGCGACCTGTTCAAGAACGAACCGGCTCTGCTGAAGGTGGCCCTGTTGGGCAACCCGGTACTCCGCAAAAAAGTGGAGAACGTCACGCGCGAGGAACTCAAGGATCCGCGCACCGCGTATTTCATCGATTCGATGATAGACACCATGCGGGAGTACAACGGCGCCGGGCTGGCCTCCCCGCAGGTCCATGTCTCGAAAAAGATCATTATTATCGAGGCGCAGGACAACCCCCGCTATCCCAAACGGGGGGAGATACCCCTGACCGTGCTGGTGAACCCGGAGATCGTCTCTTTTTCGCAGGAAGTGGAAGAGGGGTGGGAAGGGTGCCTGAGCGTCGCGGGGCTATGGGGGCGGGTGAAGCGGTCCACGGCCATTACCGTGAACGCCATGACGCGGGAAGGGAAAGACGTGGAGATAAAGGCGGAGGGTTTTTTCGCCGTGGTGCTCCAACACGAAATTGACCACCTGTACGGCAAGCTGTTCGTGGATCGGATGGAGGATATGTCCACCTTGTGTTTCACGCAGGAATATAATCGCTACTGGAGCGACTAGGGTTTTTCAATAAGCTCGAAACCGGGTTGGCGGGTTCCTTATCTACATGGGTTTCGGCGTTATTGCGCCTTTCTGCCCCTCCTTCCTTATTTGGTCAAAAAGCATGAATTTTGGGGTATTATCTTTCCCAGAGGACTATCTGGAGGAGAAAAGTGGGGCGCCGCTAGGGGCGTCCCCCATGCCGACACAAGCTATTTAAAGAGGTACGTCCGCCCGGCGTAACAGCCGAACGGGCGTTCACCAGCGGTTTTCGCGGGAGGGTGGTTTGAGCGATCTTTACCTCGGCATAGACATCGGATCCATCAGCGTCAAGGCCGTCCTAATGGACGGTGAAAAGGGGATTATCCGCCATATCTACCGCCGGATGTACGGAAAGCCCCTGCCGGTCCTTTCGGAAATACTGGAAGAACTGCACCGGGAATTTCCGGCCTCCGCCATTGCCCGGTGCGGAGCAACCGGCACCGGCGGCGAACTTGCCGCCACGCTTATCGGCGGCGAATTTTTCAACGAGGTGGTCGCGCAGTCCCGCGCCATCGGTTTTTTGCACCCGGAAGTCCGTACGGTCATCGAGATGGGGGGGCAGGACTCCAAGCTCCTCATCATGAAGCCCCACTCCGAAAAAGGGGCGGTGTTGGAAGATTTCGCCATGAACACCGTGTGCGCCGCGGGCACCGGCTCTTTCCTCGACCAGCAGGCGACCAGATTGGGCTACCCGATAGAAAAAGAGTTCGGCGAGATGGCGTTGAGATCGAAAAATCCACCCCGTATCGCCGGGCGGTGCTCCGTGTTCGCGAAGTCCGACATGATCCACCTGCAACAGGTGGGCACGCCGGATTTCGAGATCGTCGCCGGGCTATGTTTCGCCGTGGCGCGGAGCTTCAAAGGGAACATCGCGCGCGGCAAATCGTTCATCAAACCGGTTGCGTTCATAGGCGGCGTGGCATCCAACGCGGGTGTGGTGCGCGGGTTTGAAAGGGAACTGGAACTTGCGGAGGGGGAACTGATAATTCCCGCATTGCACAACGTCACCGGGGCCATCGGCGCGGCGCTGGGAGCGATGGAATCGGTGGTGCAAAAGAAATATGTGGGGCCGGGCCGCATCGCCGAATACTTGGGGGTGCGCCGAGCGGTGGAGAGCGCATTGGCCCCGATACGGCACGAGGACAACGGCCATGCCTACGACATTACCGTCCATCCCGTTACACGGGGGGCCGAGGTTTTCATCGGCGTGGACATCGGTTCGCTTTCCACCAACGTGGTGGCGCTGGATGTAAACCTGAACGTGGTGGCCCGCCGGTACCTGCGCACTTCCGGCAGGCCGATAGAGGTGGTGGCGCAGGGGCTCCGCGAGATCGGGGAGGAGATCGCCGGGAAAGTGGTGGTGAAAGGGGTGGGGACCACCGGATCCGGCAGGTACATGATCGGCGATTATGTGGGGGCCGACGCGGTGCGCAACGAGATCACGGCGCAGGCCACGGCGGCGGTGCATTTCATCCCGGACTGCGACACGATATTCGAGATCGGCGGGCAGGACTCGAAATACATCTCCATACTAGACGGCGCGGTGGTGGATTTTGAAATGAACAAGGTCTGCGCCGCCGGCACCGGATCGTTCATCGAGGAGCAGGCGGAGCGGCTGGATCTGGACATCAAGGCGGACTTTTCCAACGCGGCGTTCTCCGCCGACCGGCCCGGCAAATTCGGCGAGCGGTGCACCGTGTTCATAGAGTCCGACCTTATCGCCCACCAGCAAAAAGGCTCCCCGTCCGCCGACCTCGCGGCGGGGCTGGCCTACTCGATCGTGAAAAACTACTTGCAGGTGGTGGGAGACCGCAAAGTGGGGGACAAGGTGCTGTTCCAGGGGGGCGTTGCGTGGAATAAGGCGGTGGTGGCCGCGTTCTCCAAAGTGACCGGCAAAACGATCCACATCCCCCCGCACCACGACGTGACCGGCGCCATCGGCGCGGCCATCATCGCGGCGCGGTACATGAAGAACCGCCCCGGCCTCGCCTCCCGTTTCAAGGGGTTCGATCTGAGCAACCGGAAATACAAAGTCAGCTCCTTCGAGTGCAAGGCGTGCGACAACGTGTGCGGCGTTTCCCGCGTGAAGTTCGAGGATGAACCGGCCCACTACTACGGCGCGCGGTGCGAGCTTTTTGAAAAAGACCACAAGAAGGCGGGCGACGGATTGCCCGACCTGTTCGCCGAACGCGAGAAACTGCTGTTCGGCGATTATCTTGAGAAAAAGGCGCCCGTGCGGGACGGGCGAAAAGTGGTGGGCATCCCCCGCGTGCTGACGGCATGGGAACTGTTCCCGTTTTGGAGCGCATTTCTGGAGGAGTTGGGGTGCGAGGTCGTCCTCTCCGGCAAGACGAACCAGCAGGTGATCCACGACGCGGTGGAACTGGTAACCGCCGAGACCTGTTTCCCCATCAAGATCATCCACGGGCATGTGGCCGACCTTGTGAAGAAAGGGGTGGACGCGGTGTTCATGCCCAGCGTCATCACCCTGGGGCCGAAAGAAACGAAGTTCAAAGCCAGTCAGATGTGCCCGTATGTGCAGGCTAGCTCCGCCATAGTGAAAGGGGCCGCCGACCTGGCCGGGGAAAAAGTGGAATTGTGGGAGCCGCCCGTCCGCTTCACGCGCGGCGACGCGAAGGTGGTGGACGACTTGCTCGCCATCGGCAAGCGGCTGGGAGTTTCCCGCGCGAAGGTGGCGGGAGCGGTGAAAAAGGCGCGCGCCGCGCAAAACCGGTTCGCCGAGGCGCTTGTGCGGCGCGGCGGCGAGGTCATCGGCGGGCTGAAGGAAGAGCGCAAGGCCGTGGTCATCATCAGCCGTCCGTACAACGGGTGCGACTCCGGCATCAACATGGATCTGCCCCGCAAGCTGAAAGATATGGGGATGACCGCCATCCCGATAGACATGCTCCCGCTTGACGAGGACGTGGTGCATGCCGAAAACCCCCACATGTACTGGCGCTCCGGACAGCGGCTTCAGGCGGCGGCGGAGGCGGTCCGCAAAAACCACAAGCTCAACGCCATTTACATCTCCAATTTCAAGTGCGGCCCGGACAGCTTCATCACCTACCATGTGCAACAGCAGTTGCGCGGCAAGCCGTACCTGCACCTGGAAGTGGATGAACATTCGGCCGACGCGGGGGCCATCACGCGGTGCGAGGCGTTTTTCGATTCGCTGGAGAACGTGGACGCGGCGAAATACGCCGCGCGCGGGCGGATGGCACCGCCCCGCTCCAACGGAAAAGGGAGGACCATCTTCCTGCCGTATATGTGTGATCAGGCATACATTCTTGCCGGGGCATTCCGAAGGTACGGCATCCACGCCGAGGTGTTGCCGAAGACCGATCAGGCGTCGCTTGAATTGGGGCGGCGGTTTTCCAACGGCAAGGAGTGCATCCCCTACACGCTCACCACGGGGGACATTCTGAAAAAGGCGATGGAAAAGGACTTCGACCCGAAACGGAGCACCTTCTTCATGCCGTCCACCGACGGCCCCTGCCGGTTCGGCCAGTACAATTCGGTCTTGCGTCTCCAACTGGACAAGCTGGGGCATTTTGAAACGAACATGATGAGTCCGAACGCGGAAGGTTCTTACGACGGATTTTCGGAGATCGCGGGGGACTTCCGTCGGCTGGCGTGGCGCGGCGTGGTGGCCGTGGACATCCTGCAAAAGCTCCTGCACGAAACGAGGCCGTACGAAAAGGTTCCCGGTTCCACCGAGAAGGCGTACCAGACCGCTTTGGACCTCGTGGTGCGCTCCATCGAGGGGGGCGGAAAAGACATCTTCAAACGGATGTATGACGTGCGGGACATTTTCACCGCCGTGGCGGCGGATCGCACGGCGCGGCGGCCCATCATCGGCGTGGTGGGCGAAATATATGTGCGCCTGCACTCGTTCAGCAACAACAACATCGCCCGGCAGATAGAGGACCTGGGGGGCGAGGCGTGGACGGCCCCCTTCGGCGAATGGGTGCTGTACTGCGCCGACCGCTTTATCGCCAGAGGCAAGCGGGACGGCAATCTGCTGAACATTTTTTCCGGCTGGATATTCAACGCCGCGACCCATGCGGACGAGAAAAAAATAGTGGAACCGTTTAAAGGCATTTTGTTAAACTGGCACGAGCCGGCGACGCGCGAACTGCTGGAGCGCTCCAAGCCGTACCTGGATGCGGCGGTGGAGGGCGAGGCGATACTGAGCGTGGCGAAGGCGGTGGATTATGCGGAGAAGGGGTGCGCGGGCATTGTGAACCTGCTCCCGTTCTCGTGCATGCCGGGGACGATCGTGAGCGCGCTTTCAAAAAAGGTGCGCGAGGATTTGGGAAATATTCCCTGGTTGAATGTTGACATTGACGGGATGGACGAAAATAATGGACGCTCGCGGCTGGAAGCGTTTGTCTTCCAGGCGAAGCAGTACCGTGAAAGGAAAACCGCCGCGGTATAATGCGGCCAAACGGAGTTGAAAGGAGGTCTCTACATGTCTTTATTGATTAACGATGAATGCGTGAACTGCGGCGTATGCGAGCCGGAGTGCCCGAATACCGCCATTTCGGAAGGTGATGACAGTTACGTCATTGATTCCGCCAAATGCACGGAATGCGTGGGCCATTACGACGAGCCGCAATGCGTCGAAGTTTGCCCGGTGGACTGCATCGTGAAGGATCCGAATAACGAGGAGTCCAAAGATCAGTTGCAGGAAAAGTTCAAGAAGCTTTCAAAAGGCTGATAATAAGGCCCCGGCCTTGACCGCAAGGCCGGGGTTTTCAACCGGTTAGAGGGGGGTTAAGGCCTCCACGGCCGGTGCCGATAAGTTTTGTACGAATATGGACTGGAATAGTTTTATCGACGGACAAACCATCGCCACGGCGCTCTTCGCGCTGGAATTCCTGATAGTCCTGTACTACGCCGTTGTTTCCATCACCGACCTGGTGCGGGTGGAAATGGATATGCATAACCGTTACCGCGAGCGCGCCGCGTTCCTCAACGATTTCTTCCGCATCTACCTTGAGCGCAGACAGATCATCGAGGAAGAACTGCACAAAGAGGAAGAGGCCCGGCAGGCGCGACTGGCCGCCGAAAACGCCTGACCCGCGCGCAGTCCTATTGACTTGGTAGCGCGGACAGTCTTGGCTGTGCCACCAGACCAATAAGCAGACCGATAAGCGCCTTTGCTATGCTCCCCGGTTATCCATTAAAATACCTCCCATTGACACCCTGCTTGGCATAACGATTTGAACAAAGGAGAGAACGATGGGACATTTACACCTTGCGCTAAATCATTTCCCGGTGGTGGGGCTTTTCTTCGCCGTCGCTTTGCTGGCATATGGAATGAAAAAGGGGAGTGACGACTTGCAGTCCGCAAGCCTGTGGACGTTCGTCATCGTCGCGGTATTGGGGGCGATAACATATTTCACCGGCGAACCCGCCGAGGAAATGGTGGAGCACATGCCCGGCGTGACCGAGGCGATGATCGAGAAACACGAGTTCGCCGGAACTATCGTCCTGATCCTGATGGGACTGGTGGGGGCATTGTCCATCGGCGGCCTGCTGTACAGAAAGAAGAACAACGCGCTCCATGCGGGGCTTTCAAAAGGGATTTTGGCATTGGCGCTCATCGCGGTGCTGTTCACGCTTCGCACGGCGAACTTGGGCGGCCAGATACGTCACACGGAGATCCGGCCGGTGGGCGCGGGCGCGCCGGGCGCGGGTGAAAGCGGATATGAAACTCCGGAGGAAGAGGAATCCGAAGGGGACGGCATGCCCGAACCCGCCAACAAGTAGGCGCTGTTCCGCGCTCCTTGAATGCGTTGCGGCCCTGTAATAGGCCGCCTTATGGTAGAATTCCTTTATGACCAAAGAGATAATCTTCATGGTGGAAGAGGAACCGGAAGGCGGTTATATTGCCAAGGCGTTGGGCCACTCCATCTTTACGCAAGGGGAAACTCCCGAAGAATTAAAACGCAACGTGAAGGAAGCGGTTGCCTGCCATTTCGGCGAAAAGGAAAAACCGGTTTCCATCTGTCTCCGCTTCGTTAAAGAAGAGGTCATCCCGGCTTGAAACAGCCGCGCGATTTAAGCGGCAGGGAGTTCTCCCGGTTACTTTCAAAACACTTCGGCTATGAGGTGGTCAGGCAGGTGGGAAGTCACATCACAATGACCACGCACTTCATGGGGGAAGAACACCACTTAACCATTCCTCTCCACGATCCCTTGAAACCGGGAATGTTAAGCGCCCTGCTTTCCGAGGTTGCTACCTATATGAAAACCGATAAAAAGCGGCTGATGGAAAAGCTGTTCGGATAGCCGGGGTAATGGGGTTGTAGGTATCCTTCCCCAATATATTTGAAGTGTAGATTCAGCATTGAGGTGACAGGTATGAATTACATAAATACCTTTATCGAGATCGCCCAGGATTGCCCCGCGCGTACCGCTTCGGCCCCCGAAATGAAAACGGGGAAAAGGACAATGCCGGCGCTTCAATTCGAAATGCTCGCGAACCATCCGTATAAATACACACAGGAAGACGTCCTGTTTGAAACCTACGCCGAGTACAATGAAATTCCGAAGCCCAAATGGCCCGCGGAACGTACAAAGTTCTTCTCCAAAGGGCAACCCTGTTTGCGATGTTCTTCGCTTGGCAAACGCTACGGATGGGGCATACACGCCGATGCGAAAGGCCGCTTGGCGCTTTACGCCATCGAGTCCGGCGATTACAAACGATTGGCGGGGGACCCTTCCTTAAAGCATGTAAAAGCCATGCGCTCAAAACGTGGGTGAGAGACTTTTTGCATGTTTTGGATGGCATCTTATATATTGGACGATCCATTTTATGCTTCGCCGTTTACTGTATGATGAAATGCTCCGGCGAAACACTTTTCCCAATCGTAAGTCTTCAAGAATTTTAGGGTTCTGTCTGAATGTAATGAGTCTGAAAACTCCCGAGACGAGGGGGGCCGAACGTGAACATGCTCCACTCAAAAAAGCCATGCTTTCTTGGACCAAAAAGAACTATTTACGGTTGAGGAATATCCAGCCTGATGTTGCTCGTTCATGTCTCATGGGGAATATTAGTTTTGACGAGCAAGGGAACCGTCTAGTAGCGACCTATGCCAAAGGGTTGGCCAAGGAGGATTCAAAAATATACTTGGATCTTAATAAGGTGGAGCATTCAGCGTAACAACCTCCTCTGCGAATCAGAAAGAAGGAAGCACCGCGATCTTGAGACCAACCGCGTGAAGGACGCGGTTCACCGTTTCCAAGCGGGGGCTGGTCTTTCCAGATAGCGCCTTGTACATGCTTTCCCTTCCCAAGCGCGCGCGGCGCGCCACCTTGCCGATTCCGTGGGCTTTTGCGACATGCTGGAGGGCAATAAGGAATTCCTCGTTATCGCCTTCTTCCAGCACCGCGTTCAGGTATCCGGTGGCATATTCGGGTTCTTTTAGCCGCACCAGTAATCCTTCTTCGTAGCTGACCGTTCTTCCTTTTTTCATGTTTATCCTCTGTGGTTATTTTTTCCGGTATTCCCGCCAAAGCGATTTGACGAGGGTAATATCTTTCCGCTGGCTTTTCTTTTCGCCGCCCGCCAGCAAAATAACGATGTTCCCGCCTTCTTGTCCAAAGTAAATCCGGTAGCCGGGGCCATAATGAATCCGGAATTCCATCACGCCATCTCCTACTGGCTCGCAATCGCCAAAATTCCCGTTGGCGATTCTGGTCAGCCGGGCATCAACAATGTATCGGGGTTGCGCGGTCCCCAATCCATCAAGCCAATCTCGGAAATGGTTCCGCCCTGCGGCGTTAACATATTCCCGCAAAACCCGCTTACGGACTTCCATTGAGATCAGTGTATCCCTGCGGATACATCGAGTCAAGCCGGGGATGGAGTTGGTGCTGGTGTGACCTTACTTACGAATGGTGGGGGCGCTTCTTCTGCAAGTGGGCGTTCGGGTCTTCCTTCACGTTGAACGATGAAGAAAAGCGCGTGATGGATTTCGCCTTGCCCGTCTTGTCGTCCGCTTCCACGATGACGGAGTTCATGATGCCGTCGCCTTTCGCCACTTCCATGAAGCGGTGCGGGATGCGCGTGAAGAAGCGGTCCAGCGCCTCTTTCTTGTTCAGGCCGATCACCGAATCGATCGGCCCGGCCATCCCCACATCGGTGATGTACGCGGTGCCGTGCTCCAATATCCGCTCGTCGGCGGTGGCCACGTGCGTGTGGGTGCCCATCAGCGCCGTCACCCGCCCGTCCAGGTAATAGCCAATCGCCTGTTTTTCGCTGGTTGCCTCCGCGTGGAAGTCCACGAATATGAGGTTGGTCTCCCCCGCCAAGCGCCGCAGTTCCTCGTCGGCGCACCGGAACGGATCATCGTAAAAATCCATGAACACACGCCCTATCATGTTCAGCACGGCGATGGTATAGCCGTTCTTCTGGTAGATGCCGCTCCCGCGCCCCGGCACGCCCGGCGGGTAGTTGGCGGGGCGGAGCAGGCGCACGTCCTCGTCCAAGAGTTTCAGGGCAACCTTTTTGTCCCAGATATGGTTGCCGGACGTGATGACATCCACCCCCGCGTCGTACATCTCCTGCGCGGTCTCTTTGGTCACGCCGAAGCCGCCCGCCAGGTTCTCGCCGTTGGCGATGACGAAATCTATCTTGTAGAGGTCGATCACCTTCGGCAGGAGGGATTTTATTCCCTCCCGCCCGATGCGCCCGATGCAATCGCCGATGAAAAGCGTTCTCATTCCGCTGTGCTTACCGCGCCACTTCCGTCACGCGGGTTTCGCGGATGACGGTCACTTTTATCTCGCCGGGATACGCCATTTCGGTCTCTATCTTCTTGGCGATGTCCTTCGCCAACAGGTACGACTGGCTGTCGCTTATCTGGTCCGGCAATACGGCCACGCGGATCTCGCGCCCGGCCTGTATGGCGAACGTCCTTTCCACTCCCTTGAAGGAGTTGGCGATGTCCTCAAGCTGGGTGAGGCGCTTGACGTACGCCTCCAGCATTTCGGTGCGCGCGCCGGGGCGCGAGGCCGAAAGCGCGTCCGCCGCCGCCACCAGCGTCGCTGTGACCGATTCCGCTTCCACGTCGTCGTGGTGCGAGGCGATAGCGTTTATGATGATCGGCTTTTCGTTCATGCGCCGCGCGAAATCGGCGCCGATTGCCGCGTGCGGTCCCTCTATCTCGTGGCTGGCCGCTTTGCCGATGTCGTGCAACAGCCCGGCGCGGCGCGCCACCTTCGGATCCAACCCCAGTTCCGAGGCCATCATGCCGCACAGGAAGGCCACTTCAATCGAGTGCAAAAGCACGTTCTGCGAGTAGCTGGTGCGGTATTTCAGGCGGCCCAGCAGTTTGATGATCTCCGGGTGGATCGCGTCGCACCCCACTTC
>JACRGR010000048.1 GCA_016212275.1 Nitrospinota bacterium | reverse complement strand
TTTAGCAAAACGGCGTACGACCGGCTTCCCGCCGCCGTGCGCAAGCTGGAGAGGGACGCGCAGACCGTGTGCATCCACCTGCGCCTGCGCAAGACCACCGCGCGGATAGCCGCCGAAATGAACATCGCGCCGGACGAGGCGTCCCGGCTGGAGGAACTGGTGCGGCGCACACTCATCGCCACCGGGAATTACGACCTGATAGCCGATCCCCAGTTCGTGCAGATCGGCGAAGAGGGGGCCGCGGAACCCGCCGCCGGCGGCGCGGGGGACGAGGACCGGATACTGGCGGGAGAATTTTTGAGGGCGCTCAAATCGTCGCTGGCCTCGCTCGCTCCCGGCGAGCGGCGGATATTGCACCTTTTCTTCGGGCTGAAAATGACGGCGAACAGTATCCTGGATTTCCAGCAACGGTCGGAACTGGACATTGAGGTGGGTGGCAAGCCGGTGAAAACGCCGGCAGATGTTTTTTCCGCCGTGGAAAAGGCGCTGAAGAAACTACTGGGTGCGCTGACTGATGAAACGCCCATCGGGCGCGGCACGCTCACCGTGAAAGGGCTGAAAGAAGTGCTGGACCAAACCGGAGTGGAGGCGGCATGAACCACCTGACATCGCACGAACAGTTGGAAGCGTTGACGGACGTGCAAACCCATTCCGCGCATCTGGCACAGTGCCCGCAATGCGCGGGGCGGCTGGCGGCCCTGCACGAATTGGCGAACGCGCTGAATGCCTCCCAAACGGCGGAAGTCCGGGTATCGGAGGAATGCCTTTCCACCGAAGAGATAGCGGAATATATTGAAGGAAATTCCGCGGACCGCAACGCGGTGAAGGCGCATCTGGCCTCGTGCGATGCCTGCTTCGGGGCCGCGGGGTATTACTTCGCGGAATCGGAGCGGATGAATGCGGCGGACGAGCCGCGCGCGCCGGAGAAATATATTCAGGCCGCGCTGGAACTGGCGCCGCGCAAAAGTTTTTTCCAAAAATGGGTTTTGGCGCCTCTGCCCGCGTATGCCACCGCGCTCGTTCTGTTGCTCTTCATGGCGCTCACCCCTTCCACGCCGCGGGTCGTGCTAACGCGGGAAACGGCGTTCTACGGGATATACGAAAAGAAGTTCAACACTCTTCCGTACTTTTATTTCAGCGAGGACGGCGAGCGGGTGGGTTCGCAACAGGCGGGGATGCGCATAAAATCGCGGCGCGGCGAGCTGATATTCATTTGGAACCCGGTGCCGGGGGTGGATTCATACTACTTCCTCCTTCAGGAGACGGTGGAGGGGTCCGCCACCCGGATACGGGAGATCAAGACGGCGGTGCCAACGCTCACCCTGCCGAGCGACGATTTCAAGCCGGGCGCTTCGTACCGGTGGATAGCGGCGGGGAGCATCACGGAGAGCCGCTACTTCCAGGGGCGCATGGAATTCCGCATCGCGGAGAAGTAGGCGCGAAACCGGGGATCGTCCGGTTTTTTCCGGTGTTCATGGTTCAACACCCATCCGAAAAGAGTGCACCGCGCGGCAAATGTGCTATAGTAACTCGCTTATAAGGAGCCATTGATGAGAATAAGCGAACTGGCGGCGGAACTGGGCGTATCGAGCGCTTTTATCCTCGCCGAACTGAAAAAAATGAAGATCACGGGGAAGACCGCGTCGTCTTCCATTGAATCCGCCACCATTTCATCGGTGAAAAAGACGGTCGCGGGGCTTTCCGCCAAGGCGCTGGCCGAGGAGAAGGAAAAAGCGGCGAAGGCCGCCAAAAAGCGCGGCGGCTCCAAAAAAACGGAAACGGAACATGCCGCGCCCGCTCCTAAAGAAATTCACGCCGCCCCCAAAGTTGACGATGCCGCCGCGCAAAAAGCGGCGGAAGAGGCCGAGAACAGGCGCAAAGCGGAGGCCGAGGCGAAACAGAAAGCCGACGCGGAAGCAAAACGCAAGGCCGAGGCCGAAGCAAAGGTCCGCGAAGCGGAAAAGAAAAAAGCCGACGAGGCCCGCCGTTTGGCCGATATGGAACGGCAGAAAAAGGCGGAAGAGGCGAAAAAAGCCGAAAAGGAACAGATCGCCAGGAAAAAGGCCCAGATGGAAGAAGAGCGCGAACTCCAGAGGCTGATTGCCGAAGAGGAGCGCGCGAAAAGGGAACAGGAAGCGAAGACCGTCATCATCGAAGAAGCGATGGTGGTGAAAGAGTTCGCGGAAAAACTCCGCGTGCCGGTGTCCGAAGTCATCAAGCGGCTCTTCCTAAAAGGGACGGCGGTGACGCTCAACCAGACCATCGGCGTTGACCTGGCCACGGATCTCGCGAAGGAAATGGGTTTCACCATCAGGGTGAAGGAGATCGCCGCGGAAGAGGAAACGAAGGCGGCGCAAGCCGACACCTCGCACCTTCCGTTGCGCCCCCCGGTGGTAACCATCATGGGGCACGTTGACCACGGCAAAACCTCGTTGCTCGACGCCATCCGGAAGACCGAGGTGGCGGCGGGCGAGGCGGGCGGCATTACCCAGCACATCGGCGCGTACACCATCTCCGGGCAATCCGGGAGCATCACGTTCATCGACACTCCCGGTCACGAGGCGTTCACCGCGCTCCGTGCCCGCGGCGCGAAGGTGACGGACCTGGTGGTGCTGGTGGTGGCGGCGGACGACGGCGTGATGCCGCAGACCATCGAGGCCATCAACCACGCCAAGGCGGCGCAGGTGTCCATCCTGGTGGCGGTGAACAAGATAGACAAGCCAGGCGCCACGCCGGACAAGATAAAGCAGGAACTGACCAAGTACGGACTGGTGACGGAAGAGTGGGGCGGCCAGACCGTTTTCTGCAACGTGTCGGCCAAGACCGGCCAGGGCCTCGACCACCTGCTTGAAATGATACAGATACAATCGGACGTTCTGGACCTGCGGGCCGAACCCAACCAGATGGCCGTTGCCACCGTCATCGAATCGCGCCTTGAAAAAAGCAAGGGCCCGGTGGTGAACCTCATCGTCAACCGCGGCACGCTGAAGATCGGCGATCCGTTCGTGGCGGGCACGGTGAGCGGCAAGGTGCGCGCGCTGGTGAACGACAAGGGCCAGCAGGTGAAGGAAGCGGGACCCTCCATGCCCGTGGAACTGCTCGGCGCGACGGATGCCTGCACCCCCGGCGAAATACTGACGGTGGTGGAGAGCGAGCGCAAGGCGCGGCAGATCTGCCAATCGCGGCTCGACGCGCAAAAAGACAGGAAGATGGCCTCCAAGCAACATGTGCGGCTGGAAAACGTGGTGGAAAGCCTGCACGAGGGCGAGATGATGGAACTGCGGCTTGTGCTGAAAGGCGATACGCAGGGTTCGGTGGAGGCGGTTGCCGAACTGCTTTCCAAGCTCGCATTCGTCCATGTGAAACTCCAGATCATCCACAGCGGCGTGGGCGCCATCACCGAAACCGACGTGATGCTGGCGGACGCTTCGGACGCCATCGTCATCGGGTTCAACGTGCGCCCCACCGAAAAGGCGAAAGCGCTGGCCCTGAAAGAAAAGATAGACCTGCGGCTGTACAACATCATCTACGAAGTGGCCGACAGCATCACCGCCGCCGTGAAAGGGATGCTCAAGCCGAAGATCGTGGAGCGGACCATCGGGCGCGCGGAAGTGCGCAACGCCTTCAGGATATCGAAGGTCGGCATGATCGCCGGGTGCATGGTGGTGGATGGCCTCATCCGCAGAAACGCCCCCTGCAGGCTGATACGCGACAACGTGGTGGTGTACACCGGCATCGTCGGATCGCTCAAGCGGTTCAAGGACGACGCGCGCGAAGTGCAGACCGGTTACGAGTGCGGCATCGGCATCGAGAATTTCAACGACATAAAGGTCGGCGACGTGATCGAGCAATTCGTGAAGGAAGAGGTGGCCGAAGCGGTTACCGCCTGACCCCATGAAAACCTTCCTGATGGCCGCCGTCCTCGTTGGCGGCATCGTGCTTGCCGCCCTCATCACCCGCTGGGTCAATTGGTTCGCCTACGGCGAAAACCGCGCCCGCCGCGAAAAACAGAAGCGTGAAACAGATGCGCGGTAGGTACACACACTCCTGTGTGAACTTTGCCGTGATAGCGGCACTAAATGCTTGCGTCCCGTTGGACGCAACTACAGACAAGAGTGTCTGTAGCTACCATGTCATTTCCACATGAGCGCCGATAGATCCTTTTCCCGCACGGCGCGCGCGCTGGAGTTCGACGGCATCTGCCGCGAGCTTTCGGCCCGGTGTAAAACGGAGCGCGGACGGGAAACCTGCCTGAACCTCGTTCCCACCGCCGCGCAATACGACGCGGAACGATTGCGGGACGAAACGATCGAAATGGCGGATCTCCTTTCGGCGGGCGAGCTATTTTTCCCCAACGAGGTTGCCGACCCCGCCCCGGCGGTGACGCGCATCCGCAGGGGTAGCCTGCCGGAACCGGACGACCTGAAAACGCTCCTCGGATTCCTGCATCAGGCGGAGCGGACCGCGGAGTTCCTTTCCGGCGCGGGACAAACAGTCCATCGGCTCGCGGAACTGTGCGCGGACTTCACGCCGCTGGACGAAATGACGGAGTTCTTCAACGCCACGTTCGCCGGCGACGGCAGTATCCGCCCGGACGCCTCGGCGCTCCTCATGGACCTGGAATCGCGCATCGCCTCGCTCCAGCGCAAGATTCACGAACGCGCGGAACAACTGCTCGCGCGGCGCGACCTGCTGGACAAATTTCAGGACGCCTACGTCACCATCCGCAACGGGCGCGTGGTGCTCCCGGTGAAAGCGGAATACAAGAACACATTTCCGGGCATCATCCACGGCATTTCGGCCTCGGACAAAACGGTGTTCATGGAGCCGCAGGAACTGGTGAAGGATAACAACCTGCTTCAGGAATCCATCGCCGAACGCGATGAGGAGCATTACCGCCTACTGCGGCAGGCGGCGCAGATGGTCATGGATCAGGCGCAAACGATGGAGAAGGATTATGCCGTCATCGGCGCGCTGGACGCGGTGTGCGCCCGCGCCGCGTTTTCAGCCGCCATCGGGGGAACGCCGGCGGTATTCACCGCGGGAGGCGCGGTGCGCCTGCTTTCCCTGCGGCACCCGCTGATGGCGTTGCGCGGCGAAAAGCCGGTGCCGAACGATCTGCTTATGCGGGAAGGCGAAAAAACGCTGGTCATCTCCGGCCCGAACGCGGGCGGCAAAACGGTGTTTTTGAAAACCGCCGGGCTGTGCGTCCTGCTTGCCGCATGCGGCGTGTTCCCGCCGGTGGCGCGCGGCTCGGAGTTCCCGTTCGTGACAAAGCTGTTCGCGCTGGCGGGGGACGAGCAGTCCATCGCCGAAGGGGAATCCACATTCTCCGCGCAAATAGCGGGGATACGCGACGCGCTGGCGGGCGCGGGGCCGGGCACATGGGTGATGGTGGACGAAATATTGAACGGCACCGACCCGGCACAAGCGGGGGCGCTGGCAACGGCGGTGCTGGAATTTCTTATCCAAAAGGACTGCCGGACGTTCGTTTCCACCCACCTTCCCGCGTTGAAGGTCGCGGCGCAGGAAAACTCCGCGATGGTGAACGCCGCCATGGGGTTCGGCCCGGACAACCGCCCCACGTTCCGGCTGGCGAAGGGGCATCCGGGGGTCAGCCACCCGCTGGACGTCGCCGAGTCGGTGGGCATCCCGATGGAGATAATACAAAACGCGAAGGCGAAACTTTCCGACACGCAGGACAAATATCAGGCCGCGCTATTGGACCTGCAACGGAAATCGGACGAGATGGACAAAGCGCAGACGCGGATAGCGGCGAAGGAAGAAAACCTCCTGCGGCGCGAAGAAGAGGTCGCCGGAAAACTGGAGGAGGCCGAACGGCTGAAAAGCGAGATAGAGCGCGAAAAGCGCAAACGCATAAAGGAGGAAGTGGCAAAGGCGCGGGAAGAGATATTCGCACTGCTTGCGGCGGCGCAGGACGAACGCTCCCGCACCGAAGCGGCCCGCAAACTGAAAGAGCGGGAAACCGAACTGGTGCGCGAAATCCATATCCCGGATTCGGTGCCGTTGGAAACGCTGAAAGAGGGGGACGCCGTGTGGGTGGTCCCGCTGGACAAGAACGCAAAACTCATCCGCCGCGCGGGGAACAGGGTGGAAGTGCAGGTGGGCGAGGCGCGCATGACCCTCTCCGTCACCGACGTTATCGGCCTCAAACAAAAACAGGAAGCCGTCCCCAAACGCCCCGCGCCGATCTACCGCGGCGAGGCGGAAACGCCGGAAATAAGCCTGATGGGGCTTACCGGCGACGAGGCCCTGCCGTTGCTGGATAAATTCCTCGATAGCCAACTGCTCACCGGAACCGACCGGGTGAAGATCATCCACGGACGCGGCGTCTTGCGCTCCAAAGTGCTGGACTATCTCAAGACCTCCCCCTACATAAAATCATTCGCGGTGGGTGCGGGCGCCGAAGGGGGCGACGCCGTAACCCTCGCCGAACTCAAGGATTGATCCCGCCGCTGAAACCTCTATTGGGGGAAACCTTCTGAAGAATGTTTCCCCCAAGCCCCTTTCGAAGACTTTTCATTTCCTTATTCCTCCATCGGCCATGGAGGAATAAGGAAATGGCAAAGGTTTTTCGAGGGAGTTTGAGGGAACCGTTTTTCAAAAAGGTTCCCTCAACAGGCGTTCCCATCGGCGGGAGCAATCATTTGTTGAAGGTGGCGCAAGTGCGGTAGACTGGCGCGCTATGGACTACAAAGACACGCTCAATCTGCCGAAGACCGATTTCCCGATGAAGGCGGGACTCCAAACGATGGAGCCGCGCATCCTCGAACAGTGGAAAGGCCTCTACGAAAAACTGCGCGCCACCCGCAAAG
>JACRGR010000050.1 GCA_016212275.1 Nitrospinota bacterium | reverse complement strand
TACATGGCGGTGCTGGATATTGAGAAAAAATGGACTATGCCGATCAGGGATTGGGGGGTAATCTACAACCAGCTGACTATGCTGTTTGAAGGTCGGTTGCCATAAAAATGGGAACTTACACAGTTGGCGTTACAGTCCCCTTCACGGCGGCGGTGGCGGCGGTTAGGAAACCATCCATGAACGTGCGCCGTATCTGGAGGCTTCCCATGTGGAGTCTACTGACGGTCAAAAGCTCGTCAATCAGCCGCACGGCGTTCTCCGCGCTATCCAGCATGTGCTCGGCTATCTCCGTCTCTTTGGGCGCGGCGTTGCCGGAGGCAAGCAGTTTGCCGAACCCCACGATGGAGGCAAGCGGCGTCCGCAGGTCGTGCGCCACCAGCGACATGAACTTGTCCTTGGTTTTGGTGGCCTCCTCGGCCTGCTCCTTGGCTTTGCGCAGTTCTTCCTCGGCCTGTTTGCGCTCGGTGATGTCCAGCAAAAAACCGCGCAGGGCCACGGCCTTGCCTTCGGCGTCCTTTATCACCGATACGAGGTCGCGGAACCACAGCACCCGCCCGTCTTTGGCGATCATCCGGTATTCGAAGGTGTGGTCGCGCCCCATTTTGGTGGAGCTGACGCAGTAGTTCAGCGCATCATCGCGGTCGTCCGGGTGCAGGTGGTCCACCCAGAAGTTCGGCTTGTACCAGTCCTCCTGCGGGTAGCCCAGAACCTGTTCGGCGTATTGGCTGACGAACGTGAACAGCCAGGTGGAAAGGTCCAGTTCCCACGCGATGACCAAGCCCCCCTCCACCAGCAGGCGGTAGCGTTCCTCGCTCCGCCGGATGGCCTCCGCCGCCCGCTCGCGTTCGGAAATATCTTCGGTAATGCCCATCAGTTTCATCACGTTGCCGCCGCGGTCCTTGATCGGCACAAAACAGGATCTGAAATGCAACGGATTGGCGCCGGAGGAGACGAATTCAAAATGGCTGGACGTTCCCCGGTACGCCTGTTTCAGAAGCGCTTCGATGCGCCCCTTGTCCGGCTCGCCCACGGCGGCGAGGTATTCCATGCCGCACACCTCTTTTTCCATCTTCAGCCCCATCATGTCCAGCCCCGCCCGGTTCATGGACTGCAAGCGGCCCGCCATGTCTATTTCGTGTATGCAAAATGGGGACGACTCCACAAGGAGCCGGAACCGCTCCTCGCTGTGGCGGAGCGCGTCCGCCGCCGCGCGCTGTGCCGCGATGTCCTCCACGATGGCGGTGATGGATTCCGCTTTCCCTTCCGTGTTCTTCATCGCGGTCACGGCCACACGGACCCAGATGTAGTTGCCGTCCTTCGCGCGGTACCGCTTTTCCAGCGAATAGGAATCCGATGCGCCCTCTTTGAGGCGGTTGAACAGCTCCATGTTTTTGGCAAGGTCGTCGGGGTGGGTGATGTCCGGCCAGCGCAGGGACTTCAATTCCTCCGCGCTATAGCCGAGAATGCCGCGGATGGCGGGGTTGACGCTTAAGAATCGTCCCTCCATATCGTTTTTCATGATGCCGAACGCCGCATGATCGAAAATGGCGCGGTAACGTTCTTCGCTCTCCCGCAGGGCCTGGGTCATGCGGTTCGCCAGCCCTTGCGCCCGTTCCCCGGTGGTGGAAACCGACCAGGTGATGGCCGCAAGGAGCAGGCTCACGAAAATCCCCCCGGCCAGCACCAGCAGGGGGAGGCCGGTTTCCATCTGGTCCTCGAACGGCGGGAGTGTGCCGACCTTCAGCGTCCACACCGCGCCCCCCATCTCCAGCCGGGTGATCCGCTCAAACAACGGCGTGTGGCCGTGCTCCGGATGGTCGTCGTACATCAAGGCGGACGGCGACGCCTCCTGCCCGTCGTATATCTCCAGGTCAATGTCCGGATTGGCCTGCCCCAATATTCCGGTCATCAGGTCGTTCATCCGGAACGGGCTGTACACGAACCCGGTGATGTTTTTGCGCCGTTCTTCCGGCGTGTGATGCGGCGCGCCGTTTTTGTACACGGGGATGTACATCAAAAAGCCCGCCTGCGGCGCCTCCACGGTCTCCTGCACCAGCCGCACTTTGCCGGTGATGGCGGTGCCGCCCGTGTCCCGCGCGCGGATCATGGCGGCGCGGCGCACTTCTTCGGAGAACATGTCGTACCCGAAGGCGCGCAGGTTGCGGTCGCGGAACGGTTCGAGGTAGATACCGGGATAGTATTCGCTCCGCTCTCCTTCGGGCCGGACGGAGTACAGCGGGAACCCCTCGGCGCGGATGGCGCGGGTATGCGCCGCTTTTTCCTTGAGAACGATGCGCCGGGCGAACCCCACCCCCTGTATGCCGGGGTAATGCCCGGAAATCTTCAGGCTCTCCACATAGTCGCGCCACTCATTCCGTTTCACGGAATCCGACGCGGCAAAAAGCCCCGCGCCTCCCAGCAAAACCTGTTCATACCCTTGCATTCTGCTGGAGATGGCGGTGCGCACCTGCTCGACGCGGCTTTCGAGCCGGAGTTTGGCCTCGTCGCGCATGTTCTTCCGCACGACATGCCATGCCAGCGTCACGGACAGAAGGGCAATGAGAAGCACCAAAAGGGCCGCCACCAAACCGCCCATGAAGCGCGGTGTTTGCGCGGAAGAAGGGGAGGGAAAACCGGATCGTTCCATTCATATTGATTATACGGCTCACGGCGGGCCGGGGCAAAACGGCGATTTTACGAATCGGCGGAAACCATGCTAGTATTTCCACCTATGACACAAAACAAAAAGACCACGCCATCGTTGTTCAACCGTTTCTGGAAAAGCACCGCCTATGTCGCCGTCGCGGCGTTCATCGCCGGATCGCTGTTCGGCCTGTTCGTTTCGGCCCGTTCGCAGGCTATCGCCGCCACCAATTCCTCCTACGAGCACCTGCGGGTGTTCGCCGAGGTGATGACGCTTATCCAGAACTACTATGTTGAGGAAAAATCCCCCAAGGAACTGACCGAAGGGGCCGTGAAAGGGCTTTTACGAACGCTGGACCCGCATTCCGCCTACATGGATAAGGAAGGGTACGAGAGCCGGAAGCAGGAAACCGAAGGCAAGTTCGGCGGGCTGGGGATCGAGATCACGGTGAAGGACGGCTACATAGCCATCATCACGCCGATGGAGGACACCCCGGCGGAAAAGGCGGGGCTGAAACCGGGCGACAAGATAGTGAAGATAGACGGCGTGATAACGAAAGATATGGACCTGATGGAGGCCGTGAAGAAAATGCGCGGCGAGGCGGGCACCAAGGTGACGCTTACCATCTTCCGTGACGAGAACGGCAGGGTTCCTTTCGATGTGGAACTGACCCGCGCGGTGATAAAAGTGCATTCCGTGAAATCGGAAATGATGGACGGCGAGACCGGCTACCTGCGGATACTCACCTTCTCGATGAACACCTCGGACGAGGTGGAGGCGGCGATCAAGAAGTTCAAGGAAAAGAACCTCAAATCGCTGGTGCTCGACCTGCGCAACAACCCCGGCGGGCTTTTGAAAGAGGCCGTGGAAGTGGGCGAGCTGTTCCTGAAAGACGGCACGGTGGTGGTGAGCACCCGCGGCAGGTCCGCCGAGCAGAACTCGGTGTACCATTCGCATAACCGCGCGCCGTACCTCGACTTCCCGATAGTGGTGCTCATCAACGCCGGGTCCGCCTCCGCCTCCGAGATCGTGGCGGGCGCCCTGAAAGACACGCATAGGGCGATACTGGTGGGCAACCGCTCGTTCGGCAAGGGATCGGTGCAGACCGTGCGCGAATTGAGCAACGGCGCGGGCCTGACCCTGACGACCGCGCGGTACTTCACCCCCGCGGGCACCATGATCCACGGCGTGGGCGTAAGCCCCGATATCGAAGTGAAACTCAAGATCGCGGGCAAGGAAGACGACGGGCCGGAGCCGCTCCGCGAAAAAGACCTGATGGAGCACTTCCAGGGGCTGAAAGACAGCCGGACGGACGACAAGCCGAAGAAGGAACCCGCAAAGGATCCCGCGAAGGAAACCAAGGACACAACGCCGATCGGGCCGCGCAAGGTGTTCGACCTGGAGCGGGACAACCAGCTACAGCGCGCCGTAGAAGTGCTGAAAGAGTGGAACCTTTTCCAGAACATGCTGAGCGAAAAGAAGGCGGGCTGATGCCCGCCGCCGTTTCGCCCGCCTCTTTCCGGCGATGAGCGGACGCAAGAAGAAAAGCCGCTTCTCCCTTTTCATCGCGGTGGCGGCCGCGTTTTTCATCGGCGGGTTCGTGACCGCCTGGCTGGTATCCAAAAGCCAAACCCCGTCCCCCGTTCCCCCGAAAAAGACCGCCAAAAAAAGCGAAGGGATGCTTCCCGCGCCGCTTGCCAGCGCGCCGCGACTGGAACCCCAAACGGTCAAGCGCAACCGGCTGGCGATAGTGATAGACGACATCGGCCTGCGCAAGGAGCCGGTGGAAAAACTGATGGCGCTGGGAATCCCCCTCACGTTCGCCATCATGCCCGCCCAGCCCCACACGAAGGACCTGGCCGAAACGCTACATGCGGCGGGGTACGAACTGATGATCCATTTGCCGATGGAGCCGGAAGACTATCAGGGGCACAATCCCGGCGGGGATGCCTTGCTGGTATCGCAAAGCGACGAGGATATCCGCGACGCCGTGCGGCGGGTGGTGGCCGAAATCCCGGGGGCGGCGGGCGTGAACAACCACATGGGTTCGCTGTTCACGCAGAACTCCCGCAAGATGCGCGTGGTGTTGGGCGAGATGAAAAGCGCGGGGCTGTTTTTTGTGGACAGCCTCACCACGCCGAAAAGCGTGGCCCTGCCGCTGGCGCGCGAGATGGGGATAAAGAGCGCGGCGCGCCGCGTGTTTTTGGACAATGAAGGGGATACCGCCGAAGTGGAGAAAATGATCCGCCTCGCCATCAAATTGGCGAAGGGGAAAGGGGACATCATCGCCATCGGCCATCCGCATCCCGGAACGGTGGAGGCGCTGGCTGGCATGAAGGACGAGCTGGCGCAGTCGGGCGTGGAACTGGTGAGCGTTTCGGCGTTGGTGCGCTGATGCTGGCGCTGGGGATAGAGAGTTCATGCGACGAAACCGCCGCGGCGGTGGTGGAAAATGGCGCGAAGGTGCTCTCAAACGTCATCGCCTCGCAACACGACATCCACGCGCGATTCGGCGGGGTGGTGCCGGAGCTTGCCTCGCGCAGGCATGTGGAAAACATGCCGGTGGTGGTGACGGAAGCGCTGGAGCGCGCGGGGGTGACGATGGGGGACATTGACCTCTTCGCGGTCACGCGCGGGCCGGGGCTTGTGGGCGCGTTGCTGGTCGGCCTTTCGTTCGCCAAGGGGGCCGCGTGGGCGCTGAAAAAGCCGCTGGTCCCCGTGCATCACCTGCACGGGCATATCGTGGCGGCGGGTTTCAATCACGCATTGCGGTATCCGCATCTGTGCCTGCTGGTTTCCGGCGGGCATACATCGCTCTTCCGGGTGGATTCGCCGGTGACGTTTCTGGAACTGGCGAGCACGCGGGACGACGCGGCGGGCGAAGCGTTCGACAAGGTGGCGAAACTTTTGGGGCTGGGGTTTCCCGGAGGCCCGGCGGTGGAGAAGTGCGCGGCGAACGGCGATGCCCGTGCCGTGAAATTCACCATGCCGAAGGTAAAGGGGAGCGCGCTCGATTTCAGCTTCAGCGGGTTGAAGACCGCCACGCGGCTCGCATTGGAGAAAAAGCCGAAGGCGGAGGACGTGGCGGCATCGTTCCAGAAAACCGTCGCGGATATTCTGGTGCAACGGACCTTGTTTGCGGCGAAGGAACAGAAGCTGGACTACATCGTGATGGCGGGCGGAGTGGCGTGCAACGGCCATCTGCGGCGCGAGATGAAGAGGGCGGGGGATGTGAACGGCTTGACGGTGGTCTGGCCTGAACCGGTGTATTGCACCGACAACGCGGCGATGATCGCCGCCGCCGGCTATTTCATGTATGCGGCCGAGCCCACCAGTCCCCGTTGGATGGATTACCTTTCGCTGGATGCGGTGGCCAACCTGCCATTATCCTTGTCAAGTTAAACAAAAGGATTCGGTGGATAACGTTACGCCTTAAAATTTGTGACAAGCTATTTTTTGCTTGCTTGATACACTATCGTAATAATTCCGATTAGCAATAGGGATATGCTTAAAGTAATAATCATGTTGAGTTCGCTGTCTGAGATTGAAAGCAATTTGAACCCATAGTATGTAAGAGTTATGGTCGCCAAAAATGAGGGAAGTAGATGACTGATAAATCCCCTCATGAAACATTCCCCAATACACGTCAAGGGAATACCTCCGTCATGTTTCTTAATTCCCAGCTTTTCCTGTAGGGAGGCCTGAAAGAGTCTGTTCTCGGCGAGTTTGAAATGAGCGTAGGAGTTGTAATAAACATTTGCAACAGCAAGTGCCGAAAAGATTATTGATAAGGGCAGGTCGATATTAATTTTCTCGCAAAAGTGCGAGTCGTAGGAAAGGCGAAATCCAATTAAAGCGGCTAATGAGCCGACAAATAATATTGAATTTTTCCATTCCAAATCCCGGTATCGAGTTATCTCTTGGCAAATTTGAAGGTATTGGGTCCGAATGTTTTCCGAAGTGTGTGACGTGGTTGTCATGGGAAATCCCCCATCTCCAGCAGGGCGGCGAGGTTCGTGCCGGCCTCGGCGCCCGCTTCGGCAAGCGCGTTGAGCGCGGCCTGTTGTTCGTTCTTGTGGAACCCCTTGGTCTTGAACGAAACCGTGGCTATCACCTGTCCGTCGGAAACCCGCTTCGCGCCGGCGCTTCCCTCGGCATAGTAAGAGTTCAGGCCCATCACAACATCGCTCTTCGTCACCACCGCCGTCGCGCCCACCGCCACGAACGGTTTTTCGGCGGTGACGGTGAACCCCTTTTCGGTCAGCTTGGCGGTGAGGTTCGCGCCGAAAACATCGTCTCCCTGGGTTCCCGCGCCGGTGGATACTGTAATAGAGACGCGGCGCAAAAGGGCCGCCACCTCCGTCAGCGCTTTTTGCGCCGACAGCAAAAGCTCGTTGGTGTTGCCAACTGAAGCCCCTTTTAGTTCCACCGCGGAATCCAATTCGTTAAGGAGGGAAAGGGTTTGCGAATACAGCTTGCGGGCTTCTTTGTATTCCATCCGCTTTTGTTTTTCCGCGCCCGAAACGTAATACCCATGCGCCATCCGGGCCTTTTCCAACCGCTCTTTTTCCTGCCGCGCCAGTTCCTTTTCCGCCTGCGCGGTGGAGAACCCGATCAGCACATACACGTCGTACCGCTCCAGCCGGTAGTCCCCCTCCACCCGAGCCATTTTTTCGTGGTAGGTGTCCACCACCACCGCCCCCATCACCTTCGCCTGGGTTTTTGCGGAGATCTGGCGAGTGAGTTCCTTGGCTATCAGGCTGGTGTTTTCGGTGAATTCCGATTTGACCTTCGTGCCGAGGTAGGCGGAAACTCTGCCAATGCCGTCCTGCACCGCCCCGGCCAATCCTTCCTCAAGCGTGGCGGCCCTGCTGGCGATGCCGGTGAAATAGACCGTATCCGCCGCTTGCGGGGGATGCACTATCCAGTCGGGCCGCTGGGGGCTGGATGTCTCCCTGATGATCTTCACCTCGGTGGCGCAGGAAAACAGAACCACACACAGGAAAAGCGTCAACCCTTTCGCGGCGAACCCCATTGGTTGTGCCATAGCGTCCCCTTACTTGACCACTCCCTGCTCCTTCAACCTTTCCCGCTCGGCCCGCAGGCCTTTCACGCGCTTGATCTCATCCGCGTAATCGTCGTCCGCGTACAGGGCGAACGCTTTTTTAAAGTTGGTCTCCGCCTTGTCGAATTCCCACGTGTACTCATAGATAAGCCCCAGGTTCCAGTACGCGAGCGAAAGCACCTTCGGCTTTATCTTCGGGTTCATTTCCGATGCGCTTATCGCGTCGCGGATTATCCGTATCGCCGCCTCGTTCTCCCCGATCTTTATCTGATTGATCCCTTTCTCAAGGTCCGGGATGTCGGAATCTTTTTTGAACCTCGCCTCCACCTCCTCGTGCCACGGCTGTACCATCCGCGCGAACGCGGTCACGCCCCGCGCCACGCACTGGTTCAGGAGCGAAGCTTCGGAAATGGCGGGCGGCGTTCCGTCGTCCTGATAGGTGTAATCGGTTTCGGCGCAGTTCAGCGGCTTGGTGCCGATGATCCTGCCGCTTTGGATGTCGATCACGTCCAGCCCCCCGCGTAGCGAGACGGTGCCGGTGCGCGTGTAGTGGGTGCACTTGTGTTCTTTGCCTTCCGAATCGCGGCAGGTGCCGGTACTGCTGGAGACCGACTCCTGATAGCTGGACGAGGCGGTGCCGCCAACCAGCGCGGAGGCGGGGAGCAGTTTGCCCAGCTTTATCTGGTTGTCGGTCGCCGCGAGGTCGGAATAGTTCAGTTTCAATTCGGCCAGAACCGCGTCCATCTTCGTGCGGTCGGCCACCTCGAAATATTTTTCGCGGTAGAGCGCGTCCTTTATTTCGGCCAGCACCTGCGCGCCGGCGTTGCCGTTCACCTCGCCGATGGCGATGCGTTTGTAGGCGGACATGTTCACCTCCGCCGGGTGCGTCACTTGCATCGGCACCTTCACGGTGGCGCAGGCGGACGTTAAAAGAAGGATGACGAAAGCAGTGAGCAGGTTCATATTGGAAAAAGGGAAAATGAAGACACGGGTGCCGGAAGTGTTCATGGGGGGCCTCCTCGTATGAATTATAGTAGCACAATTCAGGGGGGAAGGGGTCAGGCCAGGCCCAGCAATGGGCACAGGAGCCGCAGGCCGGCGTTGATGACGAAGAAGCCCGTCACGTCCAGCAGGATGCCCGCGCGTATCATGGCGGCGATAGGCACGCGCCCGGAGCCGTACACGATGGCGTTGGACGGCGTGGAGACCGGGAGCATGAACGCCATGCTGGCACCCAGGCACACGCCGATGACCGGCGGCACCGGGCTGATGCCCGCGGTGGAAGCAACGGAAATGATGAGCGGCGCCAGCATGTTCGCCGTGGCGGTGTTCGACGTGAACTCCGTGATGATGATCGCCAGACCGGTGGCGATGGCGGTGATCCCCCACACCGATTGCACCCCGGTGGTCTCTATGATGGCGTTCCCCATCACGTCCGCCAGCCCGGTGGAGAAGATCAGCCCGCCCAGCGCCAGACCGCCGCCAAAAAGGAGAATGGTGCCCCAATCAATTTGCACCGCGTCTTTCCACGTCAGCGTGAATTCGCGCTTGGCCCAGTCCACCGGCATGAGAAAGAGGAGGATGGCGGCGATGAGCGAAACGCTTTCTTCGTGCAGGTGCGCGTCCAGCAATTTATAAAATTCCGAATTGCTCCCCGCCAGCGCGGCGACGATGCCCGGCAGTACCCACAGCAGGATGGCGAGCGAAAAGGCGATGAGGGTGTTCTTTTGTCCGCGCGTCCATACGCCAAGCTCCCCTTTGCGCCCGGCGATGAATTTTGAAAGTCCCGCTATCTCCAGCGCCGGGGGGCGGTGGAGCGCGTACAGAAGGGCGATCATCAGCGCCAGCATCACCAGCATGATGGGGACCGCCAACTGCATCCAGACGTAAAAGGGAATCTTGAAGTTCGCCAGCTTGTCCAGCATCCCGATGCCGATGAGGTTGGGCGGCGTGCCGATGGGGGTGCCGATGCCGCCGATGAGCGCGGCGTAGGCGATGGCGAGTAGAAGGCCGGTGTTGAACCGTGCCCCCGCCCCCTGCGTGAGGGTGGCGACCATCGCGCAGATGCCCGC
>JACRGR010000049.1 GCA_016212275.1 Nitrospinota bacterium | reverse complement strand
TGTCGGCGCTCATAATCCTTGTGACGGTTTACCTGGGGAACGAGATGCTCGCCAATCAGATGATGACCGGGGTGATACTGCCCGCGCAAAAAGCCTATATCGAGAATATGAACGGCAGGGTGGCCAAGGCACTGGAAGCGCTTTCGCCAACCCTCTCGCCGGATGAATTCGTGAAACACCGCGAGGCCGTCCTCGCGGAAGTGGTTCTGCCGGAGTCCGATGCCATTGAAGGGGCGGTGTACCACGAGGGGGTGGAGGAAAAACTTATCGGATTGATCTACCGCGGCATGGTCTTATTGCTGGTCGTTTTGAACATTGGCCTGTTTATCGGGTTTTACTACATGGTTTCCAAGCCGAACAGCGAGGTGATCTACCGCCTGCGGCAGATCGCGGAAGGTGACGGCGACCTGACGCACACCCTGCCGGAGATGGGCACCATGAAGTTTTTGGGGCGCGACGAAATATCGCTCATCTCCCTTTTCATCAACCGGTTCATTGAAAAAACGCGCGATTCCGTGGCGATGGCCCAGGAGGTGTTCGTGCATGCCGCCGATGTGGCCGGGAACATGCGGGACCGCGCCATAAACAGCGAAACGGCCTCCTCCAAGCAGTCCGCCTCCATCGAGTCGCTGGCGGCCTCCATGGAAGAGCTTTCCGCCTCCTCGCACAACATGTTGAACCTCGCCCAGAGCAACAGCGCCGACAACCAAAAGGTGGCCGACGCGACCCAACAGGGGTTCGATGCCTGCGTGAAGGCGCGCGACGCGGCCTTGCAGTCCAGCCGGAAAGTGGAAGACATCGTTGAGGCGCTGGCCACCATCAAGTCCATTGCCGAGGCCACGAGCCGCCTGTCGCTCAACGCGAACATAGAGGCGGCGCGCGCGGGCGAGCACGGCAAAGGGTTCGCCGTTGTGGCGAACGAAATACGCGAGCTGGCCCAGCAGGTGGCCAAGAGCGTGAAAGTGATCGAAGGGAACATCACCGACGCCAAGCACGCCACCGAGGAGAACAACGCCCAGGTGGAAAAGCTGGAGAAGCTCCTGGAAGAGGTGGCCGAGAAGGTCATAGGTGTGGTGGCGAACAACAAGGAACTGGCCGACAGCGTGCATACGCAGTCCATCGCCATAGACCACAACAGCGGCGACATCCAGACGGTGGCCACCGTGGCGGTGGAACTGTCGGAGATCAACCGCAAGGCGGTTGACCTGGCGGAGGACATGACCGGGCAGATAGCCGAGGCGCGCGAAGCGCTCAACCGGTTCCAGGTGGCTTGATTACGTCGCGGGTGTTCCGATGATGAAGGAATACGTCATCTTTTCGGTGGGCGGGGCATGGTACGCCTTCCCCATCCTGAATATCGCCTTTCCCATCATGTCCATCGGCACGGGCAAGGCGGAAAAAAGCGTGATGCAGGTGCAACCGCTCCCCCGGCAGGGGCAGTTCATGAAAGGGCTGGCGAACGTGCATGGCGAGATCTGCGTGGTGCTTTCCATCTCCGCCATATTGGGGCTGGATCACGGGAACGACGATTTCGGCGTCGGCGAGGGTATCTTCTTCCGCCACACGAACGGCTATACCTACGGCTTTCTGCTGGAGACCGTGCCGGACATCATCAGCATTTCAACCGACGACATCGAGCCGGTCCCCCATTCGCTGGGCGAGGCGGGGGCGCATTTGCTGGTGGGCGTGTATCAAAGGGAAAACGGCCCCTTGTTGGGCATGTTGAACCCCGCCTTGCTGGTGGATGCGGCGAGGGCCTGACGTGAAAAAGATGGCGGTCATCAGTTCCAAGGGCGGGGTGGGAAAGACCACCTTTTCTTTCCACCTGAGCCACCTGCTGGCGCGGGAGGGACTGCGCACGCTGGCGGTGGATATGGACCCGCAGGGGAGCCTCTCCTTTGTGTTCTTCGGGGCGAACAAGCGGCCCGGCATCCCGGAAATACATCAGCGGAGAAAAGTCCTCCCCGCGCCGGTGAACCCCCTGTTGAGCGTGTTGACCACCGCGCCTTCCGCGGCGGACATCCGCTGGGAAGAGGCGGGGCTGGGAGATATGCTGGACTCCGTTATCGCGGATTGGGGCGTGACGCCGGACTGGATAGTGGTGGACGCGCCAAGCTCCATCACCTCCGCCACGAAAAGCATTTTGAAGAGCGTTGACTTCATCGTGGTGCCGTCCGACCTTACCACCCTTTCCCTGCGCGGGATGGTGCAATTGCTGAAGCTGAACCCACTCCCGTGGAAGGTGCTTCCCATGCGGATCGTCCCCACCCAGCGCAACACCGCCGAAGGGCGCGCGCGTTTGCTGGAGGCGCTCACATCGCGCAACCTCGATCCGGCCGATTACATCCTGCCGGACATCACGCGCCGCGTGGCGGTGGATCACGCGATGTCGGCCTCGGTGCCGGTGTGGCAGGAAAAGCGGTACCGTGATTCGCAGGCGATAGGTGAATTTACCAACGCGATCCACGCGGTCGCGGGGATAAGCGGGAGCATGCAATGAGCGATAACGAAACGAAGAACAACCCGTTCGACGACCTGTGGGACCAGGAGGACATAGACCGCTTCCTGGCCGACGCGGGCGCGCAAGTGGACGAACTCCAGCGCACGGTGGACCGGCTGGATTCGGACGCGCCGGACTACGCGCGCGAAGACATCCTGATGGCCTTCGGCATTATCCACACCATCAAGGGGGTGGCCGGGTTCATGGGGTACGACCGCTTGAACCGCTTTTTGCATTCCATCGAGCACTTCGGCGAGAAAGTGAAAAAAAGCGATTACCGCGCTTTTTCGGCGAAAGCGGTGGAGGGGTTGGACGGCGCGCTGGACATCGTGCGGAAATATCTGAACCAGATACGGGAGAAGGGGAGTTGCGGCGAGGTTGACGGTGAAGAAGCCATCGTTGACCTGTTCGGGAAACTGGCGGAAACGGAACATGCGGAACCTGAAGAACAGGCTCCCGCCGCGCCGCCCGACGCGGTTGTCACGGCATCCCCCGTGTCCGAAATTGTCCCGATAGCGCCGGAGATCCCGGCTGTCATCGCCCCCGCCCCAGTCGAGATGCAAACCCACGCGGTGGCGAAACCGCCCGCCAAGCGCACGGCGTTGGATGACGACACGGTGCGGGAAGTGGTGGGCGATTTCGTGGTGGAGGCCCAACAGTCGCTCGATGACATTGAGGTGTTGCTCCGCGATATTCACGAAAAGCCGGACGAGGACCTTTTCCGGAAAATGTTCGGGACCGCGCATACGCTCAAAGGCGCCTCGGCTATGGTGGAGACGATGGGCGTGCCCGAAGCGGGCCTGATCAAGGACGTTACGCACCTTTTGGAGGGACTGCTGACCGGATTCCGCCAGGGGTCGGTGCGGTTCGGCGAGCACTCCTCGCCGGTGCTGGATGAAAGTTTCCAGATGATCCGCCAACTGGTGGTGGCGCTTGGCGATGTTTCCGTCCCGATGCCGGATCCCGCCGGGGTGGCTGGCCGACTCCGCGAGGCCGTGGAGGGAAAGCCGCAAGAGCCGGTGGAAACGCCGCCCGTCGCGGAAGTGGCGCCGGTTGTTGAAGCGGTTCCGGCCGCATCGCCGGTTGCCGTGTCCGCCGAACCTGTCGCCGCTGTTCCGCCGCCTCAACCCGCCGAAGAAAAAATGGTTGCGGCGGCCGCTCCCGCGCCGGTGGAAAAAAAAGAGGCCGCCGAACCCGCCCCCAAGGCGGATGCGGGAGCGCACAAGAAAGCGAAAAGCGGCAGGATGTCGCGCATACCCGAAGAGGTGCTGGACGACCTGGAACGCCGGGCCAGCCTGCTGGTCCTTTTGAAAAACCGCTTCATGGCGGAACTGGAAGGAGGCGGCGCCACCATCCCGGTCGGTGTGGTGCGGCTATTGAAAGAACTGGACGCGCAGGTGGGCACCCTGAACGACGTGGTGAGCAAAACCCGTCTGCAACCGCTCAAGGAGCTGTTTGACCGCTACCACCTTCCCATACGCGAGATAGCGCGCAAGCTGAACAAGAAGATCAACCTGAAGATCACCGGGGCCGAGACCGAAATAGACAAACAGGTGGGCGAACTGATCAACGAACCGCTCATCCACATCATCCGCAACGCGGCGGACCACGGCATCGAGCCGGTGGACCGGCGGCGGGCGGCGGGAAAAAGCGAGACCGGCACGGTGCATATAGACGCGGCGCGCCACGGGAGCATGGTGGTCATCACCATCTCGGACGACGGCGCGGGGTTGAACGCGGAGAAGATCAAGCGCAAGGCGGTTGAAAAGGGGCTTATCACCGCCGACATGGCCGCCACGATGGACGACCTGGACGCCTACCAGCTTGTGTTCGAGCCGGGTTTTTCCACGGCGGACCAGATAACCGACATCTCCGGGCGCGGCGTGGGCATGGACTATGTGAAGCGTGTGGTCACGGATTTCCGCGGCACCGTGACGGTGGATTCCACGCTGGGCCGCGGTTCCTCCGTCGTCATCAGCCTGCCGCTTAAATCGTCCGTATTGCAGACGCTGTTGGTGCGGTCGCTCCCGAAAGAACACCCGCATAGCGTTATCGCCGCGCTGGAAGAGGTGCTGGTGGAAAAGATAGACCGGATCAGCACGGGCGAAATAGAACGCCTGCACGGGCGCGAGTTCTACCGGTACAGCGCCAACGCGAAATCGTCCGTTCTGCCCGTGCTCCGCCTGCGGCAAATGTGGGGGTTCGAGGAGCCGGACGAGGCGGAGTGCACCATCCTCGTCATCAAGGCGGGGCTTCATTCCATGGTGCTGGTCGTGGACGAGGTGCTGGGGAGCACCGACCTCGTTATCAAGCCTCTCCCGATGCTGGAAGGCATTCACAAGGTGCCGGGGGTGGACGCCGCGAGCATCCTGGGGGACGGCGGCATGGCGTTCGTGCTGGATATCGAATACCTGTTGGCGCAGGTGAAGCAGAACCTCGGCAAGGGGGACGAAGTGGTGCAAAAACCGGCGGACCCGGAGAAGCGCCTCGTCCTGCTGGGGAAATACGACGGCATCACCTATGCGGTGAACATGCAGAACATCTACCGCGGCGACATCCACACGGCGAAGCGGACGGAGATCAACGGCGGGTATGCGGTGTACCGGGGCAAGACCGTGCCGGTGGTGTTCCTGAAAGACGTGATCGGGCTGGACGAGCCGCCCGCCGAAGAGTACAACATGATCCCGTTCCTCTACCTCCGCAAGGAAATGCTTTTCCTTCTCGCGATCTCGCACAGGGAAGGGTTCTTGAGCATCCCGTTCAGCCTGCTGGAAACCAGCATGGCGAACGCGAACATAGAGTTCAATTTCCCGGACGGCACCGGCGGGCAGGTCGGCATCGTCCGCTACGATGCCATTGAGCGGCGCGTGCCGGGATATGTTGAAGAGCACGATACCGCGGGAACGGTGGAAGATGACGGGGGCGGCGAGCTTCCCAAAGTGTTGTGCGTGGACGACGATGTGACCTTCCAGCACCAGATCACCGCGATCGTGAGAAAGCTGGGCGGCACGCCCATCATCGTGGGAAACGGGCTGGAGGGGATCGACACGCTGAAGGAACAACCGGACATCGGGCTGGTGCTCATGGACATCGAGATGCCGGTGATGGACGGGTTCAAGGCGATGGGGATCATCAACGGCCTGAAAGAGCAAAAGCGGCTGAGCGGGCGGGTGCGCGTGTACATCCTGTCAGACCGTCAGGACGAAAAGACCCGCAACTACTGCCTGAAGGAACTCCACTCCGACGGGTATCTGGTGAAGTCCAAGACCGCCGACCACGAGGAACTGATGACCCTCCTGCAGGACTACATCCTGGCCAACGGCAATGCGGGGGGGGGAATGGTGAACCTGAACCGCGAATTGCCGAAGATACTGAGCGTGGACGATGCCGCCAGCATCCAGCACCTGATGCGCAAGATGATAAAAAAGGCGGGCGGCACCCCCATCATCGCGAAGGACAACGGCGAGGCGGTGAAGGCGATGGAGATGCACCCGGACATAAAGGCGGTGTTTTTGGACATCGAGATGCCGGGCAAGAGCGGTTACGAGACCATCGGCGACCTGAAGAAAATAAACCCGGACGTGCCGGTGTACATGCTCACCGACCGCGGGCAGGAGGACATCCGCGAATACTGCCTGAAGATGGGGGCGGACGGGTTCCTGCTCAAGCGCGACGGCAACGAACTGCTGATGGAAACCATCTGCCAGCACACCGGGAAAAAGATGGCCGCCGCCACGGCCTGATCCCATTGGTGGCGTAGGCATTCTTGCCCGCGCTTCGCCGCCCCGCGGCGAACCAACATTTCCCTGGCGAGAGCGTTTTATTTATCTTGCATTCACCGCAGTGTCATTCTGATCGAAGCGAAGAATCGCTACTATGAGATTCTTCAGTCGCAAACGCTCCTTCAGAATGACAGCGTCTTGTATCTAGATGAAATTAAAATGCCCTCACCACGGATACACACTGATGTTTTATTTGCTCAACATCCGTGTTAATCCGTGTTAATCCGTGTTCATCAGTGGTTCTGCTTCCCTGTGTCGTAGTGCCTCTGATGCAAGACGTATGCATGGGTAATCAAATAAAGCGGGAGATGTCCGCCTCGAAGTGGTAGCCGGTGTGCCCCAGTCCCTTCATTTCCACGGCGCGGGCGCGTTCCGGCGCGGCGCTCTCCGGCGGGACGATAAGCTGGTCGAAGCGGGACCACAGGCAAACGAATTCGATATCCGGGTCCAGTTCTTCCAGCAACTTTTTTGTCTTCTCTATCTCCGGGGTATAAGGGTACAGCTTGCGCGCGTTGAAGGTCAGCGCGAAGTCCGCCATCAGCGTCCCCGCGAAAGGGCTTCCCATCGTGATGATCTTTTTCACGCTCCCTTTCGGCATTTTGGAGGCCGCCCACGCCGCCACCACGCCCCCCATGCTGTGCCCAACGAACACGATCCCGTGTTCGTGAAACGGCTCCATGCGTTTGGCCAGTTCCGTGCTCCACGCCTCTATCGAGCCTGCCAGCGAGTGGTAGGAGTAGCGCAGGATGTTCTTGAACCCGCGCCTCTTGAGCTTTTTTTGCAACGGGAGCCAGTGGGTGGGCACGGAAAGGTAGCCGTGCAGGATGACGATGAGCGGCCCGCCTTTTTCGTCCACCTGGAAGTTCCATTTCTTCTTGCGCACCATCTGGTCGAACGGCGAGACGAACGTGGCGATGAAGAGGTAGATGATCATCCAATAGTATTCCTTGCACAGCCAGAAGAGCATGGTGCCGGGGCGCGCGGAGCGCCGCGGCTCGAAGCGCGAAAGCCACGCGGAAAGCGCGTAGGCGATCAGCACGAAGGCCAGCGGCAGAAGGAGCAGTATCTCAATCGCCTCGGAAAACATACAGTATCCCCAACCCCGTAAGCATCAGAAGGAATCCGCCCACGCGCAACACCCGCGGGTCGGTCTGCGCCATGAAGGCCGCCATGTTTTTCGCCGCTAGCGGCGCGATGAAGTAGGGGAGTCCCTCGAATATCAGCACCAGCCCGACGGCGGAAACGAACAGTTCCATGAAGGTAAGGTATCACACGGCGCGGGCCGATGCGGAAAAATCCCGCCCCGGTGAACGGGGGTAACTGAAGTTACTGCTGGGGGGGCGGCCACTGGCCGAGGCGCTTTAAGATATGGCACCCATGTTCGGCGCACAGGTAATAGCTGTGCATGAATTCGTGGCGGTCTATCACTTTGGCCTCGATGCCGGTGGCGGTCCCTTTGGCGCTCAGGTATTCCAGCCGCACCTTGTCGCCGTCCACTTCCCTTGCCCAGTAGCAGTTCTCGCCGCCGCCGATCACGTCCACCTTCTCGTGATAGTGGCCGTTTATCTGGCCGTCAATGAGCGTGGCGGTGGGCACGTCGCTCAGCACTTTTTTCTTCGCCGAGGAGGTATAGAACGATGGTCCGCCCACCGCCGTCTTGCCCCCGGTGGGGCCGGTAACGGTGGCCGAAGCCGCGGGTATCTTCGGCGCGCCGGTGTAGGCGGAGGGCGGCGGCATCGGGATGTTCGGGCGCGGCGGCGCGGCTGGTTTCGGCGGTTGCGCCGCGGGAATTGGCGCCGGTTTTTTCAAATCGGAAATCCCCGGCGTAAATGAAGTCACCGTCGGCGCGCTCGGCTTTGCCGGGGCCTTTTTGGAGATGTCCAGTTTCCCCACGGAATATGACGAGACGGTCATCGGCTTGGCCGAGGTCACGTTATCCAGCTTTTCCTTGAATTCGGCGGCGGTGAACGGCTTGAGGATGCAGTCGGTTGCGCCCGCTTTCAGCGCGTTGGCCATCTCCGCGGCGAACCGTTTGTCCGCCACCACCAAAAACCGGTAGTTCCCGGAACATTTCGCTTTGATCCCCTTGATGACCGCGGGTACGCCTCCTTTGGCGGATTCCCAGTCTATGATGAACAGGTCCACGTCTATTTTCGGCAGTGCCGCTTTTCCCAAAAGGCCGGCCATCCCGCCCGTTTTGTCCGTCGCGCGGGCCACCTCCAGGTCGAAGGTCTCCTGCATCTCCACGTCAACAAGGTTGGCGGCCCCCAGCTTGCGGCACAGGATGTCTATAATGTGGCGGCTCTTCTGGTCCTTGTCGAAGATGATTATCTTTTTCGTTTCGATGGCCCGTTCTCCTCTTCAGCCCCAGCCGGCAATGCTTTTTTCATCACCGCCAGCAGGGTTTCCCTGTCTTCGTCCGTTTGGGCAAGCGAAAGGGTCAGCCGTAGCCGCGACGTCCCTTCCGGGACAGCCGGTGGCCGTACAGCCTGCAAAAAGACTCCCCCGTCCCAAAACAGTTTCGCTGTTGAAACGGTCGCTCCCGCCTCTCCAATAACTAGCGGTATTATATAGGTTTTTGAGGAAGTTTCCAAATTTTGTACTTTCAGGCGAGTGTGGAAGTTTTCTATTCCCTCCAAAAACCGTTTGCGCCCTTCATGGAAGTCCGCGAGTATCTCCACCGCTTTCAGGTTTCCGGCGGCATCCGCCGGGGGCATGGCGGTGGAGAAAATAAAACTCCGCGCTTTGTTCAATAGGAAATCCACGGCGGACTTTTTCCCGGCGGCGAACGCCCCCATGCCCCCCGCGGCTTTCCCCAATGTGCCGACGGTGATGTCCACGCTTTCCCCGACGCCAAAGAGTTCCGCCGTGCCGCGCCCGTTCGCGCCCAATACGCCGAAGGCGTGGGCATCGTCCACATACACGCGCGCGTGGTGTTTTTTGGCCAGTCCGCAGAGGGCATCCAGCGGGGCCAGGTCGCCATCCATGCTGAAAAGGCCGTCGGTCACGATCCAGCGGGTTTTCGCGCCCGCCGTTTTTTGCAGGAGTTTTTCCAGCGCCGCCATGTTGCGGTGCGGGTAGCGGTGGAAGTCCGCCTTCGAGAGCAGGCATCCGTCCACCAGCGAGGCGTGGTTGAGCTTGTCCGCCAGTATCGCGTCCCCTTTTCCCGCCAGCGCCGGAATGCACCCGGTGTTGGCGGAATAGCCGGAACTGAACAGCAATGCCGCTTCGGCGCGCAGGAATTCCGCGATGGCTTTTTCCAGTTGGGCGTGTGGCGCGCGCGTGCCGGAGATGAGCCGCGAGCCGCCGGAGCCGAACCCGTACCGGTCCAGCCCTTCCTTTACGGCTTCGATGATGCGCGGATCGTGTGAAAGTCGCAGATAATCATTGGAGCAAAAGAGCAGGTATCGTTTGCCGTCGAGCGTGACCGTCCTGCCGTCGCCGCCGTCGAACGCGGTGGCGCGGCGCAACAGCCCATTTTCCGCGAGCTCCGCGAGGGCCGGGGAAAAGAGATCGTCAGTCAACGGCCTCCAACTCCAGGTCCTTTAGCATTTGCAGGTCCTGGGCCGCGTCGCGCCCGGTGGTGGTGAGGTAGTTCCCCACCATGGTGGAGTTCGCCCCCGCGAAGAACATGAACGATTGCAGGTCGCGCAGGTTCACCTCGCGCCCGCCCGCCACCTTCAGGTCGCGGTCCGGCAGGCACAGGCGGAACACCGCGATGATCTTCAATATCTCCAGCGGCTTGAGCGGCGCGGCGTTTTCCAGCCGCGTTCCCTTGATCGGGTTGAGGAAATTGAGCGGGACGGAATCCACCTCCAGCGCGCGGAGTTCCTCCGCCATCTCCACCCGTTGTTCCGGGGTTTCCCCCATGCCGAAGATAACGCCGGAGCACACCCGCAGGCCCGCCTTGCGCGCCGCGCGGATGGAGCCGATGTTCTCGTCGTAGCTCCGGGTACCGCAGATATTCGGGTAGAAACTGCGGGCCGTTTCGATGTTGTGGTGGAATTCGGCAAGGCCCGCCTCTTTCAGCGCGGCCGCCTGGTGTTCGCTGATGACGCCCAGCGAGGCGCACCGGTGGATGCTTACGCTGTCCTTCATGTCGCGTATCCGTTCCAGCAGGGCCGTGAATTCCGCGGCGGAGTTCGCCGGTCCCTTGCCGCTGGTGACGATGCCGAACTTGTGCGCTCCGTTCTTCAGCGCCTGGCCGGCGGCGGCGGTGATGGTTTGCGCGTCAACCAGTTCATATTCCGGGATGTCCGTTTTGTGGTGCACCGATTGCGAGCAGAAGGCACAGTCTTCGGGGCACCGCCCGGAGCGCGCGTTGATGATGGAACACAGCGATATGCGGTTCCCCTTGAAATGCCGCCGCACCGTGTCGGCGGCCGCCATCAGCGGCATTATCTTTTCGGCGGGCATGCGCAGAAGTTCCAGCGCCTCGGCATGGGCAAGGGGTTCGCGGCGCAGGGCCTTCCCGCGGCAGAGGTCTATCAGGGATTCCATCGGTCAGCTTATCTTCACGCGGACGTATTCGGGGCTTTCGCCCTTTTGCTTTTTCATCGAGACTTTCAGAATGCCCTGACGGAATTCCGCGCGCACGTCCTTGTCGTCGACCAGAGTGGGAAGGCGGAAGGTGCGCTGAAAGGGGCCGTGGTTGCGCTCCACGCACAGGTAGCTCTCCTCGCCGCCATGCGCGCGCCGCTGGCCCTGCACGGTGATGTGGTTCTCTCCCAATTCGATCCTCACATCCTTTTCTTCCACACCGGGAATCTCCAGCAGTAGAACCACTGTTTCATCGGTCTCGTACAGATCCACCGGCGGCGCCCATGTGCCGGGAAGGGGAGGGGCGGCGTGCTCTTCGCGCTCGAAATAGCGCCCCATTTTGTCCCGCAGGATAATCAGTTCCCGTAGGGATTCCAGCCGTTTTTGGCCCACGTTTCCCGCTCCTCTTTTAAAGCCCGATTATACCCCAAAGTTCCCGAAAACGGGGCAAAAAGGCGAAAAATCCGCGGATTTCGCCGATTTGAACCGATAGGTTGCGCAAGCAACATCTTATCTGCGGCATCATCGGAATCTGTGGATGTATTTAATGATTAGGGTACAATCTGGACATGGGAAGCAAGCGGCGCACGATAGGGGTGGACCTAGGCGGCACGGGCATCTCGTTCATTGATATGTTTTCGCCGGACGAGGTAAACGTCCGTTACCGCATTGATACGCCGAAAACGCGCGATGAGATCGTCGCCGCGCTCATCGGCACCCTGCGCGGTCTTATGGAAAAGCGGGACTTGCCAAAACCGGCAGGTATCGGCGTGGCCGTGGCCGGTCAGGTGGGGGAAAAGAGCATCGTATTCAGCCCGAACCTGCCGTTCAAAACTGAGTACCCGCTCGGCGAGGAACTGGAGCGTGCGCTCGACCTGCCGGTGACGATAGAGAACGACGCGAATTCCGCCGCGATTGGGGAGCGCATCTTCGGCGCGGCGCAAGGGATGGACGATTTCATCGTGCTCACGCTTGGCACGGGGATCGGCTCCGGCATTTTCGCCAATGGAAAACTCCTGCGCGGCCACACGGGTGCGGGGGGCGAGGCGGGGCATATCCCGCTGTTGCCCGGCGGCCCCCTGTGCGGGTGCGGCCAGAAAGGGTGTCTTGAGGCGCTTGCCTCCGGCACGGCGATAGCGAACGCCTACCGCGAAAAAACGGGGAAGATAGCCACGGCGAAAGAGGTCTGCGGACTTGCGGCGCAAGGGGACGCGGCGGCGCAAGAGGTTTTGCGAACGGCGGGGGAGTGGCTTGGCGCGGGGCTGGTGGCGTTGATAAACCTTTTCAATCCGCAAGCGGTGTTCTTCACCGGTTCGCTTTCAAAAGCGCCTGACATCTATTTTGAACCTGCGCTAAAGAAGGCGCGTGAGAGTTCGTTCGGCACTTCGGGGAAGGATGTCGTTATCGAGGTCTCGAAACTCGCCGACGCAATCGGCGTTATCGGCGCCGCCTCCCTCCCGCTTCTGTAAAAGCGAATCCCCGATCTGATTAACCGCATTTAAACCTCTCTACCAGAAGAATTCTCAAAACTATTGAATCGAAGGGAAGTCCCCCAAACGTCATTTTCGCCTTCTGGCACCGGTTTTGCTCTTTAGGGGAGTGAACGGATTTATTGACGCTCGAAGAGGAGGTAGCTTTGAAAAGGATTTTGACGGTTGTTTTGGCGATAGTCACCGCGCTTTTGTGCGGGAACGCCGAGGCGGCGGGGAACAACTTCAAGGGAGTTACCTCGTATGCTTCCGGCGACGA
>JACRGR010000051.1 GCA_016212275.1 Nitrospinota bacterium | reverse complement strand
TACATGGCGGTGCTGGATATTGAGAAAAAATGGACTATGCCGATCAGGGATTGGGGGGTAATCTACAACCAGCTGACTATGCTGTTTGAAGGTCGGTTGCCATAAAAATGGGAACTTACACAGTTGGCGTTACAGTCCCGTTTAAAAAGGGTTTTGGTGGAATCCCACTTCCCATTGGCGGTTCCATCAAAGGCGCCGCTGTTATTTACATCCACGAACATTTCAAAGGGGTTCGCGCTATCCCTTGCACCGCTGTCATTGACGTCAAGATACGGTTCGGGCGGGGTATCGTCGCCGCTGGCACTGGCGCTAAAAGTGTCACCGGTATCGTACACCCCATTGGCATTGGTATCCGTAAAATTTTCTTCGCCTTTCGCCATAACGAGGATGCTTACCCATCCAAGAGAGGGATGGCCCGTAGGGGTTATGCCATACTCGGTTAACACCCGTTGCAACAAGGCCGTTTCATCCGCCGATTTATCCACCGTTTGGGGCAACGGGTTTTGCGTCCGGAACACCACGCTCCCGGCCCCCTTGTCATCCACCGCCACACTGCTTTGCTCCGTTGCGCCCGCCTCCGCGTAGAATGACACGGTGGTGCCTTTGAGCACATTACCGTTGCCAAACCGGTCCGCAAGATATACGGAAAGCGTGGCGGTGGTAATGCCTCCCACGGAGGGATCGAACAACACCAGCTTGCTTGAACCGACGGTGAAGTGCGGATCGGACAGCACACCACCGCCTATTGATATTGTGGATGAGGCCGTGGAAAGGCTTTTTCCAACGACCGTGGCCAATAACGTCACATTGCCCGACACCGCTCCCGTGTGCAGGACAACCGATGCCGTGCCGCCGGAAGTGGATACGCTGGTGTACAGCGGACTGTCGTATTTTCCGTTGGCATTACTGTCGGTGTAAATCTCACCCGCATCATAACACCCGTTGCTGTTGCTATCCGTGAAGGTTTCCATAACGGTCACAATATCGCCCACATATTCCCCCCCGGAAGCGGCCAGCCTTCCACCCGATGGGCCTTTCAGGCAGATGTCCACCGCGGCCCCGTCCACCACCGCGCTCCCGTTGGTATCCTTGACCAAAAACGAGACTAATGAGGTTTCGGCGGAACCGGAACCCTTTATGCCGATAATTGACGGCGTGGCGGAACTGAACTCGATGCTCCCGGTGGCGGGAGCGGAAACAAGGATATCCAGCTTTGCGGAATCACCCCCACTGGTGGCGGTAATGGACACCGTGCCAGCCTTGGTTCCCAGATTGGTATCAAATAGCGCGGTAGCCACGCCGTTGCTTGTTGTGGCCGAGGCGGTTATGGTCCCGATGTTGGTATCGCTTGAGGAAAACGATATTTGGGTTCCATTCGCCACATTGGAACCGCCGGAGTTCTTCAATGTTGCGGCAATGCTGGCGGTGCCCCCCATCGTAAGAGCGGCGGGAGTGGCGGTCAGGGTCAGCTGTTTACCAGTGAGTGAAACACCTCCGGAGGAGGATGGTAGATCGACATACTGGGGGCCTTCGCAGGCAAAGAGGCACAGGGCCAGAACCAGCGAACGAACCGCCCTCGACACCCCCAAGAAAAAGAAGTAATTATTACAGTAAATCATTATTACCGTGAATCATAACATATTCCGTAATATATTTGCAAATAAACGGTAGCGTGCATCGAATGTCGAATGTTCAGTTGGCGCAAGCCCTCCAAATATCGCCTCCTTCAATGAGGCAACTGGTCGTGAAAAGTATGCGGAAACTTCCCAAATAATCCGCCACCACCCGCCGCTGGCCCTCGCTATTCCCTTCAATGCCTAAAAGAGTTACCATTGATTATGGAGAGGCTGGCATGGCATTAAAGGTTGGCGACAAAGCGCCCGATTTCGAACTGCCGTCGCAAGACGGAACGATTCTGAGGCTTTCCGATTTCCGCGGGAACAAGGCCGTGGTGCTTTTCTTTTATCCGAAAGACCACACACCCATCTGCACGCGGGAGGCATGCGCTTTCCGCGACGGGTATCGGGAATTCACAAACGAGGGGGCGGCGGTTATCGGCATCAGCCTCGATTCAGTGGAATCGCACAAGGCATTCGCGGAAAAGAACGCGCTCCCCTACCCCATTCTCAGCGACGTGGAGCGGGAAGTGCGGAAACAATACGGCATTAAAGTCCACCTTGGGTTCATGCCGGAACGGATAACTTTCGTGATAGACAAGGCGGGGATCATCCGTCACGTTTACTCGTCGCACCTTACCCCGTCCAAACATGCCAGCGGCGCGCTCCAAGCGGTCAGGCAACTCGAAAAAACATGAGGAGGCAATATGAAAACGGAAACAAAAGCACCGGCATTCACTCTTCCCGACCAGGACGGGAAACCGGTATCATTGCGCGATCTTGCGGGCAAATGGGTGGTGCTGTATTTCTACCCGAAGGACAATACGCCGGGATGCACCATCGAGGGAAGGGAATTCACCTCCTACCTTGATGACTTCCGGCGCATCGGCGCCGAAGTGCTGGGGGTAAGCCCCGATTCGGAAAAGAGCCACTGCAACTTCATCGAAAAACAGGGACTGAAGATCACCCTGTTAAGCGACATGGAGAAAACGGTCATTAAAAAATATGACGCATGGGGAAACAAGCGGGGAAGCGAAGGGGTCATCCGCTCGACGTTCCTTATCGCCCCGGATGGCACGGTCGCCCGCGCATGGGAAAAGGTGAAAGCCGAAGGCCACGCCGAGGAAGTGTTGGAGGAGTTGAAGAAGCATATCGTGGGAACCCGGTAGCTACTTGCACTCCTGCATGTAGTTCGTTGCGGAGCAACGAAGAGTTGGCCATAACAAGCGGCTAGAGCATTTTAACTTAATATTGATGCGGCCCCCTGTCATTCTGAAGGAGCGTTCGCGACTGAAGAATCTCACGGCAGAGATTCTTCGCTCCGCTCAGAATGACACTGCGGCGCATGCAAGATAAAAAAATACTCTACTCCGGGAGGAGCCTCCGGGCTTTCTCCTCGCTCACGTTGAACTGGGCTATCAGCCTCCCCAGTTCCGCCGCGCGCGCGGTGATGTGTTCCGTTTCCCCGCTGGTGGCGGCCACCTGCCGGTTGTTGTCCTCGGCCAGCTTGCTCACGTTGTCCACCGCCGTTATCATCCGCACCGCGCCCTCTTCCTGCTCTTTCAGCGCGCGGTTGATCCTTTGTATCTCCTGCGTGATCTGCGCGATGTCCAACGCGGCGCGCTGTACCGCCGAAGTCTGCTCGCGGATGGCGCCCATCATCTTGTGCGCCCCGTCCTGCATTTCCCCCACCATGCCGGTGATCTGTTTCGCCGCGCCCGACTGCTCGGTGGACGATTTGGCGATATGCTCCGCCATTTTCAATATGGTGGTGTTCTTGTCCACGATGTCGTCGCCGGCCGACTTCAGGTTGCCGATGGCGCCGCTGATCGAGTCCATCTGCTCCGCCACGTTCGCCACGGCGTGGATAACCTGTTCGGAGGCCTGATACTGTTCCGCGCTGGCGCGTGAGATCGAATCCACCAGCGAAAGGTTCTTCCCGATGCCGTCCACGATGGTTTTGAGCGCCCTGCCGGAATTTTCGGCAAGCTTCGTTCCCTCGGCCACGCGCAGGGTTCCTTTTTCCATTGACGCCACCGCGTCGGAGCTTTTTTGCTGGATGCCGTAAATCAGGTCGGAGATGTTCTTCGTGGCCGCTTGGCTCCGCTCCGCCAGCTTGCGCACTTCTTCGGCCACCACCGCGAACCCGCGCCCGTGCTCTCCCGCCCGCGCCGCCTCGATGGCCGCGTTGAGCGCCAGCAGGTTCGTCTGCTCCGCGATGTCATCTATCACGTCCACGATCTCGCCGATGTCCTCGGCGCTTTTTGAAAGGCCGCCCACCACCGTGGCGGATTCCCCCACGATCTCGCGTATGCTGTTCATCGCGCCGATGGCCTCGGCGAGCGCGGTCATCCCCGCCGATGCATCCTTTGCGTTATCCGAGGCGATCTTCCCGGCGGCCTCGGCCCCGGCCTTCACTTCGCGGATATTCGCCGCCAGTTCCTCGATGGCGCCCGACATGTCGTCCACCGAACGGTTGATCTTTTCCGCGTTGTCCGCCACGCTCCCGATGACCATCTGCACGTTTTCCGCGCTCATGTGCGACACCGAAGCGGCGTTGAGTATCTCGTCCGCGCCTTTGGACACCTGCTGGATGGATACCGCCATCTCCTCGATGGCGGACGAAGTGGCGTCCACCGAACTGGTGACGCCGTTCGATTGCTCCTCCAATTCCAGAATAGCCCTGCTCAACTGCTCCATCGCGGCGCTGATGGAATTTGCCGCTTGAGATAAGCTCCCGGAGTTGTCCGCCACCTCGCGGATGGAACTGCTGATCTGCTCGATGGTGGCGGAGGTTTCGTCAACGGAGGACATCTGCTCGTCGGAATTATTTTTGAGTTGGAGCATTTTCTTGCTGATGGAGTTTCCCTCCTGCGCGACCTTGCCCGCGTGGGCGCGTATGCGGATGACGATGTCCTCGAGGTTGTCCGCCATCTCGTTGGTGGAGCGGGTAAGCTCCGCTATTTCGTCCGCCTCGTCACCGCATGCCAGGCGGGTGGTGAGGTCCCCCACCGCCACCTTCTGGTTCGCCGCCACCAATTGTAAAACGGGGCGGGCCATCAGGCGCGCTATGTAGCTGGAGGCGAACACGATGAGCGCCGCCGCCACGAAGGTGAATACGACGATGCGGAACAGGAGAGCGCCCAGCGGCTCCATCACCTCGCCGCTGTCAATCTCCACCACCAGCCCCAGCGGGACCGTGCCCATCATTACCTGCGTGTAGGCGCTCCATACGCGGTTGCCCCGGTAGCCGCGCATTTTCTTCACGCCGCTCTTTCCCTTCACCGCCGCCTTGGCCGCTTCCGTTTCGGCCTTCTTGCTCAGGACGGTGCTTTCTTTCGAAAAGCGGCTGTCCGACCGCATGAGGCCGTCCTCCCCCGCAAGGTACGCCTCGCCGGTCCGGCCCATGCCGGAAACATTTTGCAATACGCGGTTGGTGCGCTCCATCGGCATCTTGAACATCAGGACGCCGATCTTCCGACCGTCGTCGTTGTATATCGGCGAAGCGGTGAACGCCGCCGGAGCGCCGCCGCTGGGTGCGTACAGAGCGTAGTCCGCCATTGTCACGCTCCCGCGGTCGCCCCCCGCCGCCTCGCGGAAGGCCGCCGCCGCGTTCTCCTGGCTGTATTTGCCGTTGTACAGGTTGGTGCCGAAATCGTCGTCCTTCCGCACCGAGTACAGCACGTTCCCTTTCAGGTCAACCAGCAACAGGTCGCCATAGCCGAATTCCTGGATGAACTCGCGGAACTGCGGATGGAAATGCTTGTGCGCCTCGGTGAATATGCTTCCATCACGCGCGTCTGAAAGAAGTGAACGGTCGTCCTCGCCGGACTTCGTGAGGTAGATTTTCCTTCCCTCGTTCCCCTCGGCGTCGAATGCGTGGGCGAACCCGGCCATCCCCTCCACCACGGAATAATCAGTGGCCGACATCCGTATCTGGCTTTGTATCTGCTCGAAGTAGTTTTGAAGCTCGGCCTTCTTGTTGTCCCGCACCGCCACCAGCATCCGTTGTGTGGCCTCTTCCACGGCGGACATCCCTTGAAGGTAGCCGATGATGCCGGCGGAAACTATGCCGCCAAGCCCGAACAGAAGAAGGACCGCCGCGATCTTCGACTGGAGCTTGAGCCCCGCGAATTGCCTTTTTACCGTCTCCCCGATGCCCGCCATAAACCCCCGGCGCAAATCATATCACATGGAAAACTTGTGAAAAAAACGAATCGCGCCATGCCGCCTGAAAAATTCATGCGACACCGGCGCGATCCACGGATTCTCCGTCAAAAGTCCTTGAAGTCGTCGTCGTCGAACGGAATGACCTCTTCGGCCTTCACGTTCTTCGGGCCTTTCGGGGCCGGAGCCGGTGCGGGCGCATGCGCGGGAGCCGGGGCCGGTCTTTTGGCCGCTACCTTCGGCGCGGGCAGACCCTTCGGCTTCGCATGGGCCACATGAACCGCCGGTTCCCGGTGGGACGGAGCCGCCTTGACGGTGGTGGCCACTTTCGCCGCGGAGCCGCCGAAAATGATGCCCGCCAGATCCTGCACCAATGTATTGAGCACTTCGGCTTGGGCCGAAAGTTCCTCGCTGGACGAAGCGGATTCTTCGGCGGTAGCCGCGTTTTGCTGGGTAACGGCATCCATTTGGGTCACGGCTTTGCTGATTTGCTCCACCCCTTGCGATTGCTCGATGGAGGCCGCGGCCACTTCCGCCGCCAGATCGCCCGCCTTCTTGATGCGGTCGGCTATCTCGTCCAGCGATTTCGCCACGCGGCTTGAGATCTCCGTGCCGTTGTCCGACTTCGCCACCGCGTTCTGGATAAGCCCCGCGATGTCTTTGGAGGCCGATGCCGCGCGCTGGGCCAGGTTCCGCACTTCTTCGGCCACCACGGCGAACCCTTTGCCGTGTTCGCCCGCGCGGGCCGCTTCCACCGCGGCGTTGAGCGCCAGCAGGTTCGTCTGGAACGCGATCTCCTCGATCACTTTGATGATCTTGGCGATGTCGTCCGACGCCTTCTTTATGTCCCCCATCGCGGTGGTCATTTCTTTCATTTCCACCACGCCGTTGTCCACCACCCGCTTGCTGTCCGCCATCAGGTTGTTCACGGCGTTTGAATTGTCGGAATTGTGTTTGGTCATGGAGGAAATCTCTTCAAGCGAAGAGGAAGTCTCTTCAATGGAGGCCGCCTGTTCGCTGGCCCCCTCCGCCATCTGCTGGCTACTGCCCGAAAGCTGGGCGGACGCGGATGACACCTGGTCGGAGCCGGACATCAGCCCTTCCATCACGGTGCTGATGCCGCGGTTGACGGCCCGCAGGACGATAATGGCGAGAATGATGCCGGCGGCGACGCCGATGATGGAAACGAGAGCCATCAGCCACACGGTTTGGCTGACCGCCGCCTCGGAATCCTTCTCCGCTACGATTACCTCGCCCCTGTACTCTTCCAGAACCGTATCAATGACTGCCTCTACATCCGTCACCGTTTTTTTGTTGTCGTCCATCGAAACATGGACGGCCTTCATGAAATCAACGCGCATCTTCTGTATTTGCGGGGTGCTTGCGTTGGAGGTGACCATGGTGACGTCGAGGTCGGCGCAATAGGCGAACACCTTTTTCACTCCGTCATAATAGGCGTCGAACTTCGTCCGGAAATCGGCCCACTTCGCCTTTTCCTGTTCATCCGCGAGGGCCTCGATCTTCCCGATTTTCTCCTTCAGTTCCGCGTATTTTGCGTCGCGTTTCGTCACCCATCCGGCGTTGTTGGCGGCGTTGTATTCAATGATGAAGTTTTTTTCGATGCGGATGATGTCCGCCATATCCGAATAGATGTCTTGCGTCAGCTCCAGCTTTTCGGCGAGCGACACCGCCTCGTCCACATGCCCGTTGATGTAATAGACGCGGTTGATGCCGACCACCGCGATGATGGCCGAAACGATCACAAAAATGGCAAAAACAACGGACATTTTGCCGGAAAGGCCCAGGTTTTTCATCTTTACCACTCCCACAAGACAGTTATTTTGAGATACCAAGCGGCGGATGCCTTCTGCCGTTTCATATTATCACAGTTTACGGCGTTTGCCGCAACCGCAATCGCCGATTTGCCAAATGGTTCCCCCCGCCCCGTACAACGTTTACAATGGTAACGATGGCACAGATTGATTACTACAGGTTGCTCAAGGTGAAACCGGGGGCCACAAAAGAGGAAATACGCAAGGCATACAAGAAATTCGCGTTCCATTTCCACCCGGACCGGAGCAAGTATGACGAGGAACTGTTCCTGCTGGTGCACGAGGCGTACGAAGCGCTGATGAAAATCGCCGACGAGCCGGTGGTCATCCCTCCCCCGCCGCCGCCCAAAAAAGAGATAAAGCACGATCTTTCGTTTGTGAAGGGGCGGCTGAAGCGGAGCCAGATATGGGCGCCGGACTTCCATCTCTTCCGCAGGCCGAAAATAACGGTGGAGAGCAACCAGTGCACGGTGTGCGACGGGTACGGGGTGATAGCGAACAAGCATAACATCGCCATACACTGTCCGAATTGCAACGGCACCGGGCACAAAACGCGCATCGTGATATAAGTTCCTTGACTATGGGAAAGCGGGACTGCATAATGTGCATCTTTAAAAAATTGCGGTGAAAAACGTAAGCGAATGCGCGGTCTGCGCCTGGCGCAAGGACTGCAAGATGAAGTACACCTACGAGACCTCCGGGCTGTATTGCAAGGAGTTCACGAAGGATGTGACGCTGTTCGCGCCGAAGGAAAAACCGGCGGCGGACGGCGGCAAAGGGAACGAAGAGAAGAAGTAACACCACCGTGGCGGTGTAGCTCAGTTGGTTAGAGCATGCGGCTCATATTCGCAGTGTCCGGGGTTCGAATCCCTGCACCGCCACCAATAAATAAAACTGTACCCGAAGGGTGTAGTTTTATTTATTGAAGGTTCGCGCGGGGATTCGAAAGTGAACCTCCGGCCCGACCGATCAGGGAGGGCAAGTGAGCGTAACGCGAACTTATGTGGTTTATCGGGGCCACTCTTGCGGCAACACGACGTTGCCGCGAGACTGGCCGAATCCCTGCACCGTTTATGGTAAACTTAAGGTAATGAAGCAACTATTGTTGATACTCATGCTGGCGGTGGCAACGCCCGCCATGGCGGTGGATACCATTCCCGCCACGCCACAGGCGCGGGATGCGCTGTATGACGAGCTAACCTCCACCATGGCGTGCCTGTGCGGGTGCGGCACCACCCTGAAAACCTGTCCCCATGAGAACTGCGATTTCGCCGTCCCGGCACGCAAGGAGATACGGGGATTCATCGACAGCGGCCTCGGCCGCGACGAGGTGAAGGCCAAAATGGTCGCCCTGCGCGGCGAGGCGGTGTTGGCCCAACCCACGTTTACCGGGTTCAATATAATGGCGTGGATCACCCCGTTCATCGCGCTCATTTTCGTCGGCTCCCTTGTGGCATTGATCGTTAAAAAATGGTCGGTGAAACAAGCCGCGCCAGCGGCCTCAAATGTTAATGTAAAACATGAGAGTGACGACCCTTACTTACGGAAAATGCGTGACGAATTCAATAAGTTCGAGGAATGATGGTTGTCGTTGAAGTCCTGCTTGTTCTGGCCATCATGGCGGCCATCGGGTACCCGTTGTTCGTTCAGCCAAAACTGGCCGAAGGGGCCGACGAGGGGGATGCCCACCACAAGCTGGTGGCTCAAAAGGAGTCCGCGTTCGTGGCGTTGAAAGACCTAGATTTCGATTTCAGGACCGGCAAAATAGATGAAGAGGACTACGCCCGGCTGAAAGCCCAATATGAAGCCGAAGCGGTCACGGTGATGAAAAAGCTGGACGGCAATACGGCCGAACCACAAGCCAAACCGGCGAAGCAAAAAGTCCGCTATTGCGCCACCTGTGGAGCGCAGACGGAAGCCGACGACCGATTCTGCTCCGCCTGCGGCAAACCGCTGAAAAAATAACCTCCCCTTCCCGCTAGACGCGCAACGGCCAATAGCAGGTTGCCATATTGTCCCCAAGCGGCAACCTGATACACTTGCCATTATGGACTACTCGCGGTTTTACAATTTCTGCATCGAGTCGTACGCGAAACTGCCGTACCACCTGTGCGGCGGATACGCGTTCCGCCCGATGACGCTGTTCGTGGAACTTACCTACCGGTGCAACTTCCGGTGCAACATGTGCCAGTTCCTCGACATTTTGGACGACCCGCGCCTGAACGAACGCGCGAAGGAAGAACTGACCACCGACGAGATCAACCGCGTGGTGGACAACATCATGCCGCTTGGCCTCATCGCGTTCACCGGCGGCGAGCCGCTACTGCGGAAAGACCTGCCGGAACTGGTGGGCCACGCGGCAAAACGGCACAAGGTCTATCTGGTGACGAACGGCATCCTGCTCAAAGAGCAAATGATGGACGAATGGCTCGCGCTCGGTTGCGGCTCCCTGCTCTCCCCCGGATTCGCGTCCCTCGGCGTTTCGCTGGAAGCGACAGGGAAAACGCACGACGACATAGTGAAAGCGCCGGGCAGTTTTGAAAAGATATTGGCAAATGTGAAATATCTGGTGGAGCGAAAAAAACAGTCCGGTAAAAAGTTCCCGCTGGTCTGGCTGAAGTGCGTGATCACCAGCCACAACGTGGCGCAATTGGAAGATATGTACCGGCTGGCGGAAGAAGCCGGGGTGGATATGTTCAACCCGATAACGTATTACGGCATGCCGTCGGCCAACCGGCTGGCGATGGACGAGAACATCAAGGCGGATGCATCGGCTAGCCCCGTGGCGGGGTTCGATGTGAATGAACTCAAACGCCAGCTGGCGAACCTGCGGGAGCGCGCGAAAACCTCCCCGGTGCAATTGCGTATCACCCCGCCCGCCCTGCCCGATGGCGACATCGTGGCGGCATACGAGGGGAAACATAACCTGGCGGACAAAGTGTGCTACACGCCGTGGTCGTCGGTGGCGTTGAGCGCGTACGGCGACGTGTTCCCCTGCTCCAACTACACGGTGGGGAACATCCGTCAGGAGCCGTTTCTGAAGCTATGGAACAACGCGAAGATGCGGGATTTCAGGAAACGGCTCAAGGCCAGCCGTGTGTTCCCCTCCTGCGCCGCCTGTTGCTCGATGGTGATGAAGTAACCCCCCGCTATCCTTTCACCAATTCCCTGCATTTCTCAACAAACGATTTCGCGCTGGCGAGAATTTCATCCGGATGTATATCTTCCAACGAGGGATCAGGGAAATAATCGGACAAAGACCTCGCATCAAATGCTTTTCGCATATATTCGTGGAAACGTTTTTCGATGATCCCATTTTTAACAAAGGTTTCACCGAACGCGCTGATTATCCCTTTATGGGAAGACCGCTCTATCCCGCGACTCACCAGAGCGGCGGTGGCGGCGTGAAACATGGCGTAATAGGCCCGGCTGACGCAATCGGCGGGATGTCCATTGCGGAGGTTTTCATCCGCAACGACAAGCAATTCATCCGCACGCGCTAAACGGCGTTCGGCTTCATTGGTCACGCCGCTATTCCCTCGCGGGAGATGCTCCGGTGGATGGCGAATGGGCGCTTTACCCACTCTTCCTCCGATAGAAAAAGAGCCGACACGAGGGTATTTTCACGGAGGCAAATTTCCGAAAGCATGCCATTCACCCGGTCGGATTCATCCGCCCGGCTCAAAGTGCCCGAAAGAACAATGGCCACATCTATGTCGGAATCGTCCGTTGCCTCGTCCCGGGCGTATGAGCCGTACAGGTAAACCCCCTTCAAGCGTTCCCCATAAACTTTGGAAAGCTCGTGGTGCAGTTCCCGAACTATCTTTAAGGCATTTTCTTTCCGGTTGGTCATGTACCACATCGTATCACGGCATGAATCCGGAAAAAACAAATCCGGAAAAAGCAACAACGACTCCCGCCACAAACCTGTATAATTTCATAATGTCTAACCGCATTTTTTCAGATTATGTGTTATTAAAAATGATTCCGCTCAGAGGCCGTTTACAATCCGACATCGCCACATTAAATGCCCAATGGGGTGGACTCGGCAGGACCGATAGTCCCATGTTGGCAAGCAACGCTGTTGAGGCTGGGAAAAAGTATCTGAATGACTGTTTGGAGAAGATGAAAGAATGCGTTTCCGAATGTTGGAATCAGGTCGATGACAAAAAAGCCATGGAAAAAGAGGCCTGCCGCATTATGGAAAGCTGGGTTAAGGGAGCAATTGAAATCGCTAAGGACAAAGCTGTCACTCCAGAATGAAAAACTAGAGTGCAAGAGACATTAACCCCCTATGTGAATGCTTCAGCAAATCAAATTGCCACCTTAATACGATTGTTAAACAACCGCCTTGATCCAATCAATCCAAACTCCTTCAATACCGCCAACCCAGTAACGAACATACACGGCCCAGTGATTATTAATCCCCAAGCTCACGTTTTATCCATCACCCAACATCTCAATGTATTAACAAAAACTGATCATCAATTGGCGATTGAGATTGACAATTTAAAAGAACTTGTCGAAAAAGAACTCGCTGGAGGGGATAAATCAAAACTAAACGAAGCTTATGAATTAATAAGCACGGTGACAGAGGAATCATGCAAGCCGAAAAACGAAAGACGCCTTTCAACGATTAAAAGTTGTCTTGCTTCAATTAGTAAGTTTGGAGAGCACCTCCAAAATGCCAATGCCATAGTAGAGACTGTTCAGAAGATTGGGCATTTCCTATTCCCCACCGCTTGACATCCCACTGATCCAATCTTATAAACCAGCGATGCGGGGCACCAGATGATAACGGTCGAAAACCTCACCAAGCGGTACGGCAACGTGACCGCCGTGGACAACCTCTCCTTCAAGGTGGAAAAAGGGGAAATACTCGGCTTTTTGGGGCCGAACGGCGCGGGAAAGACCACCACCATGCGCATCCTCACCTGCTTCATGCCCCCCTCCTCCGGCACCGTCACCGTTGCGGGCTTCGACTGCTTCGACGAGCCGCTGGAAGTGAAAAGGCGCATCGGCTACCTGCCGGAATCCGCGCCCCTATATAAAGAAATGACCCCCGCCGAATATTTGGATTTCGCCGCCGGGGTAAAAGGGCTGAAAGGGGCAAAAAAAAAGGAAAAGATAGCCGAAGTGATGGCCGAAACCGCCATCGCGGAAGTGCAACACCGGCTTATCGGCAAACTCTCCAAAGGATACCGGCAGAGGGTGGGCTTGGCGCAGGCACTGTTGAACGACCCCGAAGTGCTGGTGCTGGACGAGCCGACCGCCGGACTGGACCCGAAACAGATCGTGGAAATACGCACCCTCATTAAGGGGATGGCGGGCAAACGGACCATCATCCTCTCCACCCACATCCTGCCGGAGGTTTCCCTGCTGTGCAACCGCGTGGTGATAATCCACAAGGGAAAGATGGCGGCGGTGGATACTCCGCAAAACCTCGTCGCGCGGCGGCAAAAGAAGAACGCGGTACATCTCACGCTGGACGCGCCGCTGGAAGAGGCCAGATCGTTCCTCGCGTCGCTCCCCGGCGTTATCGGCGTGAGCGTGGATGGCTATGTGAAAGAAACGGAAATCCCGCTGGCTGTGGAAACGGAGCCGGGCCGCGACCTGCGGCGCGAAATAGCCCAGGCCGTTGTGCAAAAAGGGTACGGCCTTTTGGAGATGAAAGCGATACTGATGAGCTTGGAGGAAATTTTTGTGGACCTCGTTACCGAGGAAAAGCCGGAGGGGCCGGGCAATGGGTAACTTCTGGCCGGTGTACCTGCGCGAGTTGAGGTCGTACACCGCCACTTTCATCGCGTACCTCGTGGGGGTCATGTTCCTGCTCGTCTCCGGCGTGCTGTTCACCATGATACTGCTCGACTACTCGCGCTACAGCTTCGAACTTATCCGCACCGGCTACGCCTTCAACGTGGAAGGGCTGACAGTGGCCGAAGGCATTTTGCGCCCCACCCTCTCCTCCATCAGTTTCCTCCTCCTATTTCTCATGCCGCTTTTGACGATGAAAAGTTTTTCCGAAGAAAAGAAATCCGGCACCATAGAAATGCTGTTCACCTACCCGGTGCGCGACTCCGGCATAGTGTTCGCAAAATTCGGCGCGGCGCTCTCCGTGTTCGCGGTACTGCTTGGCATCACCGCGCTGTACCAGGTGGAGGTCGCGTTCCTGAAGCCCTTGCCATGGCGCGAGATGCTCACCGGCTACCTCGGCCTTTTGCTGATCGGCGCGCTGTTCGCGTCCATCGGCATCTTCGTTTCGTCGCTCACCGAGAACCAGGTGATTGCGGGCGCGTGGACTTTTGGGATGAACATGCTTCTTTGGCTGTGCGGCTGGCTGGGGGGGGATTCGCAATCGGCCTTCGCCGAAGCTTTGCGCTACCTGTCGGTGTTCAACCACCTTGAAGGGTTCACGGGCGGCATGGTGGACACGCGGGACGTGGTGTACTTCGTCTCGCTTACCGGCTTGTTCCTCTTCTTCACCCTGCGGGTGCTTGAATCGAAGCGGTGGCGCTCATGATGAGAAAACCGTTCTACTACGGCTCCAGCATGGCGGCGTACCTCGCCGTCGTCATCGGGCTTTTCGCGCTAGTCAATTACCTTTCCGCAAAGCATTACCACCGGTTCGACCTCACCGCCACCGGCAGGCACTCGCTTGCCCCGCAAACGGAAAAACTGCTCGGCAGGCTCCCGTACGGCGTCAAGGCCATCGCCTTCATAAAGGACGACGACGCCGAACGCGCCAAACCCAAGCGTATGCTGGAGCAATACGGCTACCACGGCAAGAACTTCTCTTGGGAATTCGCCGACCCGGACAAACAGCCGAACCTCGCCCGCGAGAACGGTGTAACCCAGTACAACACGCTCGTCCTGCTGGGGCGCGAGGGGCGCAAGGAAACCATTACCGGCGAACTGAACGAGGAAAAACTGACCAACGCCCTCACCCGGCTCATCAGCACCCGCCCACATGCGGTGTACTTCACCACGGGGCATGGTGAAAAAAACATCGCCAGTTCCGAACCGGCGGGATACAGCACGGTGCAACAGGCGCTGAAAGACCAGAACTATACGGTGGAAGAACTCCTGCTCATCGCTGGGGCGGTGCCGGAAAAAGCCTCCGCCGTGGTGGTGGCCGGGCCGCAAAAGGATTTTGCCGAAACGGAATTGAACCGGCTTTCGGAATACCTGAACAATGGGGGAAAAGTCCTTTTCCTCGTTGACCCGTTCACGATCAAATCAACGGCGGATTGGCTGGCGAAATACGGCATCCGCCCCCAAAACGACGTGATCGTGGACAAGAACAGCAGGCTGATGGGGGGCGACGTGCTGGCCCCGGCGGTGGTGAATTACCAAGAACACGCCATCACCCACGGGTTCCGGCTGATGACGTTTTTCCCGCTGGCCCGTTCGCTGAAAACGGAGAACGGCGCGGTTGCCATCGCCACCACCCAGCCCGGCACATGGGGCGAAACCAACGAGGCCGCGCTGAAAAAAGGAACCGTGGAATTCAATGAAAAGCAGGATTTGCAAGGGCCGCTGACCATCGCGGCGGTAAGGGAAATGCCCGCGCTTCCCGCCAGCGGCGCGCCCCAACCGCCCAAGGGGGCGCTGGTGGTCGTGGGCGACGCCGATTTCGCGGCGAACGGATACCTGAACATCGGCGGCAACCGCGAACTGTTCCTTAATGCGGTGAACTGGCTCTCGGCGGAGGAGGACCGCATCTCCATCGGCTCGCGCAGTGCGGAAATGGACCCGCTCATATTCAGCATGGCGCAACTTTCAATCATTTCCCTTGTGAGCGTGCTTGGGTTCCCCGCGGTGGCACTGGTGGCCGGGCTGTGGGTGAACCTGCGCAGACGCAGGCGATGAACATAAAAAAGACCCTCGCCCTCCTTGCCCTCCTCATCGCGGGTGTGGTGTACGCCTGGTTTGGCGAATACCGCGCCGGAGAGAAAAAAGCGAAAGAACAGGCTGACGAGAAACGACTATTTTCGTTCGCGCCGGAGTCCGTCAACAAAGTCCGCATTTCCGGCGGAGAAAAAGAGATCCTCCTAGAAAAGGACAAAGACGGGTGGAAAATCACCTCCCCCGTTGTGGCCAAAGGTGACTCGGCGGCCATCAACGGACTTATCGAGACCGCCGCCGGAGGAATGGCCCAGCAGTTTGTGGAGGGAGACCCCGCCGACTTCGGCCTGGAACCGGCAACCATGCAGGTTGATTTTTACCATTCCGGGGAAAAAGCGGAAACGCTACTCATCGGTTCCCCGGCCCCCACCGGCATGGGAATTTACATACGCACCACAAAGACCGGCAAGGTGGCGATTGTGGACGGCGCGTTCGCGAACAATTCCGCGAAAAACCTTTATCAATTGCGCGATAAGCATTTGATAGATGGACACATTGACAAGATTAATAAAGTGGAATTCACTAAAGGCCCGGCAAGCGCAACCGTGATGGAAAGGGACAAGGACGGCAACTGGCAAATAACAAAACCCTCACCTTCCCCCGCGGAAGAAGAAGCCGTGCGGGAGTTCATCCGCTCCCTGCTCACCGCTACCGCCACCGGATTCGCGGACAACGAGGGACTGAAGGAAACGGGCCTCAAAACGCCCCGGTTGAAGATCGCCCTTTGGCAAAACGGGAAGGTGCAGACCGTACTCTTCGGCGGGGAAAGTCGGGACAAATTGGGGGTGTACGCCATGTTGGAAGGGAGCGCCCCCCTTATCCTCCCCGGCGCGCTGTTCGATGGGCTGATGAGGTCCGCTGAAACGCTCCGCGATAAAAAGATATTCGCGATGAGCACCGCGGACGTTGCGGGTATTTCCATCCAGCGCGGCGGAAAACACCTGCGGCTCATCCGGGAGAACGGGGAATGGCATTTCGTGGTGCCGGAGAACCGCAAGGCTGACAGTGGCAAGGTGGAAAGCCTTATCGTCTCCCTCGCCGCGATTGAGTGGCGCCAAAGAGCCGCCTCCCCCGACAAAGGATCCCTATTCGCCGAAATATCGCTGGAAAAATTCGGCACGGACGGACGCAAAATCAGGGTATCATTCTCCGCTCATGCCAAGAACAAATCCATCCTCCTCGCAACGCGGGAGGACGGGACATATTCTTTGGATGCGGATAAACTCGCGGGCTTACTGCCCGGAAAGATGGAGGAACTTCTGCCATGACCGAGGAACTGAAAGTCTCCGACAAGCGGCACTGGGTAAACCCGGAAGCGCGGGCCGGAGAAGACAATAAAGAGGCGGACCTCAAGCGGATACCCACCCATGTGGCGAAGCTGGAAGAGCAGATGGCGGCCAACGACGCGAAGCTGAAAGAATACATCGCCGCCTACAAAGAAAAAATGGCGGAAAACGACCAGTACCGCACGCGGCTGGAAAAGGACATTGACCGGCGCATCGAGACGCGGATGGCGGAGTTCTTCCGCAACCTCATGCCGGGGCTGGACCATCTGGACATGGCACTGGACAGCGCCCGCAAGACAAAAGACGTGGAGAAGTTGATTGAGGGCGTGGGCATGATAAAATCCGGCCTCGCGCGGATATTTGCCGGGTACGGCCTGCAAGAGATAGACTGCCTCGGCAAACCGTTCAACCCCGCGAACGCGGAAGCGATACAAGTGGTGGAAGTGGCGGAAAAAGAAAAGGACAACGTGGTGATGGAAGTGGTTCAGGCCGGCTATACGATGAACGACCTGCTCATCCGCCCCGCCAGGGTCATTGTCGGGCGGCACAACGCATGACAAAACGCGATTTTTACGAGATTCTCGGCGTAAACAAAGATGCCAGCAAGGAAGAGATAAAAAAAGCCTACCGGCAGGCCGCGCTGAAATATCATCCCGATAAAAACCCCGGCAACAAGGAAGCCGAGGATAAATTCAAGGAAGCCGCCGAGGCGTACGAAGTCCTGCAAGACGAAGAAAAGCGACAGGTGTATGACCGATACGGCCACGAAGGACTGCGCGGGACCGGATTCCAGGGGTTCGCCGGGTTCGACGACATCTTCTCCCACTTTGGCGACATTTTCGGGGACTTCTTCGGCCAAGGCGGCGGGCGGCACGAACGCGGACGCGGCGCGGACCTGCGGTACGACATGCAGATAGAATTGGAAGATGCCGCCACCGGCACCGAAAAGAACATCACGGTGGAAAAATACGCGGCCTGCTCGGAATGCAAAGGAAGCCGGTGCGAACCGGGCTACAGTCCGGAGATATGCCCGGCATGCGGCGGGCACGGGCAGGTGCGGCGGCAACAGGGGTTCTTCGCCATTTCCATGCCATGCGGCCAGTGCGGCGGCGCGGGGAAATTCATCCGCAAGCCATGTAAAAAATGCAAGGGCACCGGCAAGGAAATGAAGAAAAAGGAACTGAAAGTGAAGATACCCGCCGGGGTGGACAGCGGCTCGCACCTGCGCCTGGTGGGCGAAGGGGAACCGGGCACGATGGGCAAGCCCGACGGTGACCTGTACATCCTCATTTACATCAAAGACCACCCGAATTTTGAGCGGCACGGCGACGACCTGGTGACGCGCCTGCGCGTCACATTCCCGCAGGCGGCGCTGGGGGCGGAGGTGGAGATACCCACCCTGCTCGGAAAGGCGATGCTGAACGTCCCGCGCGGCACACAGTCGCACACCCTCCTTAAAGTAAAAGGAGAAGGAATGCCCAGTCTGCACGGACACACCAAAGGCAACCTTGTGGTGCAAATGATCGTGGATGTGCCGGAGAAACTGAGCAAGGAGCAGGAACACCTTTTGCGGGAATACGCGAAGGTCAGCGGCGGCCCGGTGTCGAAAAAGGGCGGCTTCTTCGGGGGTAGGAAGTAACGCCCCCTTTTCAAATCTTTTCTTCTCCTCCCTCTAAAAAAATCCTTTTCCCCTCCCCTATCTTTTTCGGAGGAAATGCCGATAAAGCAGGGTGTTAACATGCTGAAAAGGTTGTTTTTTGCGATTTGGCTGGCGGGAATAGCCGTTGAACCCGCTTCCGCGGGGGAAATCCTGTACCGCGGGGTGCGCCCGCTGGCGATGGGGGATGCCTTCACCGCCGTGGCCAACGATGAAAACGCGGCCTTCTACAATCCCGCCGGCCTTCATTGGATCGAGACGCCACACACCGCATTCCTCACCCCACAGGTGGATATAGGAACTATCCCCGCGTCCCTCATCAGCCCGTGCGGAACCGAAATAGACACGGCCACGATCACGGACACCCTGCGCGGCATGGTGGGCAAAAGGCAATACCTGCGCGGCTCCCTGCTCACCGATTACCTGCGGCGCGACATTCAATTGGGAATTCTCCTGCAAGCGCGGCTGGAATTTGAAGTGCACCAGCCATCCTACCCGTATGTGGACGTGGATAGCGGAACCGATATCGTCTATTTCCTCGGCGTGGCACAGGGTGTTTGGGACGATGCCCTGAAAATGGGCTTCTCCCCAAAGCTCGTCCAAAGGAACGAACTGGCAAAACGATACACCGTGACCGACATTAGTTCCTCGAACTTCGATTTCATGGGAGATGTGAAATCGGGATCCGCGGTGGGGCTGGACTTCGGCGCCATTTATACCACGGAGATGATGGGATACGAAACCTCCTTCGGGGTGGCCGGCCAAAACATCGGCAGGCTCAATTTCAGTGGCGGCGTGAACAGCGTCCCGGCGAAAGTGAACCTCGGCGCATCCATGCGCATTCCGTTTGATATGTGGTTCGGCCCATACACACTGTTGGCGGCGCTGGACTTCAAGGACGTTTGGAACTTTTACGGTCCGGACCGCGACATCCCCAAACGGTTCCATTTCGGAATGGAACTTCCGTTCAACAAGTACTTCACCCTGCGGGCGGGCATCAAACAAAGCTATTGGACCTACGGAGCGGCGTTGGCGATTGGAATTTTGAAATTTTCATACGCGAACTACACCGAGGAACTCGGCGGATACGGCGGACAGCGGGGAGACGTCCGCAATGTATTGGAGGTCGCCGCGGTGTTCTAGCAAACCCTTTAGAACGTGCGGTATTTTCCCTCCAAGGCTACGCGGGCCAGCGGCTTGCGTCCGTTGGGGGATTCGTTCTCTTTTACTTTTTCCGGCAAAGCGTCCCGGTCGCCGTAGCGTCCCGCGGCGATGGCGCACACCGGCTCGTAATCACCTTCCGGCACACCAAGCGCCGCACACACGCGTTCTTTGTGGAAGCCCGCCATCCCGTGCGTGTAAAGTCCGTGCAACCGCGCCTGGATGCTGAACGACATCCATGCCGCGCCGCAGTCAAAGCGGTTCCAGAAATTTTCGCGGTTGTTGTGCGCGAACCGTTTATGGGCGAACAAGAACGCGAGCAAAGGCGCGTTCGCGGCCCATACCTTGTTTTGGTCCACCAGCAGATCGAGGTACAGCGCGCGGTCTTCGGGAGTGACGGCATACATAAAAAGCCACGGCTGTTCGTTAAAGCACGAGGGGGACCACCGCGCCGCCTCGAATAGACTTTTGACCACTTTCTCCGGTATCGGCGTAGGGTCGAACGCGCGCGGGGACCAGCGATCGAGCAAAAGGCGATCCACTTCCGCTTCCGGTTTGCGCTTGTTAACGGGGGGCGCTCCGATTTTTCCCATATCGTCCTCCTCGTTTTTGGGTGTTGTTACCATGTTACCTTATACACGGGAAGCCGGCGAGAGGATGTCCTGCAATTCACGGCAAATGCGGTAGCGACGCTATGGCCCACTTTTCAAGTGATGGTGCCCCCGGCGTGATTCGAACACACGACCTCCGGTTTAGGAAACCGTTGCTCTATCCTACTGAGCTACGGGGGCGCATTTATTATCAATAAGTTCGCCCATGCATTGCATGAGCAAACGACATTGTAACCAAATTGTGACCAACTTGGGCACATTTTTTCCGCATTCCCGCGCAATCCCTCACGATTAGCTTATCAAGGCAGGATTGGAGTCTTTGATTTGGTTTCATTGTTCAACTGTGATGACAAGCTTTCCTTTGGCGTGTCCCCCTTCAAGATACCGGATAGCTTCAGGAACCTCTTTTAGGGTGTAGCACCTATCAATGACGGGTGAGACTTTGCCGGCTTTCAACAGCTCCCCCAAAAAAGCCAGATCCTTTTGGCTGGTTCTCACCGTCAAGGAACCCATTTTCTTGGTGCCGGCCATTGAAATGAATGGACCCAAGAGTAACGCTTGGAACAATTGCGCCGGGGAACCTCCGACCATGACATAAATTCCACCGGCACTCAGTGCATGCCGGTATTCGAAAATCGAATGATACCCGTTCACGGCAAGGATCAGGTCGTAACGTCGCCCACTTTTTGTGAAATCCTCTTGAGTGTAGTCAATTACATGGTCTGCGCCAAGCGAGCGGGCCATTGCCAAATTCCCCGCGCCACACACGGCGGTGACTTCCGCCCCGAACCATTTGGCGATCTGGACCGCAAAGGTGCCGACGCCGCCCGCGGCGCCATTGATCAAAACTTTTTGCCTTGGCTTGATCTTTCCCGCATCCCGCAGACCGATCAGGGCGGTAACTCCCGCCATAGGTACGCTTGCCGCCTCTTCGAACGATATATTGGCCGGTTTATCTACCAGTGCATTCTCATGAGCACAGGCATACTCGGCAAAACCGCCCCAACCGCACTCCGCCAAGCCCCCGAAAACCTCGTCCCCCTGCTTAAACCGTTCAACATTTTTTCCGACCGCTTCAACCCATCCCGCGATGTCGGATCCAAGGATATTGTATTTGGGCTTCAGAAGTCCGGAGTAAAAGCGGGCCAAAAACGGATCCGCTCTCATAAGCCGCCAATCAGCCGCATTGGCGGCTACCGCCCGAACTTTAACCAGCACCTCGTTATCCTTGGGAGCAGGTTTTTCCACGTCCGCAAGTTTAAGAACATCCGGTGGACCGTATTTGGTGTAAACAATCGCTTGCATTTTATTTCCCCCAAGGGACTTCATACACGTATTGACAGTTTTTTCGCACTGGCATATTACCATACGGGATGTGGCGAACTACGCCGCATGACCCGCCGCGTTGCGGAGCGCATTTGGCACTCAAACCAAAACTTTACCCCTTGGGATAATTCTGGTTAAATGGCATTTATGGATGCAGTCAAAGTTTACACCACCACATGGTGCCCCGATTGCCGCGCCGCAAAGCGCGTTTTAAACGAACAAGGCGTGCCCTTTGAGGAAATCGATATAGAGAAAAATCCCTCAGCACTCGAAATCGTCATCGCCGCGAAGGGGAAACGGGTCGTGCCCACCCTTGAGTACAAGGGGAAATACATGGATGGCAACCATTTCAATCAGGAAAAATTTGAAAAGGAACTCGCCGAACTCCTGCAATAGAATTCATCCGTTACAATTCTCGTTATAACCAAAAAGATACATCCGTCTGCTTCCGTTTAACAACAAGTGGATACCATAAGTTATAAATAGCGATTAACAACGGCTAACAAAAACTCATATCGCACTGATTATTAAAGACAATATCCGCCAAGAACCTCTTATGTTCTTTACGGCATAATGTTTGCTCCCTGATATAAGTAACATAACGATATAAAGTTATGGATGAAACCGCTGAACCGGTTTATTGCCCCCCGGTTCCGGAAGATTTGACATTTTAAGGACATATATGGTAAAAAATGCGGAAGGGCATTTACCGTTTTAACACGAGAATGGGGAGAAAGGGTTTTGAAGAAGTGGTCCGCGTTCTTGAAAAGATTTTTGGCTGAAAAGTACACCGTCATCCTGATGGCGGACTTGGCCGGAAAGATGTCGCGGTTCAGCATCCCCAAGAATATCGTAAAGATCGGCGCCGGCGTAGCGGCCGCCTGTGCTCTCGTATTCCTGTACATTTCTTACAGCATGCTCAGCGTAAACCTGCACTTGGACGAGATAGAGCAGTTGCGCGAGACCTCGATGCTCCAGAAACAGGAGATTCAGCGGTTCGCACTACGGGTGGAAGAATTCCAGAACCTGATGTCCCGCCTGGAGAAATTCGACAAAAAACTGAGGATCATCACCGCCACCGAGAACAGCAATGTGGCGACGAACGAGGCCTTCGGCGTTGGCGGTCCGAGTACCGACAGCGAAAACTTCAACTCCACCAACGAAAAATACACCCAGCATCTGCTGAACCAGCTTGATGACGACTTGGGGAAACTGGGAAGCAAAGCGAAAAAACAGGAGATCAGCCTCCACGAACTGGATGCGTTCTTCAAGGATCAGTCTTCGCTCCTTACCTCCACCCCCTCCATCTGGCCCACGCGCGGATGGGTGACCAGCGGATTCGGCTACCGCGTTTCGCCGTTCACCGGCATGCGCGAAATGCATGAAGGGCTGGACATCGCCACCCACATGGGCGCCACGGTCGTGGCCCCCGCAAACGGCGTGGTGGTGGAAACGACATCGGATAACGGCTACGGACACATGGTGGAAATAGACCACGGATACGGCATCACCACCCGCTTCGGGCATAACTCGAAAATATTGGTACACCGCGGCGAGCGCGTGAAGCGCGGCCAGCCAATCGCGCAGGTGGGAAGCACGGGGCGGAGCACCGGCCCGCACGTTCACTATGAAGTCGCGTTGCACGGCGTACCGGTGAACCCCTACCGTTACATCCTCACCGACTGATCTTCCGGGCCTCGGCCCGCCGGGAATTCAGGCAACACCGGATATCAGGAAATCTTTCTGCCCGCCACCGACGAAAGCGCGTCCAGCGCCATGAATTGGTACAGGTCCATGTTGAAGGCGTTGGGGTCGGAGATCAATTGCAACGAAGCCCCCTCAAGCAGGGAAAGCAAAAGCGGCGGGACCATGTGCGATTTTTCCGGACTGAACTCCCCTTTCTCCACGCCGTCGCGCACCAATTGGGAAACGTAGCCGCGGAACCCCTCGAACCGCTGGACGATCTTCGCGCGGACGGGCGGGGCCTGTATCCCCTTCACCCAAAAATCGAAAAACACCACCAATAACGCGGGTTCGGAAGTTATGGTCCGCTTGTACCGGCCAAATATTCCCGTGATCTCCTCGAAGGGGGACACGTTCTTGTTGAAATTTTCCAGCGGTATTTCCAGTAGCCGCTCCAGCACCCGGTCCAGCACGCGGTCCAACACCGCTTCCTTGGTCTTGAAATGGTAGTGCAACAGCGGCTTCGAGACCTGTGCCCGCTCGGCGATGAGCGCTGTGGTGGTGCCAGAGATGGAATGGTCGGCAATGACGGCGAAAGCGGCGTCGAGGATCGCCGCCGCCGTTTTTTCCGACCGTTCCTTTTGCTTCATGCGCGTGGGGTTTTGGCTACTGTTTCGCGGGGGGAGCGGAAGGCGTTCCCATCATATGTTGCCGATGCATCATCGGTCCCATTTGCATCCCGCCCTCGTCCATCATCTTCATCATTTCCGCGTACATCTGCTGATGTTTTATTATCAGCGCCTGCTGGCGTTTTTCCAGCGCCTCGGCCTTCGCCTTTGTTTCCTTGTCCTTCGCCATTTCCTTCAACAACTGGATGCTTTGGAGCATGATCTGCTGTTCTTCGACCATCATCTCGTGCTTTTGCTGATGGTGCCCCATCATCGGTTTCCCCTGAGGGCCGGGAGCCATCGCCTCTTCCGCCACGGCGGCGCCGCACGCCACCACGATACATATTATTGCCGCCAGAACCGTCTTTTTCATTGTTGCCTCCTATTTTCCTGCCACAAGTTTTAGTAACAACGGGCTGGAAGGTTTCATCGAACCCTCCGGACACACTTCCACGCAACAAAAACAGCGGATGCACCGGTCATAGTCGAAATGCAACCGGTCATTCCGCGCGGAGATGACATCCGTGGGACATATATTAATGCACTGTTCGCACAATGTGCAGGTTTTCCTTAATTCTTTCGGCTTGGGGGTAAGGTTGTCAATGAACAACTTTTGAAGGAACTTCGGCCCCATTAACACTCCCACGACCTGCGGGAATACAAACCGCTCCATCTTCAATTCTTCCAGCGGGACTCCCATGACCCGTATCCGCGCCAGGTCGGTCTCGCCAATCCCCATTTCACGCGCCGCGGCGATGGTGAAAAGGTTTTCCGTATCGCCACCCGCCATATCCAACAGAACGCGGTCCATCGCCACCGCGTCGGTGGCCGCCGAAATGATCCCGCATTGCCGCGGGGTGCCGCCCGGACCGGGACCATCCCCTTCCATCCCCACGATCCCGTCCATGATGGTGATGTCCGGCGATACCGCGTCGTACAGCTCCACCAGCATCCGCGCGAAAAACACGCGGTCAATGCCCGCCTTGAAATGCCATTGCGATTTCCGGCTCCCCACCACACACCCGAAGATATTTTTCACCCCCAAGGTCATATACATCTGCGAGTGCGTTTTGAGCTTCGGCAGGTTTATGATTCGGTCCGCCTCCAGCGCGGTCTTGGAGATTTCCAGGATGCGGAACAGCTTGTTCTCCCCCTGCTTGTACTCGGCGGAGTTTTTCAGTTCCGCCAGCGGGATACCCAGTTCTTCGGCAACGGCGGCGAGGCCGGTTTTCTTCGCGGTCATCTTGAACCCCGGCACCGCGGGGCTGTCGCCGATGAACGGTTTACCGCCCGATTCCATCACGAGTTGCGCCACCGCCTTCACCACGGCGGGATGGGTAGTGACCGCCTTTTCCGGCGCGGCGGGGGCCAGCATGTTCGGCTTGAGCAGAACCGTCTCTCCAGGTTTAACAATAGCCCCCATGCCGCCGAACGGTTCCAGCGCGGCCCGCACCGCTTGCATCACATTTTCGGACGAATAATCGCCGCACCGCTGTAACGATACTTGTGTCGGCATGGCGCGATTATATCCCACGTTCACTTGAAATAGTCCGGCGCGTTGCCCGGTTTCCATTTGATGTTGCACCCGATGCCCGGCTTTTGATCCGGCGGTGTTTCATGTCCGGCCATCACGGCATCCATCGCGGCCCGCAGGTCGCCTCCCGTCACCGGCACGTTGTTGCCGGGCCTGCTGGCATCCATCTGTCCCCGGTACACCAGCCGTTTTCCCGCGTCGAACAGGAAGAATTCCGGTGTGCAGGCGGCATGGTAAGCTTTCGCGGTCCGCTGGCTCTCGTCATACAAATAGGGAAAAACATATCCGGCGGATTTCGCTTCCTTGACCATTTCTCCGGGGCTGTCGTCCGGATAATTCTTTGCGTCGTTCGCGTTGATCCCCACTATCGCCACCCCTTTTTCCCGGTATTCACGCGCGAGATCCGCCAGTGCTTTGCGGACATGTTTCACATAGGGGCAATGGTTGCACATGAAGATGACCAAAAGCGCGCGCGCGGACTTGAAATCATCGAGCGAAACCATATTCCCGGAAGTGTCCGGAAGAGTGAATGCGGGGGCTATGGTCCCCAACGGCAACATTGTGGAAGATGTGAGCGCCATGCGTTCCTCCTTTGTTGATTAAGCCAAGAGTCCCATTAATGTATCAATATCAGCGGTCGGGGCGCTACAGGCAAAATCCCGGCATACATACGCCGTCGGCTTTCCGTCAATGCACTTAAGTTCTTGGGGAAAACCCGGCGCGGTTTCGGATTCGCGGGCCACCAGCACCACCCGTTCCGGCGCATATCCGCTCCACGCCTTTTTAAGCATGGGGGCGGCATCGGCCGGTTCCCCGCATACGATGACCATATCGCTCACCGGCCCGGTGGCAAGCGCGTACCCGCATAGGAAGTGGCAGTATGACGAGGGGCGCGCCCCTACGGTTTCGCCAAACGCGCGCGCGATCAGCTCCGCCTTTTCGGCATACGCCGCGGAACCGGTCAGGCGGTGCAACCGCGTCAGATTCATAAGGGCAACGGAATTGCCGGAGGGGATGGCGCCGTCGTGCAGTTCCTTCGGACGGGCGATCAGTTCCTCGCCCCCGGCGGACGCGAGGAACAATCCGCCCCCGGCGGTATCCCAAAACCGATTTAGCATCTCATCATTGAGCCGTACCGCCAGTTGCAGGTAGCGGGGATCGAAACAGTCCTCGTACAATTCGATCAGGCCCCACACGAAGAACGCATAGTCATCCAGCATTCCTTCAATGGCGGCCTCCCCTTCCCTGAACCGGTGCAAAAGCCCGCCGTTCTTCATCATCCGCGAAATGATGAAGTCCGCCGTCCGGCGCGCGGCGGCCGTATAAGCAGGTTCGTCAAAGGCCCTTGCGGCCTTTGCCAGCGCCACGATCATCAGCCCGTTCCAGTCGGTAAGCACCTTGTCGTCGCGGAACGGGCGCGCCCGTTTGGCGCGGGCGGCGAACAGCTTCTCCCGCGCCGTTTCAAACCGCCGGTCAAATTCTTCCTGGGTCATCCCCATCTTTTCTGCCCCCGCGGAGCGTGATACTTCCAAATGGAGGATGTTCCTTCGGTTTGGCCGCCCCGTGGTTTCCTCAATGTAGTTTCCCTCATCCCGCACGTTGAACGCCCGCGCGGCGAAAGAGGCCGAATCCTCCCCCAGCGCGGCGGTCAGCTCCTCCATGCTCCAGACATAATATTTCCCCTCCTCACCTTCGCTATCCGCGTCTTCACCCGAAAAGAATCCCCCTTCCGGCGCGGACATATCCCGCTGGCAGTACGAAAATATCTCTCGCGCGGTGCGCGCAAACGCCGGTTCGCCCGTCGCCTGGAACCCTTCGGTATAGGCCATCGCCAGCAGGGCCTGGTCGTACAGCATTTTTTCAAAATGCGGCACCAGCCACAACCTGTCCGTGGAGTACCGGTGAAAGCCGAACCCCAGATGATCGTATATGCCCCCCTTGCGCATTTCCTCCAGTGTTTTCCGGGCCATTGCCAATGCCGCCGCCTCGCCGGTGGAGCGCCAGTGGCGCAGAAGAAAGAGAACCGTATGCGGCACGGGGAACTTGGGCGCATTTGAGAATCCGCCGTAGAGAGGGTCGAATCCCGCCGCCAGTTCCTCATAAGCGCGATGAAACACCGATGTGGAGATTTCACCGTCCCCCGCTTCTTCGCCAATGCCGGATAAAGCGACCGCCAGTTGGGCGGCTACCTTGTCGGCCTCGCCCCTTTTTTCGCGCCAAAACACGCTTATCGCCGGAAGAAGTTCCATCATGCCCGCCCTTCCCATCCGGGCGTTTTTCGGGAAATAGGTCCCTCCGAAGAATGGGCGTTTGTCGGGAGTCAGAAACAGGTTCAAGGGCCACCCGCCGGTCCCGGAAAGAAGGTGGCAGGCTTTCATATACACCGCGTCAATGTCCGGCCGTTCTTCCCGGTCGACTTTTATGGCGATGAACGACTTGTTCAAAAGGCGCGCCACTTCCGCGTCCTCGAACGATTCATGCGCCATCACATGGCACCAGTGGCAGGTGGAATAGCCGATGGAAAGAAACACCGGTTTGTCGTCGGACGCGGCCCGCGCAAAGGCCTCATCGCCCCATGGAAACCAATGCACGGGGTTTTCAGCATGCTGGAGGAGGTAAGGGCTTTTTTCGTTCCTGAGCCTGTTGAAACCGCCATCCGGAAGTTTGCCCATGTTTATATTATATCCCCGTTGCCAACGCCGGTCCGTTATGATAAAAACATACCCGGAATTATCCAATGGAGGGTGAGAGTGGTAAACGGGTTGAACTTCGATCTGATCGTCATCGTCACATTCTTTTTTTTAAGTCTTGCCGGCGCGGTGGTGCTGTTCAAGTTTTTCAAGAGCACCGCGATGGTGCAATCGAAACAGTACCAGGCGGGCGGAGCGATCGCGGGATTCATTATTATTTTCATTCTTCTGTCGCAGGCGTACCAAAAAATAAAAAGCGACACGGTGGCCAAACTTACGGAAGACCTGAAAGCGGCCCAACTGGAACTGGATAAGGCCACGCAAAACCTGTCGTCCGTCAGCATTGACGGCACCATCACCCCCTACCAGAATGACGCCAAGATAGTCCTGGCCGTCAGCCAAACCGACGCGGACATGCAGGGGAAATTCAAATTCAGCGCCAAGTGCATAGACCCGGACAACGACGACGTGAAGCTCTATCTTATTTCCCCGACCCAAAATAAATTCAAGTTCATGCGGATCGAATCAAAACAGGCGATGAACAATATCAGTTTCCCGACGAACTAGGAGGATGAGGATACGATGAAAAAGTTTCTGATCGCGGCAATGATCCTGACGGCGCTTGCGCCACTTTCCGCAACCGCGGGTTCCATTTCCGGGCAGGTCAAGGATGCTTCAGGCAAACCGGTTCACATGGCCACGGTCGCGGCGGGGGGCCAGTCGGACATTACGGACGTGAATGGCAAGTTCCGCCTTAAAGGCCTTCCGGACGGCGCACAGAAACTGACGGTAAAAAAAGACAAGACGGTAAAGGAATCAGAAGTCACGGTCGGGCCGAACACCGCCCAGGATGTAACGCTCCCCTAACAAGGGCGTTAGGGATTACTGCGCGGTCCGAAGCCGCCGAACCACCCGCACAAGAGCGGTTTTTTAACCGGGATTGCGCGGCGCATCCAGCATCACGCGCAACTGGGAAACGAGGTTTGCCGTATTTGCTTCAAGGTCCGCCAGACACTGTTCCAATAAATCCCCTTGTCCCGCGCGCGCGGCCTTTTCCAATGCCAGGGCGCTTTGCGTCAGCCAATCCGCGCCCAAAAGGCCGCCTTCCCCTTTTAACTTATGGGCGATTTCGGCAAGCGCGCCGAATTCCTTTTGCGCCAGCGCCTCCCGCGCCCTAACCCGCATCTTCTCCCGTGCGGCAATGAACATCGCCGCGATATGGCGCAAAAGCTCCCCGCTGTTATTACACCGGGCGAGGGCCTTGCCCCAATCCACCGTGCCGGGGGTTTTCGCATTGCCGGTGGAATTGGCGGTTTCTTGAGTTTCGGCGGTCGGCGCGGGGGACGGCGCATTTCCGCCAAACCGGTCAAGGTATGCCAAAAGCGTAGCCGCTTTCACCGGCTTTGAAATATAGCCGTCCATGCCGGTCGCAAGATAGCGGTCCCTGTCCTCCTTGGAGGCCATCGCGGTGAATGCGATGATCGGGACGCGCGCGCCGGTTGAAAGCTCCGTGTGACGGATCATTTTCGCGGCCTGCTCGCCGTCCAGTTCGGGCATGTGAATATCCATGATCACGAGGTCGAACGTATGGTTCCGCGCCGCATCCACCGCTTGCCATCCGTTGGCGGCCAGCGATACGGTATGGCCGCCCGCCCGCAGGATGTGCGTCACCACTTGCTGGTTCATTTCGCTGTCCTCGGCAAGCAGGATGTGAAGCGGTCGGCGGGCAATGGGGATTTGCGCCGTCCGAGCTTCCCCCCCATCATCGGAAGCCGGCAACGGAAGCTCATGGGCACCCGGCAACTTGAAGCGGACGGTGAAATGGAAGGCGCTCCCCTTTCCCACTTCGCTCTCCACCCATATCCTGCCCGCCATCATCATGACCAGCCGGCGGACGATGGAAAGCCCCAGTCCCGTGCCCCCGAACTTCCGCGTGGTGCTGGAATCCACCTGGGAGAAGTTTTCAAAAATGGTGTCGAGTTTGCCGGAAGGTATCCCGATGCCGGTGTCTTTGACGGAGACCTGTACCTCGACCGAATCCCCGCCGCGCGACAATTCCCTGGCCGAAAGGACGATCTCACCCGCATGGGTGAACTTGATGGCGTTGCCCAGCAGGTTGACGATGACCTGCCGCAGGCGGGTCGGGTCGCCCGCAACGGTGCGCGCCATCGCCGGCTCAAGGCACACCGTAAGCGCTATCCCCTTTCCCCGCGCGCGGATCGAATATATTTCCGAGGTCTTCTCCAGCAGGTCCACCATATCGAACGGGATGGTCTCAAGGTCCATCTGCCCCGCTTCTATTTTCGAGAGGTCAAGGATGTCGCTGATGATCTCCAGCAGGCTGTCGCCGGCATTTTGTATCACCCGCACATAGTCGTTCTGCGCGCGATCCATCCTTGTGGCGGCCAGCAGGTCGGCCATGCCGATGATGGCGTTCAAAGGGGTGCGGATCTCGTGGCTCATGGTGGCAAGGAATTCGCTCTTGGCCCGGTTGGCCTCATCCGCCTGTTGGCGGGCCTGACGGAGCGATTGTTCCAACACCCCACGTTCAACGATCTCGGAGTTGAGTTCCTCATTCGTCGCTTCCAGTTGCATGGTCCTTTCGCGCACCTGTTGCTCAAGGAATTCCGTGGCCGCATAGAGCTTTTCCGCCATGAGATTGAAGGAAGACGCCAGTTGCCCTATCTCGTCATTTCCTTCCACCGCGGCCCGCACCGAATAATCGCCGGATGCGATGACGCGGGTGGCTTCGGTCAGGTTGCCAATCGGACGGGCGATGCTCCGGGCGAAATACATCGCCACGATGAACGCGATCCCCAAGAACATGGCCGTTGCTAACAGGAGCTTCCTTTTCAGGACATCCAGCGAGGCGAACGCCTCCGCCTGGTCTATGTGCGCCATGATGCAACCGCCGCCGATCTCCGGGATATACCGGAACCCATGGATGATCGGCACATCGCGGTAATCCAGATCGAGCACTTCGGTGTTTTCCCTGCTCAGGCACCGTTTCATCGGCCGGGCGGTGATCTCCGTCGTCCGTCCTTGCATGGAGTGGAATCTCGCGTGAGTGATGAAGAATCCGTTCCGGTCGGCGAGGAATGTCTCGCCCGAATCGCCCAACTCTTGCGGAGATGAAAAGATCGCCTGTATCCCGGCAAGCGGGTACTCCAGGAGAAAGAGGGCGCCGCTGGATGGATCGGTTGCCTGAATAAAAAAGGGCTGGCCCTCCTCGGATGCCATCCTGCTGAACACCGCCAGTTGCCCGGGCGCGAATTCCGGCAGTTGTCCGCCGGAGAGGGAAAGCGTGCCGATAACGATATCCCGCGCGTTCCCGCGCAGGCGCAACAAAGCCCCCCGCGCATCCTCATTTTTCACGAACGACCCCACCGCCCGCCCCGCGCAACGGGCGTCAATCCCATCGGCGCCCCGCCGGCACCCGGCAACCATGGCCGAAAGAAAGGCCAGCGCGCGGCCGTTTGATTGTGAAAGCGTGGAAGCCAGCAATTCGCGTTTGCCAGTGGCCACCTGCCCCACCACGCGCATCCGCTCGGATTTTATGGTTTCGATCGAGAAGGAATAGGTTATCCAGCCCACCGCCAAAGCCGGGACAATGAGCATCAAAAAGAGCAAGATCGTAAGGCGCGCCTGAATGGAGTTCGACCGCATTCTAAGAATTACCTCTTTACCCTATTGTCTCGACCGGTTAAATGAATGGTAATGCCCTTCGGGAAGGATAGTCAAGGACTTACTACCCGCCGCCTTCCTCCACCTTTACATTTGGAAAGCACTGCCAATTCGCGGTATTATTAGGCATCGGACGGAGAGAGAATGACCGAAAAAACGGACAGCGTATTGCTCGAAATCGTCAACCTTTGTGCCACGCTGGATCAGCGCGCCTGCGGGATATACTCCCGGATTGCCGATGAGGTATTTGCCGGAACACAGGGCGCCGAATTCTGGCGATCCGTGAGCCAGGACGAGGCAAAACATTTCAACTTCTGGGAACGGGTGCAGGAGTTCGCAAAAGAAGGGGCGCTCCCGGCCATTTTCTCCAACCCCTTCGAAGTGCGGGACGATCTGCAATCGGTCCTTTCAAGAGTGTACCGGCTGGAGGAGCGGATAAAGGACATTAAAACTCTCAGCCAGGCCATCATGCTGGCCTATACGCTGGAACTGCACCTGCTCCACCCCGCGTTCGAGACGTTTTTCCATTTCATGAAAGGACCGCTGAACGACGAGACCCCCGAAAAGGAATACGCATCGCACCTGGAGAAGTTTTTCCATTACGCCAAGCACAGCGATATTGCCGCGCCTGAAGTGGAGATATTCGAGGGCATACTCGACCGCCTGCTGAAAATGAACAAGGAACTGGTCATCTACAGCCAGGTGGACCCGCTCACCGCCATATTCAACCGCAGGGGCTTCTTCAACACCGCCGGGATACTGGCGATGCTGGCAAAGCGGAACGAGTCCGCCGTGGGCGTGATGCTGGTGGATCTGGACCACTTCAAACAGATAAACGACCGCCACGGACACCAAACCGGCGACGAGGTGCTGAAGTCGGTGGCAAGCATCCTTCAATCGAACATCCGTCATTCCGACGTGCTGGGGCGCTACGGGGGCGAAGAGTTCATCATCTTCCTCTCCTCCATGGATCCGGAGAAAATACGCGAGATAGGAGAAAAGGTGCGGAAAAGCGTCGAGACCGGCAATAACCCCGTCCCCATCACCGTTTCCATCGGGTGCTCGCGCGGATACATTCAAGGAAACGTGATCGAAGAATTGGAAACCCTCATCCGCCGCGCCGACGAGTATCTCTACCAGTCGAAAAACGCCGGGCGCAACCGCGTTACCTGCGGTCACTGACCTTTCTCCACACTAACGGCAACGCCACTCCAAGTTGCTTTTCACGCATTGCAGTAGTATAATTATTACCATGTGTTTACGTTTTATTATTTGTTTTATAACCGTGGCGATGATGCCCGCTTCCACCCAAGCGCTGGAGGCGGCCTGCATACGCGCCATTGACGGCGATACCATCGTGGCGCTGGTGGAGGGAGTGGAAGAGCATGTGCGGATATACGGGGTGAACGCGCCGGAGAAATGGGAGCCGCTGTGGAAGGAGGCAAAGAACCTCACGTCCGCGCTGACCAGCCACAAAACGGTAACATTGATCCCCAAGGGAAGGGATCGGTTCGGGCGCTTGCTCGCCTATGTGCGAGTGGACGGAAAAACGGTCGGGCTGGAACTGGTGGCGCGGGGGCTGGCGCGGGTGTACTCGAACCAATACGCGCCTGATGACATGGACACCTACAAGGCATATCAACAGGCGCAAATTCAGGCAATGACTGAAACCAAAGGAATCTGGGGCGGAGAGGTATTGCGGACCGCCAACCGCCGTTAAGCGTCCGCCATGCCCGCGCTTGCCGGCGCGGGGCTAACCGTCCGGCCCACGCAACGCCTGTACGCCGCAAAAAGGCTAAGCGCCGAAACGGGGACACTAACGAACAGCCCGACAACCAGACACAGCGCCCCAAGTATATTGATGGCGATGAGGCTCATGTAAAAGAGGAAAAATCCCACCATATCCGTCCGCGCCATTTTCCGGCTGGCTTCCATTGCTTCCCAGAAGCCCGCGCCGCGGTCCGCCACGAAGATGAACGTGAACATATACCAGGAAGTGACCACCAGCCCCGGCAGTATAAGAAACACAAACCCGATGGCGGTAAAAACGCCGATGAGGATATTCGCGGCAAGCGCACCAAGAAAAAACCGGAAACCCCCGAACAGGCGGGCCGGAACGAATGGCTTGCCATCGGCATGGTCCATAACGATGAAATAGTATCCGATGATCAGCGGGCCGCTCACGAAAAGCGGGCCGAGCGGAACATAGGAGAAAATCAGAATGGTGGCCGCAACAATGGCGGCGGACAGCGCAAAGACCGCCGGGGCGCTCCAAAACATCCGCCACCCTTCGCCGAGCCAGCCAGCCACGTCCACGCCTCCGGGAGCGGGGGCGGACGCATTCACCTCGGGGGTGGCCAACTCCATTACCCCTTCTTGCGGGCGGGCGGCTTACGGGTTTTTTTTGTGGCGGACTTCTTTTCTTCGGCCTCGGCCTTCCCGTCGAGGGCGTGCCGGATGACCGCTCCCACCGTTTTCACGGGGATGAACTTGAGGTTCTTTTTCACATAATCGGGAATCTCCTGCAAGTCCCCCGTATTGTTCACCGGAATGATGACCGAGGTGACGCCGGCCTGCATGGCGGCGAGCGTTTTTTCCTTCAGTCCGCCGATGGGGAGCACCCGCCCGCGCAGGGTTATCTCGCCCGTCATCGCCACATCGTTGCGCACCGGCCTGCCGCTGAGCGCGCTGGCAAGGGCCACGGCGATGGTAATGCCCGCGCTGGGACCGTCCTTGGGAATGGATCCGGCGGGAACATGGACGTGGACGTCCGTGTTCTTCGCAAAATCCTCCGGAATGCCCAGCTTCTTCGCGTTCGCCCGGCAATAGGAATAGGCGGCTTGCGCCGATTCACGCATCACTTCCCCCAAGCTTCCGGTGAGAGTAAGCCCTCCTTTGCCTTTCATGGTGGTCACTTCTATGTGCATGATCTCGCCGCCGAACTGCGTCCACGCCAGCCCGGTGGCCACGCCCACCTGCGGGCGCTCCTTCTCCCCTTCGCGCAGGAATTTCGCGGGACCCAGGTAATTGTGTACGTTCTTTTCGGTGATGACCACCGACAGGGTCTTCTTCTCCGCCACCTTCAGCGCGTGCTTCCGGCAGATGGTGGCCACTTCGCGCTCCAGGTTCCGCAGGCCCGCCTCGCGCGTGTAACTGTTGATGATCTCGCGGATGGCTTCCGGCGTGAACTTGATGTTCTTCGGCGAAAGCCCATGCGCCTCCAACTGGCGCGGCATAAGGTACTTTTTCACGATCTCCAGCTTCTCTTCCTCGGTGTAGCCGGAGAGGGAAAGTATCTCCATCCGGTCCCGCAACGGCGGCGGAATGGTGTCCGCCAGGTTCGCCGTGGTGATGAAAAGCGTTTTGGAAAGGTCGAACGGCAGGCCGACATAATGGTCCTGGAACGAGTGGTTTTGTTCCGGGTCAAGCACTTCCAGGAGGGCCGATGACGGGTCTCCCCGGAAATCGGAGCCGAGTTTGTCTATTTCGTCCAGCATGAATACCGGATTGTTGGAACCCGCCTGCTTGATGCCCTGGATGATCCTGCCCGGCAGGGCGCCGATGTAGGTGCGCCGGTGGCCCCGGATCTCGGATTCGTCGCGCACGCCGCCGAGCGACATCCGCACGAACTTTCGGCCCAGCGCGCGGGCGATGGACTTGCCGAGCGAAGTCTTCCCGGTCCCCGGAGGCCCCAAAAAGCAAAGAATCGGCCCCTTCATGTCCTTCTTGAGCTTCGCCACGCCCAGGTATTCCAGAATCCGTTGCTTGATCTTTTCGAGGTTGTAATGGTCCTCGTCCAACACCTTCTTCGCTTTCGGGATGTTGATGGCGTCCTCCGTCCGCACGGACCACGGAATGTCGAGCAACCATTCCAGATAGGTGCGCACGGTGGTGGCCTCCGCCGAATCGGGGTGCATTTTCGCCAGGCGGCGCATCTGCTTGTCCGCCTCCTTCGCGATGACCTCCGGCATTTTCGCCTTTTCAATCTTCTCCTTGAGTTCGTTTATCTCGGCCATGCGGTCGTCCACGTCGCCAAGTTCTTTTTGTATCTGCTTCATCTGTTCGCGCAGGAAGTATTCCTTTTGCGTTTTGGTGAGTTCGTCGTGCGCCTGCGTCTGTATCTTTTCCTGGATCGTGATCAGCTCCAGTTCGCGCCCCAACAGGTCGCTCACCTTCCGGAGGCGCTCCTCCGGTTGCGATATTTCGAGCACCGCCTGGGCATCCTCCACCTTGAGGCCGAGGTTGCTCGCCACCAGGTCGGCCAGCTTGCCCGCCTCATCCAGGCTCTCCGCAACGGCCAATATGTCCGGGGAGACGTTCCTCCCCTTTTCCATCATCTTGGCCATCTGCTCGCGAACGGTGCGCACCACCGCCTCGGACTCCATCCCTTTCCCTTCAGCCCCTTCGGCAAACTGTTCCACGCTCACTTTCAGGAACGGCTTGAGTCCCACGAATTCCCTCACCCGGGCCTTGGCGAGTCCCTGCACCAGTATTTTCACCCGCTGGTCCGGCATCTTCACCATCCGTATCACGGTGACCACGGTTCCCACCTTGTACAGGTCTTCAGGCGCGGGGTCTTCCACCGTTTGGTCCTTTTGGGCCACCAAAAACATCATCCTGCTGGTGGCCAGCGCCTCGTTCACCGCGTTGATGGAAAGCTCGCGCCCCACATACAGCGGAAGGATCATGTAAGGGAACACCACGATGTCCCGCACCGGCAACAGCGGCAGTGTATCGGGAATTTTCAGTTCGGGCTGTTCTTCGTCAACCGCCACGTCCGTTTTCCGGTTTTCTTCAGTCATCCACTTGCACCTTTATCTTGTGACGGGTTTTTCTGCGGTCCTGCAACTTCGGCAATTTAAGGAGCAGGACGCCGTTTTTAAAATGAGCCTCGATATTTTTTGAATCAATGGTCGAGCCGATGCCGAACACCCGGCGGAAAGAGCCGAAACTCCTCTCGGCGCAATGGAACACCACGTTGGGCTCCTGCGGGACCAGTTCCCCTTTCCGCCCTTCTATCGTCAGGTTATCCTTGTCCACCTCCACGGTGATGTTTTTCGGATCGGCCCCCGCCAGATCCATCTCCACGAAAATGTGGTTTTTGCTCTCATAAATATCCATGGACGCGGCGCCGGATTCCGGCAGGTATTGTTCGCCGGCGCGGGAGGCATTCTCCGTGATATATTTCGGACGAAAGTTTACATCGCGCTCCTTCGTCCGTTCTTTTTTCCCGTGTTCCACCATAACTTGCTAAAGTGTATCACACCGTTTCATGGCGGGGTCAGAATTTGAGTTCCGCCAAATACTTTTGAAATTCCGTCCCAATGTCCCCCCGGCGCAGGGCATATTCCACGGTGGCGATAACGAATCCCAATTTGTCTCCGGCGTCATACCGCTTCCCGGTGAACTTGCATCCGTGAAGCGGCTCCACCGCGCACAAGGCGTTCAGGCCCGCGGTAAGTTGAATTTCCCCTTTTTGGTCGGGATTCACTTTGTCCAGCATTTCAAATATCCGCGGAGTGAGAACATAGCGCCCGATAACCGCGAGATTGGACGGGGCCGATTCCGGTTCCGGTTTTTCCACCAGCCCTTTGACCATGCACAAGGAACCCTCGCAATGCACGGGATCAACGATGCCATAGCTGGAAACCCGCTCCTTGGCGACTTCCTCGATCGCCACCACGCTTGCCCCGGTGCGGTTGTACACTTCCAGTAATTGCGCCAGCGCGGGCGTCCCGTTCGTGTGGATAATATCGTCGCCCAGCAACACCGCGAACGGCTCATCACCTATCATGTCCCTGGCTTTCAGTATGGCGTGACCAAGCCCCATAGGCTCCTTTTGCCGGATGTACCAGAAATCGCACATATCCGATATTTTCCGCACCGAAGCCAGTTCTTCCGTTTGATTTCTTTTCTCAAGAAGGTTTTCCAATTCCATCGAGCGGTCAAAATGGTCCTCTATGGCGTTCTTTCCCCTGCCCGTGATCATGATGATCTCCTGGATGCCGGACTCGATTGCCTCTTCCACGACGTATTGGATAAGCGGCTTGTCCACCAGCGGGAGCATCTCTTTGGGCGAGGCTTTCGTGGCGGGCAGAAACCGCGTCCCCATCCCCGCCACGGGGAAAACCGCCTTCTTGACCTTTTTCATCGGGCCACCCCGTTTCCACCGTTCAGTTCCGCCGAGATCCGCTCCATCGGCGTCTGATCGCGGTTGCCATGTTCGTAACGCCGCGCGTTCACCGCGAACACGAACACCGCGCCCTGAACCGCCGTCCGCGGGCCATCGGCGCCACGAAAGAGATTATTCAACAAGAGAAAAAGAAACTCCGTAGCCGGAGCAATAACAAGATGGCGCAAGAAAGCACGGAAGCCGCCGTTCAGCGGACCGGCGCCAAGGGCCGAGCGCTCGATCCTTTTCTCCAGTCCTTCCCAAAATGCGCCGTTTTCGGTTTGCATGGCTTGTTAGTCGTCCCTGCGGCAATATTGGGAGCGTTTCCACAATATAGTGCAGAACGCGAACGCGACCACCCATGTGGCGATCAGGCCCAGCTTCCGTTTGCGCAGTTCAGTAAGCATTTTGTTCACATCGCCCATCACGTCATTGCTCAGCGCCACCACGGCGGCCGACTGGTCGTCGATCGCCTTGCCGTCCAGCGCGTGGGCGCCCACCTGCATCTCCTTATAGATCTTTTGCGCTTTGGCCACCTTTTCTTTCAATCCGGAGGTTTCAAATCCGGAGCCGCTCCACTCTTCCATCCCCTTAAGCGCAAATTCAGCGGAGGAAAGCGCTCCTTTCGCCTTGCTCATGCTCTCGTTCAGTCCTTGCGCGACGGTCATTATGTTGGCGCTGTCCTTGTGGCAAGAGACACAGTCCAGTTGTCCCTGACCAGTGAACTTGTCCAGCGTCGCCCTCTCTATGCCGTGGTTAGAGTGGCAGTGGACGCACAACGGCTTCCCGCCTTCCTGGGCGGCCGCCCAGTGCCTGCTTTTCTTGAAAGCGTCGGCCTCCTCCACATGGCAATTCGCGCACACGAACCGCGTGGCGAGCGTTTGCGGCTTCTCTATGCCGTGGTTGCCGTGGCAGTTGAAGCAGGTGGGCACCCCCAAATCCCCTTTTTCAAAGTACGCCTTGCCGTGGACGCTCGAGGTATACAGTTCAAGCTGGTTGTGCGGCAGTTTCCGCTTGTCCATCAGTTCCTTGTTCGCGTGGCAGGAGGCGCAGGTCTTCACAATGTTCTTCCGGTTCACCTTTGCCTGGGGATCGTCCACCTTCCGTATGTCGTGTTTACCGTGGCAACTCACGCAACTGGGGGCCTCGGCGTCTTTTTGCTCAAGCAGTTTCCGCCCGTGGACGCTGAAACGGAACAGGTCGTACTGATCCGAGCGCAGGTTGTACGCGCGCATCCGCACAGGATCGCTATGGCATTTGGAACACAGGGCGGGTATCTCGTTGGGCGCGGGTTTCTTTTTGAATCCCTGGCTCGACTCCATCGCAAGGGCCACGTCGTACGGATTGCCGCCGTGGCAATGCTGGCACTGTATCCCCGCTTTGGCGTGGGCCGACTCCTGCCAGTCCACCGCCACCTGTTTGAGAACATCGTCCAGTTCCATGTGGCAGGAAACGCAGACGTTCTCCGCGTCGTCCGCGAACGCGGCGGGAGAAAAGAATGCAACGGCGATAATGACGATAAGGAAAAGGAGGGCAAGCCCCTCTTTCACCGCCCGAAGCACCACCCTGCCGCTCCCCATCGGCCTATATTACAACAAAGGATGTTGCGACATGGCCTTGATCCGCTCAAACCGGCGGTCTATCTCTTTTCTGCTGGCGTCCAGGATAGCGGCGTTTTCCTTTTTTAAAAGGTGCCGTGTTTTGCCCATCTTGCCCAGCCATTCGGTGATGTCCTTCTTCTGCCCTTTTTCCGCGGGGTCGTAGTTCAGCGTGGTGATGCCGTGCTCCACCTCGTAAAGCGGGAAGAAATTACAGTCAATCGCCGACTGCGTAAGTTCCTGGCCGATGTCGTCGGCATGCCGCCAGTTGAGCGGGCAGACGGAGAACAATTTGCCGAACACCAGCCCCTCGTTGCGCGCGTACCACTGCGCTTTCGCCGCCTTGCGGATGAGGTCCTTGTAATTGGATTCCGCCGCGGTGAACACATACGGGATGTGGGTGGCCGCGAACAACTGCGCCGAGTCCTTGTGGTGGAACGATTTGCCGGTCTCGAACGGCCCCACGTTCGACGTGGAGGTCTGGTGCCCCATCGGCGTGGCGAACGAAAGCTGATGCCCCGTGTTCATGTACCCCTGGTTATCGTATTCCAGGATGATCATCTTGTGGTTGCGGATGGCCGTGCCCAGCGCCGGTCCCAGCCCGATGTCCAGGCCGCCGTCGCCCGTGACCATGATGAACGTGATGTCCTCGTCCGCGGGGATCTCGCCGCGCCTCTGGCGTTCCTTGAACATCTCCAGCGCGCCGGAGAGCGTGGGCGCGCCGTTCTGAAAAAGGTTGTGGATGTACGTCACGTTGAACGAAGTGGTGGGATAGCCGGTGGTGACCACCATGCCGCACCCGGTGTGCCACAGCATCACCACATGCCCTTCAATCCCTTTCAGGAACGTGCCGATGTTCGGGAATATGCCGCACCCGGGGCAGGCGCCGTGGCCGGGGGCGATGCGTTGCGGCATCGCCGTCAGGTCCCTTTGCTTGACCCCCTTCACCACCAGTTGGCCGGTCTTTTCGTCCTTCTCCACCGTGATGACGTGGGGAGTGCTTTTCTCCTTCGGTATCGGCGGGTTCTTGGCGGGTATTTTGTACGTCACGTCGCCCGGTTCCGCGCCGTGGTAGTCGTACGGCACCGCCGCGAAACCTTTATCAGCCGCGTCCAGCGCGAGGTTGAACATCTCTATCGCGTCGAGGTCGTAATAATCTTTTCCGCCCAATCCGTAGATGCGGCTGAACACCACCGTCTTGTTGTCCGGGTCGTCCTTCAGCGCCGCTTTCGCGTCCAGCGTCATCGCGCCGCCATTCGCGCCGTACACATCGGCGCGGTCGGCCACCAAGAGCGCCTTCACTCCTTTGCAGGCCTGGCGCAGTTCCTCCGCCGGGAACGGGCGCAGGACGATGGGATACACCACGCCGACCTTTTTCCCTTGCGCGCGGAGCCGGTCCGCCACTTCCATCGCGGTATCCGCGGCGGAGTTGAGTATCATGATGGCCGCTTCCGCGTCCTCCATCCGGTAGGTGGCAAGGCGGGTGTATTTCCTGCCGGAGAGCTTTTCCCACTCGGCGAACACGTTGTCGATCACCGCCTCGGAGGCGTGCATGGCGAGCGACAACTGCTTTTTGTTGTTTATCTGGTCCGGATCGTTCATGTACGGGCCGAACGTCGCGGGGGTGTTCGGGTCCACACTGCTGTGGATGTACTTGTACGGCCCGATGAAATCCTGCAGGTCCTTGTCGTTCTTGAACCGGAGCACCCGCCGCTTTTGGTGGCTGGTGAAAAATCCGTCGTTCGCCACGATGGACGGCAGGCGCACGTCCATGTGTTCCCCCACCTTCGTCGCCACCGCGATAAGATCGTAGCTGGACTGCGGGTCCTTCGCGCAGAAGACCAGCCAACCGAGGTTCAGGCAGGAATACAGGTCGCTATGGTCGCCGCGTATGTCCAGCGGGCCGGACACCGAGCGGCACACGAGGTTGAGCACCATCGGCATACGGGTGCCGGACTGCACCGGCAACTGCTCGATGGAGTACAAAAGGCCGTTGGCCGAGGTGGCGTTGAACACGCGGCCCCCCGCCGTGGTGGCGCCGTAACAGATGCCCGCCGCGCCGTGTTCGCCGTCGCCGGGGATCATCTTCAGTTGGTGCTTCCCTTCGGCGCGCATTTCGTCCAGATATTCCGCCACTTCGGTGGACGGCGTTATCGGGTAGTACCCCATCACATGGAAATTCATCTGGGCCACCACCGTCGCGGCCATCTCGTTACCGCTGAGGAAATCTATCTCCTGTTGGGCCGTGCCCTTCGTGTCATTCAGCGTTTCCGTTTTCACTTCTGGGTCTCCTTTATATCGTTCACATAACCTTTCTCGATTATGTGTTTATCCACTTCATATTCGACGTGCGTGGTGAGCGCCTCGAACTTGCACATCTCCACGCACCGCAGGCACCCCTTGCAATATTGGTAATGGATGCGTTGAAGCACCTGTTCCTGCTTTCCTTTTTTGTTCGTCTCCCCGGCCCATTCAAAGCAGTAGTCCGGACAGGTGATGTCGCACTCGCCGCAACTGGTGCATTTGCCCCGGTTGAGCACCGGGATGTACCCGGAGCGGCTCGCCGTAAGGTCCTTGTACATGGAAGTCCCCGCCGCCGGTATCACGCCGCCTATCGGCTGGTTCAGGTAGCCCAGCTTTTGTCCGGCGCGGCTGAACGCCTGCGGCTGGTATTTGCCGTCCGGCGCGAATTTCTTCATGGTGAATTCCTTGGTGCCCCGCTCGAACGTCTTGATGTTCGCCGGGACGGTGGCGGCGTACTTCTTGCCGAACGTCTCTTCGATGATCTCCTTCACCGCGTCGTGCGTGATGAAGCCGGTCACTTGCGAGATGACGCCGAGGAGCGCGGTGTTCACGCGGGTTTTTTCCTCCACCGCTATCTTCATCGCGTCTATGACCACCAGCGTTCCGGCGGCCAGACCCAAAAAGTCGCGCGCGGCATCCACGTCCATCCCGGTATTGAGGATGACGATGGTATCCGGCCCCACCCCGCTCAACATGCCGGGGTTGCGAGCGATGGACTCCAGGAAGATAACCAAAAGGTGCGGTTCTGTGACCGGCGAATTCACCCGCACCGCGACGTCCGGCGCGCAGAAACGCACGAACGCGGCCACCGGCGAGCCTTTCTTTTCCGAGCCGTAGCTGGAAAAATTCGATCCGTTGTAGCCGAGCTTCAGGATTCCCGCTTCGCCCAATATCTTGCCGGCGACATTGGCGCCAAATCCGCCGATGCTCGCCATCCGTATTTCGTAGAACCCCAAGTCATTTACAATCGGCAACTTCTGCATTCTATACTCCACCACATCCTATCATGTTGTTTTTACATCTCGCGGCGTCCCTCGATGGACTTCACAAGAGTAATTTCATCCACATATTCCAAGTCACTGCCCACGGGAACCCCCCGCGCTATCCTGGAAGTTTTCACCCCAAGAGGACGCAACACTTTGGATAGATAGAGAGCCGTGGCTTCGCCATCCATCGTAGGATTCGTAGCAACAATGACTTCTTCAACTTTACCTTCTTTAACCCGTTTAATCAACTGCTCAATCCGCAAAGATTCCGGCCCAATTCCGTCCAGCGGCGAGAACGTGCCGCCCAAAACATGATACTGCCCGGTGAAGCTCCCCGTCCGCTCCAAAAGGGCGATGTCCAGCGGTTGCTCCACCACGCAGATGGTCGCTTTGTCCCGCGTGGGAGAGGCGCAGATTGCACACGGCTCCACCTCCGTGATGCCGCCGCAGATGGAACACAGTTTCACCTTCTCAACCAATTCGGTTAAAGCCTTGGCAAGGGAAGACGCTTGACCGGACTGGGATTTAAGGAGAGAGAACACCAATCTTTCAGCTGTTTTCCTGCCAATTCCGGGAAGCTTCTGGAACTCCTCGCTCAGCTTTTTTACCGTTTCCGATGATTCCACAATCCGTCCTAAAAGAGTCCAGGCAGGTGTATCCCCGCCGTTCCCAACGCCGCGTTCAATTCTTCCTTCAGTTTGGCTTCGGCTTTCTTGAGCGCTTCGTTGGAGGTCTCGGCAACCACCTTTGCCAGTTCGGGGGTCCGCTGAAATTCCTCTTTTATCTCGATGGAAACGATCTGCTTGTCGCCGCTTGCCACCACTTTAACCGCACCGTCCGGCGAGACCGCTTCCACGCGGTGGGCCGCAAGCCGTTGGCGCGCGGAGGCTATCTGAGACTGGATTTTTTGGGCTTTTTGAAAAAGCTCCGCGATCATTCTGGACATTCGTCAGTTCCCGCTGTCGTCCTCGAAGCCGGGCCGCCCGTCAAAAAGGTCCACCGCCTTTTGAATGATAGGGTCCTCCAGCATCTCCTTGCGGAGTTTCTGGTCCAGCGAAGGGGACTTTTTTTCCTGAACGGTTTTGGCGCTTTTCACGGCGGGGGCAAGGACGAACACCAGCTTTTTCCCCAGGTTCTTTTCTATTTCACTCTCGATCAATTCCCGGCTTTCTTCGCATTGCTTGCGCAGGAGCGTCTGCTCTTCGGGATACGAAAGGACCGCTTTCCCCCCCTCGATGGCGAAGTCCACGATCTTTTCCAGCGCATGGCCGAGCAGAGGCCGCTTTTCGGCGATGGCCGACCGTATCATCACCCACGGTTCGCCGCCGGTGGCGACACGCGGCGCCGCGAACTGCTCCGCTTCCCTCCTGATAACGAGCGCGGCGGCGGGGGAGGATTCGCGGTTCGATGCGGGAAACGGTTTTGCCGGTTGCCGCGCGACCGAGGGTTGCGGCGCCACCGCCGTCCCCCGCAAGCGGTCCAATATGTCCGCCACCGGCACCAGGTCGTCCAGCCGCACCATCTTGATAAGCGCCATTTCCAGCACCGAAAGCGGGTTGCCCGCAACCGCGGACTGCGACCGGGCGCGCAACAACAGGTCGTAGAACTGTTGGAGCCTTCCGGCGGAAACGTCCTTCACCAGTTCTCGCGCCGCCGCCAGGGAATCGGGCGGCTCGCTGAGTATCTTTTCCGGCGAGCCGCTCACCTTTATGACCGTGAGCGTGCGCACCGCCTCGAAAAGCTCGCGGATGAGCACCGCCACGTCGAACCCCGAATAGTACAGGGCATGGAGCTGGCCAAGCGCGGCGTCCACATCGCGCCGCGCCACAGCGTCCAGCACCGCCCATATCTTCTCGCGCGAAACCAGTCCCAGCGCCAAGCCCAACGCCTCCTCGTCGATCGTTTCGCCGGAGTAGGCCGCGGCCTGGTCCAGCAGGGACTGCGCGTCGCGCATGCTCCCCTCGGCGCGCCGGGCTATCATCCGCAGTGCGCCATCCGTGATGTTCAGTTTCTCGTTGCTCGCGATGGTTTGCAGTCGCCCGGCTATCTGCTCGTCGGAGATCGCGCGGAACTCGAAGCACTGGCACCGGCTGATCACCGTTTCCGGCACTTTATTCTGTTCGGTGGTGGCCATGATGAACACCGTGTGGGGCGGCGGCTCCTCCAGCGTTTTCAGCAGTGCGTTGAAGGCCGAGGTCGAAAGCATGTGCACTTCGTCTATGATGTATATCTTCATCCGGCACTTCACCGGGGCGTACTGGATGTGATCCAGTATGCCATGCACGTCTTCCACTTTATTGTTCGATGCGCCGTCTATCTCCACCACGTCCAGCGAGTTTCCCTCGGCTATCTCGCGGCAGTTGGCGCACACGCCGCACGGGGCGAGCGTCGGGCCTTTTTCGCAATTGATGGAGCGGGCGAAGATGCGGGCCATCGAGGTTTTGCCCACGCCGCGCATCCCGGAAAAGAGGTACGCCCCCGCGATGCGGTTCATCTGGATGGCGTTTTGCAACGAACGGACGATGTGGTGCTGGCCGACCACGTCGGCGAATGTGGCGGGGCGCCATTTTCGCGCCATGACAAGGTAATTGCCGTGTTGTGCCGAACTTTCCGCCATCACGCTACCCCCGCGTTACCAGTCAATGCCCCGTAAATTTCCCCATTTCACGGCGAACCGGCTGTGCCGTCGTCCGCACCCGATCGCATCGGGTAAAAAAAATGCCGGGCACCCTTACAGCGCCCCCGACACGCCGCGTACCGTTGCTTCCTTCCGGACCTGGCGGGGTTGGCAGGGACGAGTCGCGTAAGACCCGGCAACCACTATTTCCTTAATGGGATTGCCAGAATAGCACACTCACGCCGGTTGTCCAGAACGGAAATTCTTTTTTCGCCACCGATTCCCCGGAAATAACCTTTGTGTCAAAATGAGCCGCGATAAATCGGGCGATTCCGCCCGCTAATACCCTGTTACAATAAGAGTGACAAAAAGGGTTGGCACAACAATGGCTCAAACACTCCTGTTCTTTTCCATCCTCCTCCAGATAATCACGGTCGCCCTCTCGCTTCGCCTCATCAAACAAACGGGAGCGAAACTCGCCTGGTTGTTGTTTTCCGCCGGCTTTATCCTCATGGCCCTGCGCCGCCTCCTCACCTATTCTCACGCCGTTCGCGGCGACATCCCGATAGACCTGGACGTGGAGGTCATCGCGCTTTTCATTTCCGCCCTGTTCGCCGCGGGAATCTTTCTCATCGGGCCGCTGTTCGAGTCCATACGGAGAACGAGGGATTCCCTATTCGAGTCCAACGAACTGCTGGAACGGATATTCGACACCACCTTCATCATGGTCGCCTACATGGACAAGGACTGCAATTTCATCCGCGTCAACCGCGCGTACGCCGCCTCCGACGGGCGCACCCCCGATTTCTACCCCGGTAAAAACCATTTCGCCCTTTTTCCGAACCCGGACAACGAGCGCATATTCAAAAAGGTGGCCGAAACGGGCGAAACGCATGTCGCCATCGCCAAGCCGTTCGAATACGCCGAGCACCCCGAACGGGGGATGAGCTACTGGGACTGGGTGCTCCATCCGTTGAAAGACCCCAAAGGAAATGTCGAGGCGCTGTTGCTCATCCTGTCCAACGTCACCGACCGGATAAACGCCCTGCTGGAAGTGCGCGAAAGCGAGCGGCAATACCGCATTCTCGCCCGTTCGTACCCGAACGGCACCGTACATATAGTGGATAGCCACCTCCGGCTTGTCATCTCCGAGGGCCAGGCGCTGAAAGAGTTGGGATTCGAGACGGAAGAAATGGAGGGAAAAACGATCCGCGAGGTGTTACCGCCGGAAACGGCGGACATTTTGGAGCCGAAATTCAAAACCGCGTTCGCGGGCGAGGCTCAACATGGCGAAATATCGTTCCGGGGGTTCGACTTCATTTATTCCATCCAGCCGCTGGCCGACCGCGACGGCAAGGTCGCCTCGTGCATCGCCGTCACGCAGGACATCACCAGCATCAAAGAAGCGCAAAAAGACCACGCCCGCCTCTCCACGGCCATCGAGCAGGGGGAGGATCTGGTGGTCATCACCGACCGGAACGGCAAGATCGTGTATGTGAACCCCGCATTCGAGCGCACCACCGGTTGGCTAAGGGCCGAGGCCGTGGGCCAAAACCCGCGCATCCTTAAAAGCGGCAAACACCCGGAACAACTGTACGCCGACATGTGGAACACCATCGCGGGGGGCAAAAGGTGGCGGGGCCAACTGGTGAACAAAAAGAAAAACGGCGATCTGTTTGAGGTGGAGACGAAAATTTCCCCCATCCTCGGAGACAATGGCGAGATCACCAGTTTCGTCGCGGTGCAAAGCGACATCACCCAGACACAAAGCCTCACCCGCGCAAAGGACTACTTCACCACCATCACCGCGCATGAACTGCGCACCCCGCTCACCCGGCTGAACCTCATCAAGATGCAGATGGAAAAAATGAAGGCGCCGCCGGAGTACAAACAGGAATTCAATGATGCGGTTTCCCAGCTTAGCTATTGCGTGGCGGATTTCGACCGGATATGTTCCGCCACCACCATCTTCTCCGACGTATTGCTGGGCAAAGGGAAAGAGTATTTCCTGCCGCAAAACTTGAAATTGCTCCTGGAATATTGCATTGAAATGACCAAGGAAAAGATCATCATTGAGAAGAGAAAACTGGCGCTCACCACGGACTTGTCGGCTTTGCCTGAAACCGCCCGCGCGCTGGGCGATCACGCGGTTCTCCAGCGCGCCATTATCGAGATACTTTCCAATGCCGCAAAGTTCTCGCCGGACGGCAAGGCGATCCGCATCGCGGCCGCCGTGGAGGGACCGAACGCGGTCATCCTCATCGCCGACGAGGGAATGGGCATCGCGCCGGAACAGATGGGGCTTTTGTTCACCCCCTTCTTCTCATTGGAGGACCCTATCAAGCACTCAACCGGACAGTACAAGTTCAAGGGGGGCGGACTGGGAATCGGCCTCGCGCTGGCCAAGGCGATCATGGATTACCACGGCGGGACGCTGGAACTATCCAGCGCGGGAGTTGGCAAAGGAACGACCGCCATCATCAGCCTCCCGCTTATCTGACCGCTCCCCGATTCGCGCCGCCGCGACGGAGGAACTTCAACAGTTCAAACCATGCCACCCCCAACATGCCCGCGACGAGGCAGATAGCGATGTCCACCGGATGGAGCGAGGTGAAGCGGAATAACTGGCGCAGAAACGGAACGTAGAGCACGAGGGAAATGAACACCACCGCGCCGCCTATCAGCCACCACAGCGCGGCGTTCGGCCTTTTCAGCGTGGTCAATATACCTTCCGTCCACGAACGGTTGGTGAGAATAAGCCCTATATTTGAAACTATCAGGGTGGTGAACGTGAGGGCGCGCGCATCGTTCACCCCCTGCCCGCGCAACATAGCAACCGCGAAAACGGCGAAGACGATGACGAATACGCCCGCCCCCAACAAAACGCTGATAGTCACCATCTCGCGGCTGAACAGCGGGCGTGAGGGATCGCGCGGGGGTTTTCGCATTATCCCCTTCTCTTCTTCTTCCGCCTCGAACACCACGGAACAGGCGGGGTCAATGATAAGCTCCAAAAACGCGATATGCACCGGCAAAAGTACCAGCGGCCAGCCGACGAGCACGGGCACCAATGATATGCCCGCGATGGGAATGTGGATACCGATAGTGTAGGCGATGGCCTTTTTGATGTTGTCGAATATCCGCCGCCCCAAGCGCACCGCGCTCACGATGGAGGAAAAATCGTCGTCCGTCAATACCAGCGCCGCCGCTTCGCGCGCCACGTCGGTGCCCCTTTGCCCCATCGCTATCCCGATGTGGGCGGCCTTGAGCGCGGGAGCGTCGTTCACGCCGTCGCCGGTCATGCCCACCACTTCGCCGTTCGCCTTGAGAGCGCCCACGATGCGCAATTTCTGATCCGGCTGGACGCGCGCGAAAACATTCACCCGCCCGATCTTTTCCTTCAGTTCCGCGTCCGTCATCGCCTCCAATTCCGAGCCGGTGATACAGCCGCCAGAACTTTCCAAACCTATCCGCTCCGCAACGCTTTTGGCGGTCCGCGGATAGTCGCCGGTGATCATCACCACGCGAATACCCGCGCTTTTACATTCGCTCAACGACTCCGCCACACCGGGACGCACCGGATCCGATAACCCGATGAGGCCGATGAACTCCAGCGAGAAATCATGTTGGGATTCCGGCAATTGTTCCGGGGTCGGGAGCGACGCGGAAGCCACTCCCAGCACACGCAGGCCGTCCGCCGCCATCGCCTCCGCGCTTTCCAGCACTTTCCGCCTGCTCCCGGCGGGGAGGTGGCACAGGTCGGCCACGGTTTCCGGCGCCCCCTTTGTTGCCACCAATAGTGACTCTCCACCTTCCTTTTTCCAGATGTGCGTGAACGCCAGAAACTTTTTCGTCAGCGGGTACTCGCGCACCAATTCTCGCTCTTCGTGGACATGTTCCGAGCCGTGCAGGTAGCGATCCCCCATCTCCACCAGGGCCTTTTCCATCGGGTCGAATGGGTCCTTTTTCCCCGCGAGCATGCTGTATTCGGCAAGGCGGTGGAAATGTTCCGGCAACGCTCCCGGGGTTTGCGGGTCAACGTCGTGGAACCGCCCCTCGGCGTACAGGCGGGCGGCGGTCATCCGGTTTTGCGTGAGGGTGCCGGTCTTGTCCACGCACAGCACCGTCACCGCCCCCAGCATTTCCAGCGCGGGTACGCTCCGCGTCAATACCCGCTTGTGGGAAATGCGCCACGCCCCCAGCGCCAGGAACACGGTGAGGATAACCGGTATCTCCTCCGGCAGGATGGACATGGCAACGGTTAGCCCCGCCAAAAGGCCGTTCAGCCAATCGCCGCGCACAAAGCCGAACACGCCGACGATAATGGCCAATAGCCCAAGCCCCGCCGTGGTGAAAACCCGGACAACCGTTCTGCTTTCCTTTTGCAGATGGGTATCTTCCGGTATCAGGCTTTCCAGCGCCTTGCCGATCTTGCCAATCTCGGTGGAACCGCCGGTGGCCCGCGCCCGCGCTATCCCCTGCCCCCGCACCACGAGCGTCCCCGAAAAAACGAATGGCAGGTCGTCGCCGCCGGGGCGCGCGGGGGGCGGCTCTCCCTCCAGCGCGGATTTTCGCACCGGCACCGGTTCGCCGGTGAGGAGCGATTCATCGGTCATCAGGCTCACGCACGAGAGCAGTTCCGCGTCGGCGGGAACCCTGTCCCCCTCTTCCAGCACCATGATGTCGCCGCGCACCACGTCGCGGCCCGGGATGCGGACTTCCCTCCCGCCGCGTATCACCAGCGCGCGGGGACTGGACAGGTCGCGCAACGCTTCGAGGGCGCGTTCCGTTTTCCGCTCTTGGTAAAATGTGATGAACATGACGACGAACACGAACCCCAATAGAAGGAGCGCCTCTTCGGTATCGCCCAGCATGAGGTATATAACTCCACACGCGACCAACAGAAGGAACATCGGCTCGCGGATCACGTCGAAGGCGATGGCGAACGCGCTTTTCGGCTTGGCGGAGGGAAGCTCGTTGAACCCCTCTTCCGCCAGACGGCGCGCGGCCTCCTCGTCCGAGAGGCCATTTTGATGCTCGAAGTCCAGCCCTGCGCGTGCCATCGTTTGAATTCTACCGCCTGCCGCCACGGGCCAAAAGGCTTTTATCGCCGGGGGACGCGGGGTATAATCGCCAAAACCGTTTGGGGGGCCGATGGCATACAAGGGAAAACGATTCCGCAGGACGCACGGCGCGATGTCCGACATCAACGTAACGCCGCTCGTGGACGTGATGCTGGTGCTCCTCATCATATTCATGATCACCGCCCCGCTGGCGCGGTTCGGGTTCGACGTGAAACTGCCGAAGGTGGAGGCCAGCCCGGTGACGCGCGCGGAATCGTGGGTCATCACCGTGTACCGCGACCGGCGGATATTCCTGAATGAAAGCCAGATAACCTCCGCCGAACTTGAGAAACGGCTGACCCAACTGGCGCGGCAAAACGTGAACGCCGACGTATTCCTGCGGGCGGACGAGGAACTCTCCTACGGGTTCGTGATGCAGGTGATGTCGTCCGCGCGGCGGGCGGGGGTGCGGAACCTGGGGATGGTCACCGAACCTTTGCCGGCCATCCAATAGGTTTTCCATGCCAATGCGCGGCAATCCGATGCCAAACGAAAACGGGAGGGACCTGCTATTCCTCGCGCTTTCGCTCTCCATCGCCCTGCACGCGGCGGGATTTCTGGGAATGTACACTTACGGCACCTACTTCGGCGGGAAACCGCGGCTCACCTTTAAGCAGGATTCGTACGTCGTCCACCTGATAGACCCCGGCCCGATCGCGGGGGAGCCAACCCTCGGCAAATCCAGCGTGGTGGACGCGGTGCCGCAATCGGCCCCGGCGGTGAAAAAGGTTTCGCCGGTCGAGAAAAAGCTGTTGCCGATAACCAAAGACGCGGGCGGGGAAATAAAAAAGGTGACGCTGGTGAAAAAGAGCGTGAATCAGAAAATGGCGGACACCGGCGCGATCCCTTCGCGCCTCAAGCAAAAGCAGGCGCTCCCGGAGGCGAAGCAGAGCGAATCGGTGGCGAAAGAGGTGCGCGAGAAAAAAGGGGGTGGGATAATCCACCTCAAGGATTTTCCCTATGAATGGCACATTCGCATGATGGAAGGAAAGATATTTACCAACTGGGATACTTTGAGTTTCAACTATTTCACCGACAGACCTATAAAAGTCACCATCTATTACAAAATCAATCGTGAGGGAAAGATCACGCATATAGAAATAGAACAATCATCGCTGAACAATAATATTGACCGCTCGGCACTGGAAGCGGTTCAAAAATCCGCCCCCTTCCCTCCTCTGCCTCCCGGATATAAAGAGGAAACGTTGGATGTTCATTTTGGATTTACTCTTGCGCCGGGCCGCTAGAGCATTGCGGCTGGCCGCGCTGGCGCTGTGCCTGTGCGCGGCCTCAGCGGGAGCGGTGGAAGTGTTCATAGGCATTTCCCGCAAGCGGTCGGAGCATATCAAGCTGGCGGTGCCGGAATTCTGGTTCAAGCCGAACAAGCTGAAAGCCGCTGATGACGGACAGGCGGGAAAAACGGCGAAAGAGGCTCTGGACTTCGACCTGGTATTCTCCGGCTACTTCAGCATCCTGAAGGATGAAAAGGTGTTCACCGAGATCAAGGAAATGGAAAAGGACGCAACCGCGTGGAACCTGTGGAACGACGCGGGAGTGAATGCGCTGGCCAAAGGCGTCTATTACGCCATCCCCGGCGGGCAGATGGCGGTGGAGTGCCGCCTGTACGACGTGGACCGGCAGGAGCAATTAGCCGGCACGCGCTACACGGGGACGAGCAACATTTTCCGGAAAATGGTGCACAAGTTCGCCGACCAGGTTATCTACCGCTTTACCGGCGAGGCGGGGGTGGCCGATTCGCGCATCGTGTTCGCCGGGCGCGTGGGGGGGAACAAGGAACTGTTCCTGATGGACTACGACGGGCAGAACGTAAAACAGATAACCACCATCAAGAGCATCATTCTCTCGCCGGAGTGGTCCCCTTTCGGCACGCGGCTCTTGTTCACCTCGTTCCACAACCGGTGGCCCGCGGCCTTCACGCTTGATCTGCGGAGTGGCGCGGTGAAGCCGCTGGTGGCAAGCCCCGGCAAAACGCAATCCGCGGCGGTCTATTCGCCGGACGGCAAGCGGATCGCTTTCACCATGACGGCGGACGGGAACTCCGACATCTACACCATTTCATCGGACGGCGGCGGCCTCACCCGGCTCACCTATTCGGAATCCATCGAGACCTCCCCCTCGTGGTCGCCGGACGGCAAACAGATCGCCTACGTTTCGGATATTCCGGGCCGGCCCCACATTTACATCATGAACGCGGACGGCACGAACCCCCAGCGGTTCACCTTCAACGGCGATTACAACGCGGACCCCGCATGGTCGCCGAAGGGGGACCGCATCGCCTACGCCTCGATGATGGACTGGACGTTCAACATCGTCATCAAGAACCTGGACGGCTCGCTGGAAAAACAGGTGACCGCCGACAACGGCAAGAACGAATCCCCCTCGTGGTCGCCGGACGGCAGACACCTTGCGTTTTCAAGCACGCGCACGGGTGAGCGGCAGATATACATCATGAACGCCAGCGGCGAGAACCAGATACAGGTGACGAATATGCCGGGCGGCGCCTATGCCCCATCGTGGTCGCCGCGGAACTGAACGATCAGGGTTTCCGCAAAATATCGGCCACAGTTTGAAGGATGGCCTTCCATTCGATGATGAGAGGCGAAAGTTCGTACTCCAGTATGTCCGCCAGGCTCACCCAATCCTTTTTCATCTGAATCTCGAACAGCGAGTTCAGCACCCCCAAAAGCGCCGATTCCTTTTCGCCGATGGAAGTCCCCTCGTGCGTCATCTTGCCGAAGTCCAGCCCGTTGAGCGTCTTCACCTTGTCTATGATGCCGACGAAGGTCTGCAACCCTTCCACACAACTGATGAAATACTTGTTCGCTTCCACCTCGTCGTCCATGCGGAATTTATCGGCGCTCTGCTCCACCATCCCCGCCAGCCCGTCCAGGTATTCGGACATGGAGTCGAGGGCGCGCACCGACACGTTGCGGAAAGTCTCGGTGGTCATCTGCAAAGTGGTTATGTCGGACAGCGGCTTCATCCGCACCGGGGCCATTTCGGCGTCCGGGATCACGGTGCCGTTCACCACCAATGTATTGATGAACTCGTCCTTGAAAAACCGCTTGGCGACAAATTCCTCGATCAATTCACCGAGGGTATTTTGCCCCTGCGCGTTCCACTGAATATCCTCGTCGTTCAACTTAATTATCATCAGCCCGTTCCTTTCGCGGGATGGCAGGTTATTCCGTCCGTCCGTCGGCCAAATCCGCCGCCATGCGTTCCATCGCGGCGGACGCGGCGCCCGCCTCAGTGTACAACATTTTGGCCTGTTGCAACATCACCATGGGGGGACGGTCGCCCAGGTTCGCCTTTCCCGCCGCGAACAGACGCACGATGGGCGAAAGCTCCGGGTTGGAAAGCCCGGCGATCTCAATCCGCCGGTCAACATCCATTATTTCCTTCGCCAGCGTGCGCGCCTTCTCCGCCTGTCCGCTTTGGAGAAATTTGAGCGCCTGCCCCACAATGCGCGCCCCATCAGCCGCGGCTGAAGAGAGCTTATTGAAAGCCGCGCATTCCTTCTCCATCATTTTTCCCAACTCGCCGCGCGGCGGCATTTGATAATCGCGTTCCAGCGTCGCTTTCCACGATTCTCCAGAAGCCGCGCCACAGGCGCTTTTCATGAATAGATGCCGGTACATCCGCGCAAGGATGTCCTGCGGGCGCGGCGACACTTTTTTCAGTGGACGAAGGTCTATGAACCCACATTCGTCGAAATACGGAACCAAGAGCCGCACACCCGCGAATAACTCCGGCGGCGCGGACGGGACCTTGCCGGTTTTCAGGTCCAGCGCCATTTCGGCGGCGGCCACGATATGGGCCGACGTTACCATATCAAAACATGCATAGTGGGGGCAGGAGGAGTGGTGGCCGCACGGGTAACAGGAAATTTCCGGTTCCACGACCACCGCATGTTGGCAGTACGGCCCGGTTTCCGCCGCGAATGCATGCACCAGGAAAAGCCCCACGATCGGTGTTCCCACCGCCGCGGCGATATGCATGGTGGCGGTGTCGTTGGTCACCAGCAGGTTGCACCGTTGGACCATCCCTATCAGTTGCTCAAGGGTTGTCTTCCCGCCAAGGTTGATGTGCGGCGCCGTTATTTTCCCCGCCACTTCGTCCACCAGTTCCTTTTCGGCGGGAGCGCCGAATAGCACGACTTTCGCGCCGAACCGTTTTGCCAGCGCGTCGGCGCTCGCCGCGAATTTTTCGGCGGGCCACCTGCGTTCCTTCAAACTGGCTCCCGCCTGGATGCCGATGAGCATTTCGCCATCGCGTATTTCCAGTTCCCGCAGGAGTTTCCCCGCTTCTTCCTCCGGTTGCTTGCGGTCAATCAGCAGTCCGCGCGCCTTGGGTTGAACGCCGCCGCCAAGCTGATACAGGTCCACCAGGTTAAAGGTGTTGTAATGCCGGAATCCGAGCAGGGAGGTGAAATAGGTGAGCCACGGGTCGTTCACCACTTTGTTTCCTTCGGCGGTGGAATAGACGCCGCGGACTTCGGGGATCTCCAGCATCCTCCCCATCACCGCGGTCAGGTTGGAGTGACTGAGGTTGATGAGCACGTCGTACCGCCCCGCCTTCAGTTCATTCACCAATGCGTCGAGGTAGCGGTATACGTCGAGGATGGAGGTGGCGCCGCCGTCGGCGTTTATGAACCGTTTTACGTCGAACACCTTCAGCACGTCTATGTTCGGCAGGTTCTTGCAGATGCCGATGAAGCTGACATTCCCCACCAGCGTTATCTCGCACGGACCCGCCTCCTTCAGCCCCGCCAATAACGGCGTGGTCTGGATCAGGTCCCCTATCCTCGTGAAATTGAGGATCAGTATTTTTTTCATCCCTGTATCAGGACTTCATTGACCATCAAAAGGAGCGACTCGGATCTGCTGAGTCCGCCGGAACCGCGGTTTATTTTGTCCACCGCTTCTTTCAGCGAGAACACCTCGTCCGCCGGAAACTGTTTGAGGAACGCCACCAGCTCCGGGTCGTCCGCCGCCTCTTCCGCCATCTTCCCCGCGAGGTTGCGCGCGTACACCGCGCCGCTATCCCGGCCCGCGCCGAACGTCGGCCCCTCGCAGGCGATGACCGCGGCCAAAAGGCTTTCCATCCGGCATTCAAACGTGTGCTCTTCCAGCACGCGAGCACGCGCCGTTGCGGCGATACGTTCACGGTCTTTCGGGTGGGCCAGGTAATGGTCTATTTTTTCCCGCAGATCGGCCAGTGAGCGGTAAGTCGCCATTTCGCTCCCCTCCTCAAGCAAGGGCGGAAGCTCCGCGCGGAAATCCACCAGCGAGAACGCGCCGCACGCGCCAAGCTCGAACACGCGGGGATTCACGAAATCCCCCACCGGGTCGATGCCGGAGAGCATGGTGGAGCTGTGCAGGTTCAGGTTTATCTTCGAGGCGCAAAAAACCTTGGTGTATTCCTCCGGCGACATCCGCCGGTTGCGGTTTTGCACCCGTTCCCCCACCGCCGTGTTCAGATCCCATTCGGTGCCCCATATCTTAAAGTCGTAGTCCAGCAGTCCGTGGAAGAACTGTTTGCGGTTGTGGTAGCCCGCCCCCATGAACGAAAGGTCCGAGCCGTAAGAAGCCTTCTCTTCGGGAGTGAGCGCCACCGGATGGTGATGCGCCGGGGATGCGGCCTGCGGAAGGTACGCCACGCGGCGCGCCCCCGCGGCCTGCAACTTGTCGAAAAACGCGCCGCGCTGGATGGTAAAGAAATAATCGTAGAGCGGCGCCACACGGTCCCAATAGGTGAGCGTGTGAAAATCCTCCACGAACCAGAACGCGATAGGCACCTTCAACTCGCGCAGGCGGGAAAGCGGACTTGTATCGAGAGGCGCTTGGGCCATCACGAGTATCAGGTCGGGCCGTTGCTCGTCGGCCATGGCCACCACGCCTTCTCCCAGCGTGTCGCTGTACCGCCGCTTGAGTTGCGCTTGGTGAACGTGGTTCGACGTGACGCCGTCCAACGCGAAATAGCCGGACACGAATTGGGCCGCGTCGAACGTCGCCACTTCCGCGCCGATATTTTCCAGCGCCGCTCTCACATAGTGGAACGTCGGAACGGTCCCGCCGTAGATCGGCCCCACCAGCAGGACCTTCAGCCGCCGTTGCGCGAGGAACGAGCGCACGCCAAACACCGTGTTCAGTTTTTCCCACTGCTTTTCAAAAAAGCGCGGGTAGGGGCGGTGCGGCACAAGTTGGGCGCACGAATAATCCGCCTTCTCCAATTCTCCGCGGATATTGCCGCCCACGACGATCTTCGCCTTTTCCAGAATTGCGCCCATGTCGGCGTTTTCCACCGCGCTTTTGAAAATATCGGGCGACGGCTCGAAAACCGTCACATTCAAGCCGCGTTTGAGCAGACCGGCGATATGGTAACCGTAGCCGAGACCGAACACCCACACGTTCTTCACCCCGCCGGGAACGGCTGAAGCCAGGCGCTCCCCCTCCTCTTCCGGTTTCATGATTCCATGGAATGCCGCCCCGGCGTAGCGGAATACCGGCAAGCCGTTCTTCGCCGCGAAGGTCTCCACGGATGCGCCGGAGGCGGATTCGTACACCGCCACCAGGGCCGGATGGTGTTTTTTCAGCAGAGCGAGGTTGTTCTCCCTATACGGCATTGGCTTCCCGCGCCTGCGGCGCATTCATAAACGGCAACGAGCGGATGTTTTTCTCAAATTCCTTTGTCACTTGGTAGGTTTCCCGGAAAAGGATCAGGTACGACTCGGCGTTCAGGTATGCCTGTTTCATCTCGTCCTGGGTTTTCAATCCGGAGCGGAGCCGCTGTATACGGTCCATCGCGTTTTCCAGCCGCCAATGGTTGAGGGTGAAGAATTCCGCCTCCCCCATGATGATCCCCATAAAGTCGGCGCAGGCCCGCGCGGCGGACTGCACCGTGACGTCGTGACCTTTTTTTTGGGCGGCGATGCGCAGTTTTTCGGCTTCCTTGATCCCGAGCGAGCATATCTTTTTCACTTCGCGCGCAACCGCCGTCAACGCCTCCAGCCGCGCCCGGATCGCGCGGAGGTCGGCGGGCAGGCGCATCGGCCGGGATGCTTCGATGATCTTCGTTATGTCCGGCCCGGGCGTCAGGCGGGGAGCGACCGCTTCCTGCAGGCACATCTGGCGGGCGCCGAGTATGACCGCGCCGCCCTCGGTGGCGTTTATGCAGTCCACCCCTTTTTGCGCTATCCGGATCTCGAACCAGTTGCGCCAAGTGTTCATTTTCACGCTCGAGGCGAGTTGGTGCCCCAGGTTCCCTTCCACGGCGCTCATCTGTTCCCACCCCATCGCCTCCGTGTGCATGGTGGACGGCGTGGCCGGTTCCGCGCTGGTGCTATAAACCATCTCGTCGTTCGCGCCGCCGCTTGCATGGGTGCGCCCGCCGGTAAAGGCGAGGTCCTGCCCGGTGAGGATTATGGGGGAACATCCCATCCGCAACGCCAGATCGAACGCCGAGGTAGCCACGGAGCCGCCCGTGATATTCGCGCCGAGGTCCCCGGTGAATCCTTCGATCCAGCGCACCATCGGCTCGCTGTAACTGGTGACCATCATCGGCCCCTCGCACTCTTCGAGTATCAGGGGATAGGTGACGGGATTGACGACGAGCGTAAAACCCCCGTTGAGCGCGCCGGAAACATGGAAGTAATTGTGCATCAGCGCGTCGAGCGCCACCACGAAATGCGGCTTGACGCCGTTTTTCAAAAGCGTTTTCAGGGCGGTATCCACGCAGATGATGACCATCGAGCGTTCCACCATCTTCAGCCAACGGCAATTCTTGTCCAGAGATGGCCCCGCCGCAACGATCACCGCGGGAATATTCGTGAAACGTCCAAAGAGGTGGATGATGCCCGGGTTTTTGAGAACATGCTCCATATTGGCGAATACGTTCCCCTGCCACAGCGCCGAAAGACGGCTGATGGCGCGCAGGTTCGATTCGGCCATGGCCTTCTGCTCCGCCAGCACCTTGTCCAATTGCTCGAAATACTCCGTGTGGCAAGCCACCGCGAGGCCATGCTTTATCACCTGGAAATTGGGGCGCGTGAACACGCCGAAATGTTCTTCAAGGCGCGACATCACCGCGTCCACCGGGTTCTCCGCCACTGATAGGCTCACACGCGGGTCGGTCAACAATGTGGAAAGGTCCGAGCATTCCATGAGTTTTTTGAAATACGCCAGGCTCGGCTCGATGACGAGTATGAATGCTCCCGCGTCGCTTGCCTGTAACGTTTCATGCAGGGTTTCCCCCAGCCCGATGCCCGCGAGCACGATAACCTCGCTGAAACTGAACAGTTTCCTCTGGGTGATCTTGCGCACGTTTTCGCCCAGCTTTTCTTTTTTGAACGCCACCGTTCCGCCGTCGCCGACGGCGATCTCGATGGCCACGGGTTTCCCGGCGGAACGCACCACCTTGATGCGCGGGTCGTCCGGCGCGGTGCGAAGCCGGGCAACGAGGTCCGGTTCCTTTTGCCCGATGGCCCGCAGGTTTTTCAGGTAAATGTTCATTTCGCGTGGACCGTTTCGGCCAGCTTTTCGTACAGCATCAGCGCGTCTTCCCTCTTCGGGTCGAACAGCATTATCTTGTCCAGCGCATCTTTGGCCTCGGCGAATTTCCCCTGCGCGTACTGGATGCCCGCCAAGGCGAACAGCATATCGAGGTTCGCGGGGTGGAATTCCAAAAACGCACTCACCGCCGTTTCCGCCGCCGTAAAATCCTTCAGATGGTACGCCGCCTGCACCAGCGCGCTGAGCGCCAACCCGTTATCCGGATTTAGGGAGAGCGCCTCTTGGTAACAGGCGAACCCCTCCCTTTGTTTCCCCGCGTGGAACCGCGCCATGCCAAGCCCGCACATGGCGCGGTCGTTTTGCGGATGGGCCTTCACCGCGCGGACAAAGAAATCTTCCGCGGCGGTGAAATCGTTTTTTCCCAGATACAGCGTACCCAGCCCCACCAGCGCCCCTTCCGAGGGCGCCAGTTCGAGAGCCCTGCGGTACAACGATTCGGCCTCGCCGCTTTGCCCCCGCTTGAGCAGGCAATCCGCCAGCCGCGCGAGCGCGGGGCTATTGTCCGGTCCATACATGACGGCCACGCGGGCGCAATCCCCCGCGGCCACAATCATCTTCGCGTCCCAATACTCCTGCGCGCGCATTAACGCGGCGGAGGAGAGCATGGCATTGAACCGTTTTTCATAATCGAACGGCGCGCCGCCCTCTTTTTGGCATATCGCGACGAATATGCGCCCCGGCAAAAGTTCTATTACGCGCACACCGCCAAGCCCGCCCACGAGCGACAACAGTTTTTGCATCCCCTCGCCGGAGAACCGGTGCATGGGTGACGGATAGATACCACTGGCCGAGCGCGATGCGCAGACCATCGCCAGCACGCCGCCGGGACGCAGTGCGTCACGCGCCTTTTGCAACGCGCCCACAACATCCTCCTCTTCTTCCAGCCGGTGGAACGATGTGATGAAATCCATTCCGCTCTTGAAGTCCCACGCGTCGCCGGGTAATCGGCGCGCGCCCTCCCCCTCTTCCGCCGCCAGCACGGCGGTCAGCACCGGAGAGCCGTTGGCAAGGGTATAACGGTCCAGCCATTCCTCGGCCTGCTTGTCCCCCTCCGCCGCGCACCATTTCCGCAATGCCGCGAGCATGTCACCCATCGCGGCGCTGGCGCACCCCTCGTATTTCGGGCTGGCGGCACGGGCATACGCCCCGCGGGCCGCCTCGAAACGGCCCAGCGCCATGTTGAAATGCCCCACCCATAAAAGACGTTGCGCCCTGCTTTCATCCAGCGCGTCCAACCGCGCCGCAATGCCCGGCGATTCGAGTGTATTTAACGCCGCGATCTCGGCCCCCGCCATGATGAACGGATCGTCGGATTCCACGCGGAACACTTCGGATTCCGCAATCAGACGCCGGTAATGCTCCAGACTCGCGGGGTCGTCCGCCGCGTCCGTCGCCGACCGGTCCGGCGTGGCCAGCACCAGGTACTGAAAGACGAAGAAATCCAACATTTCGCTCTCGGTAAGGTTTTCGATCTGCCACCGCCCGGCTTTCAGCGTTCCTTTGGCGCCTTCGCGGTAGATGGTGTCGGCCCGCTTCCCCTGCACCAGCAGTGTGGTCATGCCGCATTGCTCCAGCATTTCCTTTACTTCCGCCAGCGTAAAAAACCGCAAATGCGTTTTGTCCAGAAGGCCCTCCTCCTGGTATGTCCAGCGCCCTTCCATCAATTGCGCCACCACGGACACATGCCGCACGTTCGGGATGCTCATCACCATCACGCCCTCCGGACCCAGCAGGCGCTTGTGGCGCGTTATCACCGCAGACGGTTCGCGCAGGTGCTCCAGCACGTCGGCGTAGATGATGCAATCAAAATACCCTTCGGGGTACGGGATGCGGAACTTTTCAATGTCCGCGCAGAACACATGGTCCAGCAGTTTCTCCGCCTCACGCGCCGCTTGCCGGTCGAACTCCACCCCCACCACTTCGCGCCGGGGGTCGGCCTCCTTGAGGGCGCGGCCGGTTTCCCCCGCCGCACATCCGATCTCCAGTATCCGCTTGGCGGTCGGCGGCACCATTTCGATGATCTCCGGGCGCACGTTGCGGAAATAGCTCTTCGGCTTGCCGCCGGACAACGTGATGGATTCCCGCGTTTCGCGCATCACCTGGACAATCGTATCGGCGCGGTGCGCGTAGGTATGGCGCTTGAGAACCTCTTCACGCCCCGCGCGCGCCACCGCTTCGCGCTCTTCGTCATGCGCCAGCCACCACGCCGCTTTTTCCAGGATATTACCGTCGTTGTAAACGGCCAGGTGCTTGCCATCGGTAAAGAACTCCTCAAGGCCAGCCGCCGCATCGGTAAGCAGAAGTGAACCGGAGCAGAGCGCTTCGAACACCCGCATGTTCAGGTCGTCCCGGATGGCGTTGTTGAACACGATCTTCGATGCGGAGTACAGTTCCGCCATCTCTTCCAAAAACACGCGACTCACTTGTACGTTGAACCGTTTTTGCAGTTCCGCCAAAAGCGCGGCCCGCCGCTGATGCGATTGCGTGATACTCCCGGCGAACCCGATGTCGTACTTTTTCGGCACGTCCTTTTTTCCGTGTATCTCCGGATCGCACGCCAGAGGGAGCCAGTGGACGTTCATTATGCCGTTGCGCTGGAACTCGCCGATATATTCCCTTTGCGCCAGAAACACGCAATCGAACGCCCGGGCGGCGGCGATATGTTGCGCGGTGTGCAGGTGCGTATCTATGAAATAGGCCGCCTTCGGGATAGTAAGCCGTTCCAGCCCCGTTGGGGGGCCGTCCAGCCCCGTTTCCACCCACAGGAAAAAGTCCGGCGAATATCCGACGGGGAACCGCTCCATGATCGCCAGCGCGTCGCGTGCCAACAGGCGCGGCACGTCCTGCCCCAAGAGCGGGGCCTTCATGTTCTCAAGATTCCAAAGCTTGATAACCTCCTGCGGCATGGAAGCGCCGCTGGCAATGAGGTTGGCGGATTTTGCGAACGCGCGGCGGAGATAGTGCGCCGTAGTCGCCGGATAATATGCGTAGTCAATCCAAACATTTGCACGCTTAAAATCATTTCTTACTTCAATATTCGCCCGCCCACTGGCGGCCGTTTCAATCGCGGCTTGCCAACGGGAAATAAATGTGGACATCGGGAACTTATCCGCCACCGTTTTGCGGGCACTCTCCCCCATTGCCTTCGCCAGCACATGGTCCTCCAAAAGGAGCCGTGCGGAGTTTTTCAGTTTCTCCAAATCATCATTTATGAATCCTTCCTTGCCGTCGGTTATCGGTGACGACGGATTGGCAAGCGAGAGCACCGGCATTCCGGTAGCCATCGCTTCCAGAAGGGAAAGGTTGTAGCCGTCCTCGTATGGGTGTTTGGTGGTGTTCAGGTACACCCGGCATTTTTGAAAATGCGTTTTCAAATCATCCGCGCTATTGGACATCCGGCACCCCTGCAGACGGGGGTTATCCCCCAGAACCGTCGAGGGAAGCCCCTCGCAGATTTGTTCCTGTTCGGTGAACCCCAGCATCAGGTCGCGCTCCATAAGACGATTGCCGATACGCAAGACGGTTTTTATCTCCCCCGTGTAGCCGCCGTACTCTTCAACCGGGATGCCGGGCAAGATAACGTCCCCTTCCAAGCCCCAATCGTCCTTTTTGGACTGTGAAATGAACACCGAATGAACCCCTTTCAGGAGGGGTTTTATCTGCTTCAGATAGGCAATTCTGTCCACCGCGTTGCCGCCGAGGGCTATCTCGGTGGTCAATTTATTGTGAAAAACCAAAATTTTTGGAGTTTTCGGCCATTTAGCGACCAGCATAAGGTCTTTGACGTTCTGGCAAATAACGAGGTCAAAACTCCCCTCATCCAATCCCTGATTCATTTCGCGCTCGGATACGATCTTCAGGTTGGCGGGTATCGCTCGGAAACGGGCATCCCACCGGCGATACACCCCTTCAGACATAACAGGTTCAAAAACAAATAGTTCATGCCATGTCTTCGCCAAAAGACAAAGGTATGGCTCATGCCAGTTGAAGCTTAAAATTTTCAATTTCTTTATCGGCTTTTCAACCATGTTTGCCACTTTTTACCCTGTTAATCACTGTACTACCTAGTTACCCGCAGTCAATATGAGCAAAATCCAGACCAACTTTGCTCAAATACCCCCATCTATATTCGGGATGGGATGCCTAACGGGAAGCGGAACTTGGGTTGCCGATAACAAAGGAAATCATAAAAGAACATGGTGGCGCCATATCGGTGGATTGCGTGGAGGGGGAAGGCGCGACGTTCACTATCCGACTGCCGAACGGCGGCGCTTAATTTGAGCCGCGCCGTAACGTCAGTTGATGATCACCCGGCGGTAGGTGTTGAACTCTTCCAGCACCGTGCCCGCGCCGCGCACGATGGCGGTCAACGGATCGGGCGAGGTGGAAACGGGCAGTCCCAGGTCCTGCTGGATCCGTTTGTCCAAACCGCGGATGAGCGCGCCGCCGCCCGCCAGCACCACGCCCCGGCTGGTCACGTCCGCCGCCATTTCCGCCGAGATGCCGTGGAGCGCGCGGTACACCGATTCCACGATCGCTTTCACCGGGTCGGCCATCGCCGCGCGTATCATCGCGTCGTCCACCGTCACGCGCTTGGGCAGTCCGTTCACGATGTCGCGCCCGGCCACTTCGGTCTCCAGCTTCGTGCCGGAATCGAACGCGGAGCCGATGTGTATCTTCACCCGTTCCGCCTCGAACACGCCAACGTCTATGCCGTGGTTCTTCCGCAGGTAGCGCACTATCGCTTCGTCCAGCTCGTCCCCCGCCACGCGGATGGATTCGCTGTACGCCGTGGCGTACATGGAAATGATGGCGACTTCCGTGGTGCCGCCGCCGATGTCCACGATGAGGTTCGCGCGTGATTCGCCCACCGGCATCTTCGTGCCGATAGCGGCGGCCATCGGTTCCTCCACCAGATACACCTCCCCCATGCCGGTCTCCATCGCGGATTCAATGACCGCCTTTTTTTCCACCTGCGTGATGCCGGAGGGAACGCCGATGATGATCTTCGGCTTGAGGATGAACGAGGTGAGCTTCGTTTTGCGAATCAGCGAGGAGATCATCACCTTCGCCGCGTCGAAATCGGCTATCACGCCGTCCTTCATCGGGCGGATGGTCATGATGTCCTGCGGCGTTTTGCCGAACATCATCTTGGCCTCGGTCCCCACCGCGACCACTTTTTTGGTTCTTTTGTCTATCGCCACCACCGACGGTTCGTTGACCACAATGCCTTGGCCCCGCGCGTGGATAAGCGTGTTGGCCGTTCCCAGATCCATCGCCAGGTCCGTGGCGAAAAACGAACGCAGATAGGTGATGCCGTCCCTGAAACTATTTATATCGCTCATTGCTCCCCGCTTTTCATCGTTTGGTAGTAGGTCGGCCTGAGATTGCCACGGCCATCTTCGATGGCCTCGCAATGACAATCACGGGTCATTGCGAGCGTTAGCGAAGCAATCTCTTTCTTCTTCATGCGCACATTATTCTCAAACTGTCCCGTTTTTCATTGCTTCGTCAATAACCGCCACGGTGCCGGCCCCTTTTCCCGATTTCAGGGCGTTGAAGGCGCGCTTGATAAGCTCACCCCCGCTCTTGCCGTCCCGCGGGTAAAATGCCACGCCTATCTTACCTTCAAATATGACGTGTTTATCATCAATAAAAAAGTGTTTCGCTTTCAGAAGGTCCAGCAGTTTTTGCGCGGCGATGCCCGCCTCTTCCCGATTGTGTCCGCGCAGGTAAATGAGGAACACGTCGCCGTAGTAACGGGTGACGTACCCCTCCTGCGCCACCACGCGGTGGAAGAACCGCGCTATCTCCACCAGCGCCGCGTCCGCCGCCGCCACGGAAAATTCGTCCGTCACCTTGCGGAAGTTGTCTATATCCAAAGCCAACAGCGCCCCGTGGGTGCCATCGAGTTCCGCTATCTTCTCTTCCAAATAAAGGTAATTCCCCAGCCCCGTCAGCGTGTCCACCTTGCGCGAAATGAGGCTTTGGCCGTAGGCATACGCCCCGGCGACGTACGAGGCGGCGATGGAGCCGAGGATGGAAAGAATTTTCATGTCCGCCGTGGTGAATGCCCGCACCTTCGACCCCACCACGCCCAGCGCGCCGATGACCTCGCGCCGCACCACCATCGGCACGCCGAGGAACGAGCGGATGCCCTCCACGGCGATGCCCACGTTCAGCCCGTGCTGGCTTTGGCTCACGTCGTGGTGGTTCAGCGGCTGGTTTTTGCGTATCACCCAGCCCATCAGCGATTGGTCGAGGTGCAATGGAATCTTTTTTATATCATCGTCGGTCTCCGCGGGGGCGGGAATAATGTTGAACACCCCCTCCTCCGGCGATTTGAGGGCGAATATGAACCCGGAGTGCTCCACCAGCTTGCCCACGTTGGCGTGCAGTATCCGCACGATGTGCGAAAGCCGCTCCGACGCGGCCATCTCCTTCACCACGTCCGCCACCGCATCGATGCAGGCGGCCTCGTGGGTAAGCTCCCGCACCCGCTCATGGCGCACCGCCAGCCGCGCCAGCGCGGAGGCGAAATCGGCCATCACCTTTTGGTGCTTGGGGGTGAACACATACTGCCGCTTGCTGTCCACCGTCAGCACCCCCATCAGGCGTTCGCGGTCCATCACCGGCACAGCGAGGAACGATTTGATGTCCTCCTGCGTGGTGTACAGCTTGAGGGTGGTGGCGTCGTGCGAAAATTCCTTGGCGGCAAGCGGTTTGCGCTCCTTGGCCACCCAGCCGATCATCCCCTGCCCGCTCCGGATGGTCACGCGGGGGTTTATGGTGTTCCCCAGCGAGAAGTGGGAACGCAGGGTCAGTTCGTCCGCCGCCGGATCGTAGGAAAGGAAGGCCACCGTGTAGGCCTCCATGACGTTGCAGACAAGCTGGATGAATTCGTCAAAGTCCCGCGTATCGTCCGGTATCGGCATCGCCACCCCTTGCGTTATTTCACAGACCGTCTATGCGCACCAGCACAACGGAAACATTGTCCAGCCCGCCGTTGGCCTTGGCTGTATCCACCAAGGCGTGGGCGCAGGTTTCAAGGCTCACCGCTTCCGCCATGATTGTGCGGATGTCGTCGTCCCCCATCATGTCGGTCAATCCATCCGAGCACAACAGGAAGAGATCGCCGGGACGGGGATGGATAACCTTCATGTCCACTTTCGCTTTCCCCATGTGGCCCAACGCGCGGGTAAGGCGGTTCTTGAACGGCATCGCGTCCAACTGTTCCTTTGTGAAAAACCCTTTTTTCAGTTCCTCGAAGTAGAACGAGTGATCCTCCGTCACTTGGGACAGTTTCCCGCCGCGAAGCATGTAAATCCGGCTGTCCCCCACATGCGCGGCGAACAGTTCATCCCGATCGGCGTAGATCGCCACCACGGTCGTCCCCATCCCATCAAGTTCCTTATCGAGCTGGGCCGACTCGGTGACGATGGTATTGGCCCGGATGATGGAGTAAATGAGTTTGCGCCCCCCCATCGGCAGTTCCGAGGGAAACGTCTGGAGGCTGTTGGTCTCTTCGGCGGACGCCGTTTCGTATTCCACGAAGAAATTGTTGATGCTCTCCAGCGCGAGCCTGCTGGCCTTCTCGCCCGCCTGGTGGCCGCCCATGCCGTCGGCCAACAGGAACAGGCCCACCAGCCCGTTCTCGAGCACGAAGTCCTCGTTATTGGTCCGCCTCAGCCCCATGTCCGAAACGGAAGCGTGGCTTATTTTCACTATTTTTTCTTCGGCGTTTTCCGGTGCAGGCGGAAATCAATGGAATCAATGAGCGCCTGCCAGCTCGCCTCGATCACGTTCTCGGAAACGCCCACCGTTCCCCATTTGTTGCCGAACTCGTCGCCGGATTCGATCAGCACCCGCGTCTTCGCGCTGGTGCCGGAGGTTTCGTCCAAAATGCGCACCTTGAAGTCCAAAAGGCGCACGCCCTTCAGTTCCGGGTAATACGCCGAGAGCGCCTGCCGGAACGCCTTGTCCATCGCGTTCACGGGGCCGTTGCCTTCCGCCACCGCGCGGTGCTCCGCGCCGTCCGGCGTTTTCAGCACCACCACCGCTTCGCTGTATTGTTGCTCGCTGTTAGCGGATACCGAAACCAGCACGCGCGAGCGCTTCACCTCGAAAAACTTTTTCCAGTGCCCGCGCGCTTTCTTGATGAGTATCTCCAGCGAGCCGTCGGCCCCCTCGAACTGATACCCCTGGCTTTCCAGCTCCTTGATGCGGCCCACCACGTCGCGCGCCACCGGGTCGTCCGATTTGAGGTCAATGCCGAACTCGCGCGCCTTTGCCTGTATGGTTGCCTTGCCCGCGAGGTCCGACACGAGGATGCGGCGCGTATTCCCCACCTTTTCCGGCGGGATGTGTTCGTAGGTAAGCGGGTTTTTCAACACCGCGTCCACATGCAGTCCCCCTTTGTGCGCGAATGCCGACTGCCCCACGAACGGCTGGTGGATGCGCGGCTTGAGGTTCCCCATTTCCGAAACGAACAGCGAGGTCTCCCGCAGGTTTTTGAGTTTCGCTTCAGGGAAGCACTTGTACCCCAGCTTGATCTGAAGGTTCGGCACGATGGAACACAGGTCGGCGTTGCCGCATCGCTCGCCCAGGCCGTTCACGGTCCCCTGCACCTGACGCGCGCCGGCCTGCACCGCCATGATGGTATTGGCGATGGCCAGATCGCCGTCGTTGTGGCAATGGATGCCGATATTGCAATTGTACTTTTGCTTCACCTGCGCGGTGATGTCGAACACTTCATGCGGGAGCGATCCGCCATTGGTATCGCACAGCACCAGCCAGTCCGCGCCCCCTTCCAGCGCGGCTTCCAGGCACTCCATCGCGTACAGGCTGTCGTTCTTGTATGCGTCGAAAAAGTGCTCCGCGTCGAACACCACTTCGTCCACCTTCGGCTTTACATATTTCACCGAATCGCGGATGAGCCGCAGGTTGTGGGGCTTTGCCACCCGCAGGACGGTGGACACATGGATGTCCCACGTCTTGCCCACCAGAGTGACCACCGGGGCCTTGCACTCCAGGAGGAGCCGCAGGTTCGCGTCGGTGGACGGCGTGCGCGAGGGGTGGTGGGTGCTACCGAACGCCGCGATGCGCGCGTTCTTCAGTTTCAGTTTCCGCACTTCCTTGAAGTAGGCGGCGTCCTTCGGGTTGGAGCCGGGCCACCCGCCCTCGATGTAACGGACGCCTAGGTCGTCCAGCTTTCCGGTGATCCGCAGTTTGTCCTGAAGCGAAAAGGAGATGTCCTCGGACTGCGAACCGTCGCGCAGGGTGGTATCGTAAACGAATACCCGTTCGCCCATCACTGCGCGTCCAGGCTGAACCCCGCGTGCATGATGCGCACGGCGCGGTCCACGTCGTCCCGGCGGATGACGCAGGATATCTTGATCTCGGAGGTGGAGATCATCTCGATGTTGATGCCCGCGTCGGCCAGCAGGGAGAACAGCTTGGCCGCCACGCCGGTGTGTGAGCGCATCCCCACCCCGATGATGGACACCTTGCCGATGTTCTCGTCCATCACCACGTCCTTCGCGCCGATCTCGGCCACCGCGGTTTTCAGCAGTTTCATCGTTTTGCCCGCCTCGGTGCGCGGCACGGTGAGGGAGAGGTCGGTGAGATCGGTGGTGCTCACGTTCTGGATGATCATGTCCACGTTGATCTCTTCCTTGGCGATCACCCCGAATATTTTGGCGGCGATGCCCGGCTTGTCCGGCACCCCCACCACGGTGAGCTTTGCCTGATTTTTATCATAGACCACGGAAGACACGACCACTTTTTCCATCGAAGGCTCCTCTGCAACGACCCATGTTCCGGGTCCGTCCTTGAACGTTGATTTTACCACCACCGGCATCCGGTATTTCGCCGCGAATTCCACCGAGCGCGTCTGGAGCACTTTCGCGCCCAGGCTCGCCATTTCCAGCATCTCCTCGTAGCTGATGCGGTCAATGCGCCGCGCTTTCGGCTCCACGTTCGGATCGGTGGTATATACGCCGTCCACGTCGGTGTATATCTCGCACAGGTCAGCCTTCAGCGCCACCGCCAGCGCCACCCCGGTGGTGTCGCTCCCGCCGCGGCCCAGCGTGGTCACGTTCTGCCGGTCGTCTATCCCCTGGAAGCCGGCCACCACCACGATGTAATCCTCGTCCAGATACCGCTTCACATTCTCATTGGAGATGTTCTTGATGCGCGCTTTGGTGTAGGTGCTATCGGTGAAAATGCCGCTTTGCCGCCCGGTGAGGCTGACCGCCTTGTGCCCCAGCGCCTGAAGCGCCATCGCCAGCAGGGGAATCGTGATCCTCTCACCGGTGGAAATGAGCATGTCCAGTTCGCGCTCGTTCGGCTCGTCGGTGATCTGGTACGCCATTTTGATGAGGTTGTCCGTCTGGCCGGACATGGCGGAAAGCACCACCACCAGCTTGTGCCCCTCTTTCTTGAAGCGGGAGACCTTCTTGGCCACGTTTTTGATGCGCTCGATGTCGCCCACGGACGTGCCGCCGTATTTTTGTACGATTAATGCCATAGAGTCGGATTGTATTCCAAACCTTCGGGCCAACGCAATAACGCACAGATGAGCCAGTTCCAAAAACCGGTTTTGAAAACCGTTGCCTTCCGCCGTTTCCGGTGGTACTATTCCGTCCAACTTGATGGGGTAACTTCAGGAGAACTGGATTGACCACTGGCACTTGCCGAAAGTTATAAATATTTTACTAACGGGCGTATAAAATGCTGAAATATCCGTTGAAAGAGTACCTGACATTCGACGACGTTCTGCTCGTCCCCGGCAAATCGAACGTACTGCCCAAGGACGTGTCCGTGAAAACCCGGCTGGCGAAAACACTGGGGCTGAACATCCCGCTCCTAAGCGCGCCGATGGACACCGTGACCGACTCGGCCCTGGCCATCGCGCTGGCGCAGGAAGGGGGCCTCGGCATCATCCACAAGAATTTCAGCATCGGACAGCAGGCCGAGGAAGTGGAAAAGGTGAAACGGTACTCCTCCGGCATGATCGTCAACCCGATCTCGCTCTCCCCCGACCAGACCATCCACGAGGCGCTGGCGGTGAAAAGCAAGTACAACATTTCCGGCATCCCCATTACGGACAATGGGAAACTGGTCGGCATCGTCACCAACCGCGATTTGCGGTTCGAGACGCGGATGAACGCGCCGCTTTCGGCGGTGATGACCACTAAACTCGTCACCGTGCCGGTGGGCACTCCTCTGGAAAAAGCAAAGGAACTGCTCCACAAACACCGCATTGAAAAACTGCTGGTGGTGGACAAAAAAGGGACGCTCAAAGGGCTTATAACGATTAAGGACATCGAAAAGAGCATCGAATATCCCGATGCCGCGAAAGATTCCGCCGGACACCTGCTGGTGGGCGGCGCGGTGGGCGTGGGGCCGGACCGCGACGCGCGGGCGCAAGCGCTGATAAAGGCCGGGGCGGACGTATTGGTGATAGACACGGCGCACGGCCATTCCGAAGGCGTGATGAAATCGCTGACGGCACTGCGGAAGAAATATCCCCTGATCCCGATAATCGCGGGGAACGTGGCCACCGCCGAGGCCGCGCGCGACCTCATCAACCGCGGCGTAAGCGCCGTGAAGGTGGGCATCGGCCCCGGCTCCATCTGCACCACGCGGATGGTGGCCGGCGTGGGGGTGCCGCAAATATCGGCGGTGGCGGACTGCCACGGCGAAGCGAAAAAGCACAACATACCGGTCATCTCCGACGGCGGCATCAAATACTCCGGCGACGTGGTGAAGGCCATCGCCGCGGGCGCGGACTGCGTGATGATAGGCTCGCTGTTCGCGGGGACCGAGGAAAGCCCCGGCGAAAAAATACTGTTCCAGGGGCGGAGCTACAAGGAGTACCGGGGCATGGGATCCATCGGCGCCATGCAGGAAGGAAGCGCCGACCGCTACTTCCAGGACGGGCAACTCTCCGAAACGAAACTGGTGCCCGAAGGTGTGGAGGGCCGCGTGCCGTACAAGGGATCGCTTTCGTTCATCGTCCACCAGCTCATCGGCGGCTTGCGCTCCGGCATGGGCTACTGCGGCGCGGCGAACGTGAAGGAACTGCAATCGAAATCGCGCTTCATCCGCATCACGAACGCGGGGCTGAGCGAAAGCCACGTCCACGACGTGATAATCACGAAAGAAGCCCCGAACTACCGGGTGGATTGACGCTCCAATGGCCGACAACACTCACGCTGAAAAGATACTTGTCCTCGATTTCGGGTCGCAATACACCCAGCTTATCGCCCGCCGGGTGCGCGAAACCGGCGTGTACTGCGAAATATTCCCCTGCACCGCGCCAATGGAGAAGATACGGGCCTTCGGCGCAAAGGGGATCATCCTCTCCGGTTCGCCGTTCTCCGTCCACCAAAAAGGCGCGCCGAAACTCGGGCGCGGCCTGATGGAGATGGGCCTGCCGGTGCTGGGCATCTGCTACGGGATGCAATTGCTCACCCACTCGCTGGGCGGTAAGGTGGCGCACTCGCAAAAACGCGAGTACGGCCCCGCTGTTTTGACCATTGACGACAACACCGGCATCTTCGACGGGCTTTCCAAAAATGAGAACGTCTGGATGAGCCACGGCGACCGGATAGAAAAACTCCCGAAAGGGTTTTGCGCCACGGCCCACACCGCGAACTCGCCGGTGGCCGCCATGCGGAGCCTTACCCGTCCGGTGTACGCGATACAGTTCCACCCCGAAGTGGTGCATACCCCCAACGGCGCGCGGATACTTTCCAACTTTGTGAAAAACATCTGCGGATGTTCCGGCAACTGGAACATGCGCTCATTCCTGGAAAATGAAGTGGGAAAAATCCGCGAACGGGTGGGCAACGACCGCGTGATACTCGGCATCTCCGGCGGGGTGGACTCCACCGTGTGCGCCGCCATCGTACACAAGGCCATCGGCGACCAGCTCACCTGCCTGTTCATAGACAACGGTCTGCTCCGCAAGGACGAGGCGAAGAAGGTGCTGGAAAGTTTCCGCAAGAACCTTCATATAAAGGTAAAGGGTGTGGATGCCTCCGGCATTTTCCTCAAGGCGCTCAAAGGGGTGAAAGACCCGGAGAAAAAACGGAAGATCATCGGACGGCGGTTCATTGACGTGTTCCGCGCCGAGGCGAGGAAAATAGGCAACGTGAAATACCTCGCGCAGGGGACGCTGTACCCGGACGTTATCGAGTCCGTTTCGTTCCGCGGTCCCTCCGCCGTCATCAAAAGCCACCACAACGTCGGCGGCCTGCCGAAGGCGATGAAGCTGAAACTCATCGAGCCGTTGCGCGAACTGTTCAAGGACGAAGTGCGCGCGCTGGGGCACGAAATGGACCTGTCGGACACGCTCATCCACCGCCAGCCGTTCCCCGGCCCGGGGCTTGCCATACGGATCATTGGCGAAGTGACGCACGAACGGCTTACAATACTGCGCGAGGCGGACGACATAGTGGTGGAAGAGATAAAGGCCGCGGGCCAGTACCGCGAGGTGTGGCAATCATTCGCCGTGCTGTTGCCGGTGAAATCGGTCGGAGTGATGGGCGACGAGCGCACCTACGAGAACGTGGTGGCCGTGCGCGCCGTCACCAGCCGCGACGGCATGACGGCGGACTGGGCGCGCCTGGACCATGAACTGCTGGCGCGGATAGCCAGTCGGATAATAAACGAAGTTAAAGGGGTCAACAGGGTGGTGTACGATATATCGTCCAAACCACCCGGAACCATTGAATGGGAATAAGCAGGAGGAAGAAATGGTAAAACCTGAATGGGGCACACGTTACATCTGCTACAAATGTAGCGCCCGATTTTACGACATGAACAAGCCCGCGCCGATATGCCCGAAGTGCGGCGCGGACCAGACCAAAGCGCCGCCCAAGCTATCGGCCAGCGCCCCGGTGAAGCCGCGCCCGCGCGCCGTACTTCCCGACGAAGTGGACGTGGAGGAAAAGGCGGACGACGAATTCGGGGAAATGGGCGAGATCGGCTTGGACGAGATCGAAGCGGACGAGGGCGAAGAAGAAGTTTAAGGGATGCAACACGAGGACTTCGTACACCTCCACCTGCACTCGGAATACTCCCTGCTCGACGGGGCCATACGATTTGACGGCCTGCTGAAAAAGGCGGAAGAACTCCACATGGCCGCCGTCGCCGTGACCGACCACGGCAACCTGTTCGGCGCGGTGGAGTTCCTGAAAAAGGGATACAAAAGCCCGGTCAAGCCGATCGTGGGGTGCGAGGTGTACGTCGCGCCAAAGTCCCGCTTCGACAAGGGGGCCGAAAAATCGAACACGCAGGACGAGGACGCCTCGTACCACCTCGTCCTCCTCATCCAGAACGCCAAGGGCTACCGGAACCTGTGCAAGATAGTCTCTTCCGCTTACACGGAAGGGTTCTACTACAAGCCGCGCACCGACAAAGAATTCCTGGCGCAACACAGCGAGGGGCTGATCGCCCTCTCCGCATGCCTGAAAGGCGAAATACCCAAAAAGATACTGATGAACCGCCAAGCCGAGGCCGAGGAAACGCTCGGTTTCTACAAAGAACTGTTCGGCGACCGCTTCTACCTGGAAGTGCAGGACCACGGCCTGGCGGAACAAAAAAAAGCCAACGTGGAGATCGTGGAGCTGGCGAAAAAGCACAATATTAAACTGGTGGCCACCAACGACTGCCACTACCTCGAACAAAGCCACTGGGAGGCGCACGACGCCCTGCTGTGCATCGGCACCGGCAAAACGCTCAACGAGCAAAACCGCCTGCGTTACGGCGCGAAGGAATTTTACGTCAAATCGGCGGAGGAAATGCGCCGCCTGTTCGCCGAACTGCCGGACGCGATCAAAAACACGCGCGAGGTGGCGGATAGATGCAATCTGGACCTGAAATTCGGCGAATACCACCTGCCCGCCTACCCCGTCCCCTCGGACGAAACTCCCCAGCGCTATCTGGAAGACATGGTGGACCACCACATCACGGTGCGGCTGGACGCGGCGAAAATTCGCGGCGAGGAAATACCGGCGGAAACGGAAAAAGTGTACCGTACGCGGGCGAGCGTGGAACTGGAAGTCATAAAGAAGATGAACTTCGCCGGTTACTTCCTCATCGTGTGGGACTTCATCCGCGAAGCCAAGGACCGCGGCATTCCGGTGGGGCCGGGGCGCGGCTCGGCGGCGGGGAGTCTGGTGGCCTATTCGCTCGGCATCACGGACATAGACCCGATGAAGTACGGCCTGCTCTTCGAACGCTTTTTGAACCCGGACCGCATCTCGATGCCGGATATAGACATAGACTTTTGCATGGACCGCCGCGAGGAGGTCATAAAATACGTTTCCGAAAAATACGGCCACCGCAACGTGGCGCAGATCATCACGTTCGGCACCATGAAGGCCCGCGGCGTGATCCGCGACGTGGGGCGCGTGCTGGAAATGCCGTACGGCGAGGTGGACGCGATAGCCAAACTGGTGCCCGAAGCGTTGGACATGACCATCGAGAAAGCCCTGAAAGCCGAAAAACGCCTCGGAGAAATGGAAAAGAAAGACCCGCGCGTGAAAAAGCTCATCGAGATCGCAAAGGTGCTCGAAGGCGTATCGCGCCACGCATCCACCCACGCGGCCGGCGTGGTCATCGCCCCGTCGGACCTCACCGACTTCCTGCCGCTGTACAAGACCAGCAAGGGGGAAACGGTCACGCAGTACACCATGACCGACATAGAGACGCTCGGCCTTTTGAAAATGGATTTCCTCGGCCTGCGCACCCTCACCGTGATCGACTGGACGGTGAACAAGGTGCGCGCCACCAAGAAAGCGGACTTCGCCATCAACGCGATACCGATGGACGACGCGGAGACCTACAAGCTCCTTTCCGCCGCGCGGACGCTGGGCATCTTCCAGCTCGAGTCCTCCGGCATGAGGGACATCCTGCGGAAGCTGAAGCCGCAGGTGTTTTCGGACATCATCGCGCTCGTCGCGCTGTATCGCCCCGGCCCGCTGGAAAGCGGAATGGTGGACAGCTTCATCAAGCGCAAGCACGGGCTGGAAGCGGTGGAGAACATCGTGCCCCAGATGAATGAAGTCCTGCAGGAGACCTACGGCGTTATGGTGTATCAGGAACAGGTCATGAAACTGGCCAACGTGCTCGCCGGTTTCACGATGGGGCAAGCCGACACCCTGCGCAAGGCGATGGGCAAAAAGAACATGGAAGTGATGGGCGCGCAACGCGAGTCGTTCGTGAAAGGGGCCGCCGAGCGCAAGGTGGACACGGCGAAGGCCAATCAGGTGTTCGACCTCATCGAAAAGTTCGGCGGCTACGGATTCAACAAATCACACTCCGCCGCATACGCGCTACTGAGCTACCAAACCGCCTACCTGAAGGCGCATTACCCGCACGAATACCTGGCATCCCTGCTCACCAGCGAAATGGACAACACCGACAAGGTGGTGCATTACCTCAACGAATGCCGCGACCTGGGGATAAAGGTGCTTCCGCCGGACATCAACCAAAGCGGCACCGGCTTCACCGTTTCGGGCGAGACCATCGTGTTCGGCCTCACCGCCGTGAAGGGGGTGGGCTTGGCCGCGGTGGAAATGATAGCCGGTACGCGGGAATCGGGCGGGCCGTTCAAATCGTTCCTCGATTTCACCGCGAGGATCGACCTGCGGCAGGTGAACCGCCGCGTGCTTGAAGCGTTGATCAAATGCGGCGCGTTCGACAGCCTGCACAAGAACCGCGCCGCGATTTTCGCCTCTTTGGACGCGGTGCTGAAAGAGGCTTCCTCCAGCAGGGAGGACTCGCAAAAGGGCCAGTCGAACATGTTCGCCGCCATGGAATCGGAAGAGCAAAAGGCTGACCGGCTCATCGCGCCCACCGCCGAATGGCCGGAGCGCGATCGGCTGGAGCATGAAAAGGAAACGCTGGGATTCTACATCTCCGGCCATCCGCTGGAACGCTACCGCAAGGACATCCGGCGGCTCGCCACGCACAGCGCCGAATCGCTGGCGGAGGCGGAACACCGGCGCGAGGTGCGGCTGTGCGGCGTGGTGAGCGTGCTGAAAACGCAGATCACCAAGAAAAAGGAGACCATGGCCTACGTCACGCTGGAAGACCTGGGGGGCAACACAAAGATGATCGTTTGGCCCGAACTCTTCGGCCAGCAGAGGGCGCTCCTGGAATCCAGCGAGCCGATATTCGTCCGCGGCAAGGTGGATAAGGACGAGAACGACATGAAGGTGATCGCGGACGAGATACTGCCCTTGCAGACCGCCAAGGAACGGCTGACGGGAACCATCCACCTCAACCTCAACATGGTAGGGCTGGAAAACCCGGTGCTTGAGGCGCTGAAATCGGCCGCGCTCAAGAACAAGGGGCCGAGCGCGCTGGTGTTGCATTTCACGTTTCCGGACAAGCGGAAAATGCAGGTAAGCGCGGCGGAAAAGTTCCGCGTGGCGGCCACCGAATCGTTTTTAGCGGAAGTTGAGGGCATTCTCGGCCCCAATTCCGTGTACTGCGCTTGATCATCCGCTATAATGTCCGCGGAGGCACAGATGAAAAAAGCATACCTGTTCATGGCTCTATTCCTCGCGCTGGCTACTCCGGCATTCGCGCAGGAACCGGAACCCGATGACGAAAAGACCGAAAAGAACGCAATTACTTTCATTAACCCGGACCGTGGCGGCGCGTTTTACCTGTTGCTTGGCACAAGTTCGCCGGATGTGGACTCGCTGAACCAGCGGCTGGAGACCGCCGGATACTCGAAACTTTCGCAGAACTTCACCACCGTCGGGTTCGGCGGCCACGCGATACTGGACAAATGGGTCGTCGGCGGCGAGATACAGGGATTGGCCGAAAAGAGTTCCGCCACCAGCACATACCGCACAAGGGTGAATGGCGGCTACCTGCTTGTGAACGTAGGGTACACGGTGTATGAAAAGCCGTCGCTCCGGGTGTTTCCGCAAGCGGGTCTCGGTTTCGGCACGCTGAACCTTTCCATCAACGAGACCTCATCGCCCACGTTCGACCAAACGCTCGCCGATCCCAAACGCGGGGCGGCGCTGGTCAACTCCAGCATGCTCCTGAACCTCGGCATCGCCGCGGACGGCATCATCGCGCCGCCTGAATCCGGCAAAGGGGGATTCTGGGTATTCGGTTTCCGCGCGGGCTACCTGTTCACGATCTATCAGGACGGCTGGCGCAACATCGAGGGGGCAAGCTCCGGCGGCCCTTCGGCGGGGTTCACCGGCCCGTACCTCCAAGTCGTGCTCGGCGGCGGATTTTATAACTGATCTCCGCCAAAGAACGCTTGGTTATCCCCCTCCCCTCTGCTAAAGTACCGCAAACATAATTATGGAACTGCTTACAACTCTCATCGGCATGATGATGCACCTGGATCAGCATCTGCACACGCTCACCACCGAATACGGCGTGTGGGTGTACGCCATCCTGTTCCTCATCATCTTCGCGGAGACGGGCCTCGTGGTCACGCCGTTTTTGCCGGGCGACTCCCTGCTCTTCGCCACGGGGGCGATCGCCGCCATCGGCACGCTGGAGATCGTGCCGCTCTTCGCCCTGCTGGTCATCGCCGCCATGCTCGGCAACATCAGCAATTACCATATCGGCGCGCGGGTGGGCCCCAAGGTCTTCAATAGCGGGAAGTCGCGCCTGTTCAACAAAGAATACATCACCATCACCCAGCGCTACTACACGCGCTACGGGGCCAAGACGGTGGTCATCGGCCGCTTTTTGCCCATCGTGCGCACGTTCGCGCCATTCGTGGCGGGCATAGGGAAGATGGATATGAAACAGTTCGCAAAATACTCGACTCTGGGCGCGTTTTTATGGGTGGGGCTTTTCCTTGTCGGCGGCTACTTCTTCGGCAATATGGAAGTGGTGAAGAAAAACTTCTCGATGGTGATCATCGCCATAATTATCGTATCGATCCTGCCGGCGGTCATAGAGTTCGCCCGCCACCATTACCTGAAGTGGAACAACAAACCCTGACCGGTTAAGGGTTTTTCGTGCCCCGCCGCGCCGGGCGCCAAACCTTTATATCTTCCCCTATCGCGTCTTCCAGCGCCAATTGGCTTTGTTCCAGCTCTATGACCAACGCGGGATATTTCTGGTGGAGCTTTATCTCGCTCCCCGGCGTGATGCCCATGCTCATCAGTTTTAGCAGGCGGGCGTCCTTCGCGTTGATGAACGCCACCTTCGCCGCAGTCCCCACTTCCATTTCCGGCAATGAGATGACGGCGCTCTGCACCGTTTCGCGCGCCTCTTTGCAACACTTTCCTTCCGGTATCGGGTTGCCATGCGGGCAAGTGCGCGGATGCCCAAGCAGAGTGCAGATGGAATCCACCAGCCCCGCCGCCAGCACATGCTCGAATTCGCAGGCGGCCGCTTCCACGTCTTGGTCGGGGGCGCCGAGCACGTCGCTCATCAGCCGCTCGGCAAGCCGGTGGCTCCGGGTGATGTCGCGCGCCATCTCCTTCCCTTTGGGCGTGAGGGCGATCGCGTCTCCCTCGATGCGCACATAATCGCTGATGGCGATGTCTTTTAGGCTCTGCTCGAAATCGCCGCTCCCGTCGTGCTCTTTCAGCGCGGACATGGTGAGCGCGTGGCTTTCGTCCAGGTGCCACAGCAGTTCCAGCAGTTCGTCGCGTTTCTGGTCTTTGGGGCTAACCATTGTCCATTCCTAAAAAAGCCGCAGGGTGAAATTGACCACCGTACCCACCCCTATCGCCAGCGCGATAATGGTAAGGTTGATGCCAATGGCCCAGCGCGCGCCAAGTTCCTTTATCATCACCATTGTATTGGATGCGCAAGGAATGAACAACGTGATGACCACCAGCCCCGTCACGGTCTGGTAATAATCCAGCAGGCCGCCGTCCACCATGTTTTTAAAGAACACCGCGCCGATCTCGCGCCGCGCCAAAACGAGGATGAACACCTCCGCCGCCGATTCCGGCAACGAGAGCAGTCCCGTAACCACCGGCCTCGCCAGCCGGTCAATTGTTGCAAGGAGTCCCGATTTGTCCAGCGCAAACATCAGGAGGGAGGCCGCTATGAACAGGGGCAACACCTCCACCAGGAACCACTTGATGCGGAAATAGGTTTTCACCGAAATGTTCCGCCAGTTCGGGGCGCTGAACGTGGGAAGCTCCACGATGAAATCGGCGGTGCGTTCCGTGGGAATGATCTTTCCCAACGCGAGCCCCACCACCACTTGGGTAATGATGACCGTCCCCACAACGACAAGGAGCGCCGAGAACGGCGACGTGGAAAGGATGGCGAGAAGAATTCCCAACTGCACCGCGCAGGGAAACCCAAGCGCGATGAGGAACGAGGCAATGATGCGCTCTTTGCGCGTTTCCAGCATCCGGGTGGCGACCGTGGCCATCGTATTACACCCGAAGCCCAGCACCATCGGCAGAACCGCCTTGCCGGAAAGCCCCATCGGCTTCATCATGCGGTTCGCCAACACGCTGAGGTTCGGCAAATATCCGATCTCTTCAAGGAAATTGATGATGAGGAAAAACACCAGCAGTATCGGCACCACCGTTCCGATGGCGTTTATCACCCCCATCGTAAGGATGCCATAGTTCCCCACCAGGAAATCCTTGAGCAGGAGGTTGGGAATAATGCCGGACACCCATGCGCTGAACGGAATAAAGACCCATGTATCCAGCACGGCGGCGAGTTTAGTGGAAAAGTTCCCCACCGCGTAGAACGTGAGCCACAGCACCCCAATCAGTATCGGAACGCCGGTAAGCGGCTCGCGCGCAAGGCGCGCCGCCTCGTAGCCGAGGCTTCGCACGTCCAGCGCTTTTTTTTGCGCCACTTTCGCCACCACGCCGTCCGCCCATGATTCGCGCGCTGAGAAAATGGCGTGCCGAATTCCGGCCGATGGGTGCACCCGAAACAACTTGGTTCGCTCTTCGATAGCGGCACTGACCGGCGCATCGCCGTACCGCGCGCGCAAAACGGTTTCCGCAACCGGGTCTTCCGCAAGGAGCAAAAGCAGTTCGCCGCGCGCGGGGCCGTTTTCCGCCCGGAAAATACCTTGTATCGCCAACGCCGCCTTTTCAATATGCGGCGCGAACGTCATCAAAGCCACCGGCGTACCCGCATTGTGCGCCGCCTTCTCCACCTCGGCCAACCCCACGCCGTGGATGGCCGCCGTAAGCACCGCCGGAATCCTCAATATTTCGGCGATCGCCTCGGCATTGATGGATATCCCGCGCCGTCCCGCCTCATCCACCTTGTTCAGGCACAGCACGGTGGGCAGGCCCAATTCCAGCACTTGCGACAAAAGGATAAGCGAACGCTTGAGGTTCGTCGCGTCGCCGCAAAAGAGCACTATGCGCGGGCGCTCTTCCATAAGGATCCGGCAACTCACCGCCTCGTCCTCCGAGGCGGATGCCAGGGAAAAAAGGCCGGGGGTGTCTATGATCTCGTACACCCCGCCGGCGAAGCGCGATTCCTTGCGAAGGGATTCGATGGTGGTCTGCGCGTAGTTCGAGACCACCGAATAGGCGCGCGAGAATTTGTTGAAAAGCGTGCTCTTGCCCACGTTCGGCGGGCCGATTATCGCTATCTTCCTGTTCGGGGCGTTCATTGCCTTACACCTTTCCGTGCTTCACCGTCATGCGTCGCGGAAAGCGGGACTACTTGGGCTGGCGCGTTTCCCAGTTGAAGGTCCCCTCGCCAGCCATGGAGGTAAACCGGAGCGTGTAGGCGTCCATGCCGGTCAGGGACGGGGTTTTGGCAAACCGTATCCGGTAAACGCTCTTCCATTCCGTGAGGAAGGGAAACAGCCATGCGTCCTGCATTTTGTTCAGCTTCAATTTCTCCACCGCGAGCGGCGTTACCAACTGACCGTCAGCGGTTTTCAGCGTGACACGCCACATCGAGTCTTCTTTCTCAAAATCGTTCCAGCGGATGTCGCCGGTCACAATGCCGGCGATGAACTCAAGCTCCTTGTCGTCCTTCTCCGCGATGTCCGCCAGCATTTTCTTTTCCTGTTCCGCGTCTATGCGTCCGTCCGCTTTGCCGAAATCCACCACCGCTTTTTTGATCTCCGGCTTGTACCACAGCACGTCGGCGAGCAATATCGTGTCGAGCAGGTTGCGGTACACTTTCACCGACCGCAGGTTGCGGTTCACGTCGCCTATGATCTTGTCCTGCTGGAGGGATACTTTCACTTTCATCTCCGGCGTTGCGCAGGAGGAAGACGCGAACGCTATGACCGCCAGCAACGCCGAAACGGATATTTTCTTAATCATCCGGTTGATTATAAGGTCTTCACAACCGCATATCAAATCAGGGGATTTTCCCCTCCTCGCCAAGGAGGGATGAAGGGGAGGTTCGTCCACAGGACTGGCACAAGCACATCGTTGTCGTTTTTATTCCAGCCGGGCGGTAGAATGACGGTTGGCTGGAGACAAGGCATGATTGATTTTCTCATCGAAAACCCGTTGGTACTCCTCTTTCTCGTGGCGGCGGTCGGCTACCCGTTGGGGCAGATACGCTTCAAGGGGATCAGCCTGGGCATCTCCGCCGTGCTGTTCGCCGGGATAGCGTTCGGGTCGCTCCACCCGAACATGAAACTGCCGGACATCGTGTATGTGCTGGGGCTGGCGCTGTTCGTTTACACCGTGGGGCTTTCCAGCGGCGCGTCGTTCTTTAGCTCGTTCCGCAGGGACGGCATGAGGAACAACCTGCTCACCGCGGTGGTGCTGGCGCTGGGGGCGGCGCTCACCATCATCGCCGCGAAGGTGCATCACATCAATGGGGCGGTGGCGGCGGGGATGTTCGCGGGAAGCCTCACCAACACCCCCGCGCTCGCGGGCGTGCTGGACACCATCAAGCACAACGCGCCCAATGGGTCGCTGGACATGCTCTTGGCCGAGCCGGTGATGGGGTACTCGGTGGCGTACCCGATGGGGGTCATCGGGGCAATCCTCGCCATTTCCATTTTGAAACGGGTGTGGAAAGTGGATTTCGCGGACGAAGCGAAACGGTTCCGCAACCTCGGCGTTTCCAACGAGCCGTTGCAAACGCTCCCCGTGCGCGTGCTGAATCAACCCGCCACATCATGCACCATCCGCGAACTGGTGGAGATAAAAAAATGGGACGTGGTGTTCGGCCGCATCAAACGCGGCGAGCATTTCCTGCCCGCGCTGGGCAAGGAACGCCTGCTGGAGGGGGACATCGTTACCCTTGTCGGCACGGCGGAGGAACTTGAAGGAGTGGCGGCGTTCATCGGCAAGGTGAGCCGGGAGCATATCGAGCTGGACCGGAGCGAGTTCGATTTCCGGCGCATCTTCGTTTCCAACCCGGCGGTGGGAGGGCGGAAAATAAACGAACTGGATTTGGAAAACGAATACGGCGCGGTTATCAGCAGGATCCGGCGCGGTGACGCGGATATGCTCCCCCACCCCGATACGGTGCTGGAGCTTGGCGACCGGGTGCGCGTGGTGGCGCACCGGGAACGGATGGACGGCGTCAGCCGTTTCTTGGGCGATTCATATAAAGGAGTGAGCGAGGTGGACCTTCTCACCTTCAGCCTCGGCCTGGCGTTGGGGCTGGTCATCGGGGCCATTCCCCTGCCGCTGGGAAGCGTGACGATGAAGCTGGGGTTCGCGGGCGGCCCGTTGCTGGTTGGCTTGGCGCTGGGGGCCATCGGCCATACGGGGCGGCTGACGTGGAACATCCCGTACAGCGCCAACACCGCCCTACGGCAGATGGGGCTGGTGCTGTTCCTCGCGGGCATCGGCACGCGCGCGGGGTACGGATTCGTGCATACGTTCAGCCAGGGGGGCGGCGTGATGATATTCCTCGCCGGGACGTTTATCACCTGCGCCACCGTGCTGGCGATGCTGTGGGCGGGCCACAAGCTCCTGAAGATACCGTACGGACTGCTCGCGGGAATGACGGCGGGAATGCTCACCCAGCCCGCGGTGCTGGGGTTCGCGCAGGACGAGGCGAAGAACGCCATGCCGAACATCGGGTATGCGTCGGTCTATCCGTTCGCCACGGTCTTCAAGATACTGCTGGCGCAGTTGCTGTTGACCCTTTAACGGAATTGTGCGGTCGCCTTTCGCCTCCCGAACCGGCTACAGGCCGCAAAGTTCGATCATCTTGCGTACCGTGTTACCGTTGCGGGTGGTCGCGGGGATCCCAAGCTCCTTTTCGATTGCCGCGTTGCTCAATTTCGAGCGCGCGGCGTTGCCGGGAATATGGAGGTATGCGCCGTCTTTCGCGAGCGCGATAGCATCGTCGCCGAAGTCTTTTTCCCCAAGCGCGCGCAGGTCTTTCGCCGCCGGAGGTTTTTTGAAGAATGTGTAGAACACGCGCGACTGGTCAAGGTGGTGGAAGGGATTGCCGCTAAGGGTTTTCCGCAATTGCTGGCCGGTGCGCGCCACGACGGCAAGGTCGGGGCCGATATGCTCCTTTATGAGGCTCTGCACACGCGCCTCCAGCGTAGCGGGGGCAAGCCCGCTGGAAAGGGCGATATTCCCGCTTTGTATCCATGTTTGGGCGTCGGCAAATCCCGCATTCACCAGCACCTCGCGCAACCGCGCCATGGGCACTTTGTTCTTGCCGCTTGGCATCACGCCACGCAGGATCACGGCATAGGTTTTTATCAGATTGTTTCCGATGACCACCACAGCTGTCCCTTTTCGCTTTTTAACGCCTGTACCCAGCCTTCACTTTGCAGTGAATCTCCGTTCACTTCTTCGGTTTTCGGCCTTGGTTCTCCTTCACGCGGAACCGGGTGATCTTCCCGATCAACGCGACCGGCAACGGCCTGTCCAACGGGAACTGGATGGAGCCTTTGGCATGTTTGTAAGGGGAAAGCTCCTTTTTGAATGCGGCGACGCCCGACGATGTGGGATAGAAACCGATGTGGCGCTTGAATGCAGCGAAATACACCAGTGCGCCATTCAGCTTGAAGGCCGGTATGCCGTAACTGATGGTCTCTTCCGCCTTCGGGGCGCACTTTTTTATTGTCCGTTTCATTTTTTCAAGAAGGGGACGCACCTCGGCGGGCTGGCATTGTATGTATTCCCCGACATTCGCGTATTGTTTCATGAAAGAAATAGTATGCGAAGCGGTAGAACACGTCAAATTCGAGGAAGTAGCCCATATTTTTAGCCATATGTTTGTATTGTATATTCATTCGTGCCGCGGTAAGATATAGCCGTGCGGAGAACCGGTTTTGAATGGTAATGAACAAAAAGATAAGGACAACCAGGGCAAGCATGATGTTTCTTTCACTGTGGCACAGCATGCTTTCCTCGACCCCCGGCGTGTCATCGTGGAGGATGTCAGCCATAGCGGGAAAGAGGACAGATATTACTGCATCGGCCGCGTCAACGATGGACTGATTACCGTCCGGTTCACCTATCGAGGCAATACCATCCGCATTTACGGGGCCGGATATTGGCGGAAAGGGAAAAGGATTTATGAAAAACAAAATAAAATATACTGATGGGCTAAAGGGAAACCTGAAGGTCGTAAAAGATTTCCTTCCCCCGCCGGATCAATTGGCCTTGAAGGAGGAGAACGTAAAGATCACGATCTCCCTGAAAAAGAACAGCGTGGATTTTTTCAAAAAAAAAGCGAAAGAGAAGCGCACCTCGTACCAGAAAATGATCCGGCAGGTGGTGGACCTGTATGCCTCTCATTACCATCGCTAACCAAAAAATAAACACAATTTTCCTGTTAGAATTACAGCCATGGATTGGCGTGGATTTTTGAAGCGGGTTTATACAAAGCCTGAATTTCCTATACTTTACTATTGGGCAAGCCGTTTTATTGCTGTACCAACAATTCTCATTACGACCATATATTTCATGTCTCAAGCAATTAGCTCTCCCCCAACTGATGGAGTCTACGCAACCGGCATTACATTTTTTGGAATTACCGTATCTTTTCCGGCGCTTGTTTTACCGTAAGCTCGAATAAAAGTTATTTCAATGATGCCCAGTATTCAGGTGAGAAATTCTTGCACTCTTCATTACTTCTCATCCAAAGCCTTTTTATCGTTTATGTTCAAGCCGTGGTTTTAGCTCATGTTCAACACTCTTTTTTCTTTCGTTCTTTAGAGGAGTATTAGGATTTACTCAAGTATTAATCATTGGCACATCTGCGCAAACATTTTATTGGGGATTTGCATGTCCCAATAAAACCCTTTGGAAGACTTGGGAACAACGGGTTCAAACCGGCCACTGGGATGATTGAAAATACCGAATAATTCCGCTTCTCCTTTCCACACCACCTCACCAAATAAAGATTCCAAAAGCCGGCACGGAAAGATATAATCCTCCCCCGATGGAAACGTTTCACGGCTTTGTCACCTGGCTCAACGGCTACCTGTGGGGGCCGCCGATGCTGGCCCTCCTGTTCGGCACGCACATTTTCCTCACGCTCCGCCTGCGGTTCATCCAGCGGTACACGCCATTGGCGATCAAACTTTCGGTGAACAAAGATGAGGAAGGGCACGGCGACGTAAGCCCGTTCGGCGCGCTTACCACCGCTTTGGCCGCCACCATCGGCACCGGCAACATCGTGGGCGTGGCCACCGCCGTGGCGCTGGGCGGCCCCGGAGCGGTGCTGTGGATGTGGCTGACCGGCGTGTTCGGCATCGCAACCAAATACTCCGAGGCGCTCCTCTCGGTTGCCTACCGGCAGAAAACCGAGACCGGCGAAATGCTGGGCGGACCGATGTACGCGCTGGAAAAAGGACTCAAACAAAAATGGCTCGCCGTCCTCTTTTGCATCTTCACCTCGTTCGCGGCGTTCGGCATCGGCAATATGGTGCAGGCGAACTCGATTTCGACACTGGTGGATGAGACGTTCCACATCTCCCCGTACATTACCGGCCTCGTGCTGACGGTGATGACCGCATTCGTCATTTTGGGCGGCATCAGATCTATCGCCGTGGTGTGCGAAAAGCTGGTGCCGTTCATGGCGGCGTTTTACGTCGCGGGGTGCGCCATCATCCTTGCGTTAAACGCCGCGTACCTCATTCCCGCCATTCAGCTTATCGTGGACTCCGCGTTCACCCCCACCGCCGCCGGGGGCGGGTTCGCGGGGGCCACCATGATGATGGCGGCGCGCTACGGCATCGCGCGCGGCCTGTTCTCCAACGAATCGGGACTCGGCTCGGCCCCCATCGTGGCCGCCGCCGCAAAAACAAAAAACCCGGTGCGGCAGGCCTTGGTCTCCTCCACCGGCACGTTCTGGGACACCGTGGTGGTGTGCGCCATGACCGGCTTGGTGCTCGTCACCACCATCTTGCGCGAACCGGATTCGTTTCAGGGATTGCAGGGAGCGGCGCTCACCAAGGCGGCGTTCGCCTACATCCCGTATGTGGGGCCGGTGGTACTGACCGTGGGCCTGCTGACGTTCGTTTACTCCACCATACTCGGCTGGAGCTACTACGGCGAGCGCACCACCGAATACCTCTTCGGCAAACGGGCCATCCTCCCCTACCGCGTGCTGTGGGTCATCGCCGTGATGGTCGGCTCCGTGATGCCGCTCCCGCTGGTGTGGGACATGGCGGACGCCGCAAACGCGCTGATGGCTATCCCGAACCTCGTTTCGCTCATATTGCTCAATGGCGTTATCGTCGGCATGACCAAAAAATACCTTTGGGACGGCGAACTTGACGCCATCCATACCGAGCCGGAACCTATTCCCGTCCGCAACGACGAGGAAAATTAACTCCGCTTTCCGATAGCCTAGGGTATCCGGTTTGGTAGAATGTCCCTCCGAATGAACCTAAAACCGGTGCTCGTACTCCTCTTTGCGCTCCTCCCCTCTTCCGCCGGAGCTTACGAGCTGGTGATCCCCGAACACCTGCCGGCAATAAAACGCGGGTTTGAATACGTCTACAACGAAGAATACGGCAAGGCGGAGGAATTGTTCCAACGCTATATCAAAGACCATCCCGATAGGCCCGAAGGCTACTTCTTCATGGCCGGGCGCTACGCCGAATATCTGAACGCCTCGCACGACCGCGGCGGGATAGTCCCTTTCCAAAAATGGGCCGACCTCACCGTGTCCAAGGCGGAAGAGTTCAACAAAAAGCATCCCGGCGACCCGACCGGGCACTTCTACCTTGGCAACATTTACGGCTACCGGGGTCTGGTGGAGGCGCAGGAGCAAAACCTCGTCCCGGCATTCCTGCTTTCCGTCAAGGCGAAAACCGCTTTGGAAGAGGCGTTGCGGATCGCCCCGGACCTGTACGACTGCTATTTCGGCCTCGGCACGCTGTATTACTACGCGAGTAAAAAACATACGGAGGAAGGCGGATTCGTGGGCTGGATCGTGAAAAAGTTCATCACCAACGACAAAGACCTTCGCGAGGAAGGGATACGGATGCTCCGCAAGGCGTGGACCAGCGGGGGGATCACCGCGGACGTGTCGTTCAGCTCCCTCATGTGGGTGCTTCTGATGGAGGGACGGCTGGACGAAGCGTACCCGATGGCGGAGGAAATGATACGCCGCTGGCCGAACGACAAACACGGCTACTTCGCCGCCGGTCGCATCCACCTCCTGCGGGGCGATTGCCCCAAGGCGCTCCCCGCATTCGAGCGGATACAACGCCTGCTGGAAGAGGACGAGATACCGCCAGCCCGTTTCCCGGAACTGGACTTGGCGCTGGACCTGACGAGGATATGCATCAACCAGCAGGTATGGGACGGCAACAGGACCGGTTCCCTGCTCAGGACCCTTCGGGCAAAGCTGGCAAGAAATCCCAACATTCAGCTTGAGTACGCAAACTCAAAAGGCGTGGTGAAAGACTGGAAAACGATGGCCGCAACCCTGGAAAGCAAGACCACCCTGGAAACCGGAAACAGCAAAAAATAGCCTCTCCGGCCTTGAACCTCGCGCCCCACCTGCATTATAATTTCCACGGGGTTGTATACGGTTCGGCATGAAATGCGGTGAATCATTGCTGGCATAAGGGGATTAAATGGGAGTCCGGATTTACCTCTTGCTCCTGCTATCAGCGGCGCTTTCCGCCTGTTCCCAAAGCGACGCCGGTGAAAACGACATTGCCGCCGAATTCGAGAAGTCCGGCTATTACCGCACCCCGGACCAATTCGCCACCGCTAGTTCCAGGGGAGATGAAAAAGCGGTGGCGCTGTTCATTGAAAGCGGGATGGACCTCAACGGTCCCGGCCACTCCGGGCTACCCCCGCTAATGGCCGCCGCGCAAGCGGGGCGCATGAAAACGGCGGAACTTCTGCTGGCGAACGGCGCGGATGTGAACGCCGCCACGAGGAACGGGTGGACAGCCCTGATGTACGCCGTCACCAAACGAGACAGCCTTGAAATGGCTCAACTCCTCGTGAAAAAAGGGGCGGACGTGAACGGCAAAACCTCCGACGGAACCACACCCCTGATGATCGCCGCGCAGGCGCCCAATTCAATCGCGACGGTGCGTTTCCTTTTGGAGAGCGGCGCGCGCGTCAATGATAAGTCGAACTTCGGGGATACCGCGTTGACGATGGCCGCCGAGAACGGGAGCGCGGCGGAAACCGTTTTGATGCTCCTGTATGGCGGGGCCGACGTGGCAATAGCCACCGAGCACGGTGAAACCGCCTATCAGCTTGCCAAAAAAGGGGGCTTCGAGGAGATCAGCCGGATTCTTGAACCACGCCAATCGAAACTGTAACCGGAATCAATCGCCCATTGGGATGACGACCGAGACGGCCCCCATCAAATCCCCTTCGCGGTAGCCTGATCCCCTGTCCAGCGGATACATTTTCCGTATCTTCGCTATCGCATCCTTGTCCAGTTCCGATTCGGTGCCGTGGCAATTCAGGCAAAACGCGCTGGCGCGGATCGCCTCCATGAAGCGGTAATACTTCTTGCCGTTCACTACCTCCTTGCCGATGTAGCGCGGCTTTAGCTCCCCTTTGGCAAGATCCTCCTTCATCTGGACCAGCTGTTGCGCCTCGAACGTATCCGGCGCGTTTTTCGGGTTGCGCGGCTTCAGACTCACGCGCGCAATCTTCACCAACTGCGCCCTTTGCGAGGTGCGGGCGGGAAAACGGGCCTTATCGTGGTCGCATTGCCCAATCGCGGAAGCGAACCCGCCGCCATTCACGGTCTCCAAAAGATTGTTGTTGATCGCCTTCATCAACTCTTTCGACGCCGTTGACGCACGGGGCCCCACCTCGCCATCGGCGAACGCCAAAGCGGGAAAAAGAAACAAAGCGGAGAACAGCAACGCAAAACGGAACATCTTTAAGCCAACTGCTGTTCGAGAAAAGAACCCATGTTGCGGAACTTCTCGCGCCTCTGCCGCACGAGTTCATCGCCGGAAAGGGGCGTCAATTCGCCCAGGTTCCTGCGGAGCGCACGGCGGAGGATATGCGCCGCGAGGGTGGGATTGCGGTGCGCGCCGCCTATCGGCTCGCGCACGATCTCCTCGATGATCTTGTTCGCCAGAAGGTCCTGCGCGGTGAGCGCCAGCGCTTCGGCGGCCTCTTCCACTTTTGTTTGATCCTTCCACAAGATGGCGGCGCACCCTTCCGGCGATATGACGGAATAAACGGAATGCTCCAACATCAGCACGCGGTTCCCCACGCCGATGGCCAGCGCGCCACCGCTCCCCCCCTCGCCGATCACCACGCAGATGATGGGTACCCGCAGGGACGACATTTCCATAAGGTTCCGCGCCACCGCTTCGGCCTGGCCGCGCTCTTCGGCGCCGATGCCGGGATATGCGCCGGGGGTGTCCAGCAGTGTGACCACCGGACGGTTGTATTTTTCGGCCATTTTCATCATGCGCAACGCGCGGCGATACCCCTCCGGGTGTGGCATGCCGAAATTGCGGTACATCTTTTCCTTTATGTCGCGCCCTTTTTGGATGCCGATGAACATCACGCTCATTTCTTCCATGGTGCCAAACCCCGACACGATGGACGGGCCGGTGCCGAAATAGCGGTCGCCGTGCAGTTCGACGAAGTCCGGGGCGATTTCCTTTATATAGTCGAGCGCATAGGGACGCGACGGGTGGCGGGCAAGCTGTGTTTTTTGCCAACGGTTGAGGTTCGAGAAGGTCTCTTTTTTGAGCGTGCTCAGTTTTTTGTGCATCTTGCGGATCTCGGCTGAGAAATCCGTGTTCTGAAGCTTGCTCAGCGAACGCAGTTCTTCCAATTTGCTTTCCAGCTCCAGTATCCGCTTTTCAAAATCAAGGAATGCAACACTCATCGTGCGGATTGTACCAAATGTGCCCCCTCATTCAAAACGTCCCCTCCCGCTCCGCGCATCCGCACGGTTGTCAACCGCCTCCCAAATGGGGATAATGGGCGACAGGGGAACTGAAGATGAAAACGCTGATTTCGATTGTCCTTTCCGTTTCGTTATTTGCCGCGTCGGCCTATGCCGCGCAGGGAAAGATTGTATCCGTCACCGCCACGGCGTCCGTGCAGGTGGGCGAAAGCAAGACCAAGCAACAGGCGAAAGAGGAAGCCAAGCAGGCGGCCACCCGCATTGCGGTGGAAGAGGCCGCCGGGACCTTCATTCAGGCCAGCACCACCGTGAAGAACATGCAATTGGAATCGGACGAGGTGAAAAGCGCGTCCGTGGCCTTCGTGCGGAGCATCAAGGAAAAACAGTCGGCCTACGACCCCGCGAAGGACGCCTATTCATACACCGGCGAATTCCAGGTGGATATTTCGGCGATGGAAGCATACGCCGATTCGCTGGCGCAGGGAAAATCCGCCGAGCAGGAGCAAAAGGGAAAAGACATCCAGATCTATTTCGCCTTTTACGACGCGGAAGACAAGGTGATAAAGGAAGGCGGCAAGGTCGCCTCCGGAACACAATACCAACTGATGGTCCAGCCGTTCCAGAAATGCCACCTGTACGTCATCAACCGCGATTCGTCCGGCGCGGTGTACATGATATTCCCGAACCCGGACGTGCCGTTCGCCAACCCGATAGAGGCCGGGCATGAATATTACATCCCCGGCGCGGACAAGATGCTGGAGTTCGACAACGTGACCGGACTTGAGACGTTTTACATCATCGCGTCGCTCACGCCGTTGAAGGAGATGGACGTGCTGTTCACGCAGATCAAGGCTCTGGGGGGCGATGCGGACAAGGCGCTGGCCGACGTGGTGGAAAACCGCATCAAAACGCGGGGCGGCGGCAATATCGTCCAAAAATATTCCGGCGAAACGGCGAAATTCTCCCACAAGAAGGTGAAGATGGCGGCGGAGATACTCAAATCAACCGGGAACGTCGTCCGGCAGATCAACCTGATCCATGAATAGGCGGTTGCTGGCGGCCTTCGCCTGGTGCGCGCTTGCCGCCCTTCCCGCCTTTGCCGTCTCCCCCGCCGAGATCAAAAAGCAGTACCCCGATGACCAGTACCTTGTCGGCGTCGGGCAAGTCAAGACATCGGGAAATTCCGCCGCCGACCGGCGCGTGGCGGAAGTGATGGCGCGCTACGAGATCGCCAAACAGATCCGGGTGCGGGTGGAAACCGAAATGGTGGACAGTATGTGCGAAGGAAAAAGCCCCGAATGCAAAAACGAAGTGCGGATGGTGATAAAGCAGACCGTTGACGAAGTGTTGACGGGATCGAAGATAGCCGATTACACCGAGGAAAAAGGGATGGCCGCCGCAGTGGCCGTTTTGCCGAAAGCGGCGGCGGATGATGTCCGGCGGAAAGCCGAGGAATCGCTGAAAATCCGCGATCAGGAAATCCCGGTGCGGGAACCGAGGTAGCCTTTCTCCCTCTTTGCCCCGAAGTGGGTTAAAATACTTTGAAACATTTCAAATAGCACAAACACAACTGGCAGGAGCGGGTAATATGGGAAAAATGAAAAAGTGCGCGATTCTCGTGGGCGGCGGCCCCGCCCCGGGCATCAACAGCGTGATAACGGCGGCCACCATCAAGCTCCGCAATGAAGGGGTGACCGTGGTAGGCATCCTTGACGGCTTTGAACACCTGATGGACGGAGACGCCACGTTCACCAAGGAACTGCAGATCGAAGACGTGGCGCACATCCACTTTCTGGGCGGCTCCATTCTGCGCACCTCGCGCGCAAACCCCACCAAGGCCGAGGAATCGCTCAAAAACGTGCTGGACGCGCTGGGAAAACTGAAGGTGGACGCGCTCATCACCATCGGCGGCGACGACACCTGCTTTTCCGCCATCCAGCTCGACAAAAAGGCGAAAGGAAAGATCCAGTTCGTCCATGTGCCAAAGACCATAGACAACGACCTGGACCTGCCCTACGGCATCCGCACATTCGGCTTCACCACCGCGTGGCACTTCGGCTCGCAGATCACGCGGAGCATCATCGCGGACGCGCAAACCACCAACCGCTGGTACTACATCACCGCGATGGGGCGCAAGGCGGGCCACCTGGCGCTGGGCATCGGCAAATCCACCGGTGCCACGCTCACCATCATCCCCGAAGAGTTCGGCGACGTGAAGGAGATTAGCGTACAGCACATCGTGGACATCCTCATCGGCTCCTACGTCAAGCGGCTGGCGATGAACCGCGAGTTCGGCGTGGCGATCCTCGCGGAAGGGCTGGCGGAAAAAATCTCCCCCTATGAGCTTAAGAAAATGGGAAAGATCGAGTACGACGAACACGGCCACATCCGCCTGGCCGAGATAGACCTTGGGGGGATGCTGAAAGAGGAAGTGCGCAAGGGTCTCAAGGAGTTCGGCATCAAGACCACCATCGTGGACAAGGACATAGGCTACGAACTGCGGTCGGTGGAACCCACCCCGTTCGACATCGAATATACCAAAGACCTGGGATACAGCGCGGCGGTGTACCTGCTTGAAGGGCGGACGGCGGACATGATCTCCATCCAGGACGGCAGATCGGTGCCCATCCCGTTCAGCAAGGCGCTGGACCCCGAAACGGGACGCACGAAGGTGCGGATGGTGGACGTTACCTCGCAATCTTTCCATGTGGCGGTGGAATACATGATCCGGCTCAAGAAAGAGGACTTCACGGACGATAAACAGCTTGCCCGGCTGGCGAAGATATGCAACATAACGGTCGAAAAGTTCACGGAGAGGTTCGGCTACCTGGTGGGGCTGTGACCAAACAATGACCGATGTATAACGCCCCGGTGGTTGACGCCCACATCCATATCAGCCAGACCGGTGAATGGTTCACCCGGCAGTACAACGCCTCGTACGTCGCGCTGATGGACCAGATGGACGCGGGGGGAGTTACCAAAGGCCTCCTGCTGGGCTTGGCGCAACTGGACCAGAACGACTACCTGAAAAAAGTGTGCGAGGAAAGCAACGGAAGGCTCTTTGCCCTTGCCGCGTTCGATCCCACCCGGCAACTGGTGGAGGATGTCGCCCCATACCTCGACTGCGGCTTGTTCCGCGGCGTGAAGCTCCACCCCCGGCGCGAGAACTTCTCGCCGCTCGACGAGCGGTTATTCCCGCTGTACGAAGTGATAGCCAAGCGGGGGAGCGTGATAAATTTCGACGTGTTCGGCCATTCGGCGTACCTGCCGATGGATCAACTGCGCCCCACGGTGTTCGACCGGCTCGCCAAGAAATTCCCCGAACTGAAAATGGTGCTTTCGCACTGTTGCACGCCGTGGGTAATGGAAGCGTTCTTCGCCGCGAAGTCGAACCCGAACGTCTATCTGGACTGCTCGTTCATTATCGAGCGGTTCCGCGGTTCCTCCGTGACGATGGACCTGCTCTACACGGCGCGGCACCTGGACCAAAAACTGCTGTTCGGCTCCGACTTCCCGGAAGAGCAGGTAAACCGCTACCTTTCCCTGGCGCGGGTGGAGTTCAAGGATCTGGCGGAAGAAAAGAAGGCCAACATCTTCGGCCTCAACGCGGTGAAGGTGTACGGCCTGTGAAGCAAAAAACCCTCGTGATCCTCGGCGGGAACATCTATTCCGTGCCGTCCATCGCCACGTTGAACGAGCACGGTTTCCGCACCGTGGTGGTGGATGGCAATCCGCAAGCGCCGGGGATGCGCATCGCCCATGCGTGCGGCGAGTTCGATTTCCGCGATGTGGAGAAAGGTATCGAGCTGGCGAAACGCGAAAATGCGGGAGCGGTGATACCCACCCATGACCGGGCGGTGCTCCCCGCCGCGCTCATCTCGCAATCCCTCGGACTTCGCGGCCCCAGCCCGGTGGCGGCCCGCACCGCCACCAGCAAGAAGCTGATGCGGCAGGCATGGTGTGCCGCTGGACTCCCCTCCCCCGCGATCCGCTTGGCCGATTCGCGGGACTCATTCGCCCATGCGGTCCGCGAGACCGGTTTTCCGGCCATCTGCAAGCCGACTGACGATGTGGGCGGCGGAAGCCGCGGCGTGAGGAAGATCGAGGCCGATGCGGACCTGAATGACGTGTACGCCTTCGCCTCATCGTTTTCCGATTCGCCGGAGGTGCTGGTGGAGCCGTATTTCGAGGGGTTGGAGCATAGCGCGGAAGTTCTCATGCGCGGCGGCGAAGGAGTGACGCTGATGGTTTCCGACAAGGTAAAAACGCCGCCGCCCTACCGGGTGGACAAAAGCGTGCTTTACCCCTCGCGGCTGAACGGCGCGGCGCTGGAAAACGTGAAGCGTCTTGCCATCAAGGCCGCCCGCGCGGTGGGGCTTGTGGACGGCGCGGCCCATGTGGAACTGTGCACGTTGCCGGACGGCTCGCAAATGCTTTTCGAGATCGGCCTGCGGTGCGGCGGCGGCGCGACGCCCCACCCTATCGCGGAACTGACCAGCGGCGTGAACGAAATGGTGGAGTACGCCGAGATACTGTTGGGAAATTCCAAACGGTCCCTCGTCCCGAACCATTCGCGCGGCGCGGTGTTCCATTTCATCACCGCCTCGCCGGGAAAGATAAAGGAAGTTTCCGGATTTGAAATAGCCGCCGCCCTGCCGGGTATAATTGACGCCTATTGCACCGCCAAGCCGGGCGACACCGTGCGCGGATTGAAAACTTCCGCGGATCGGCTGGGGTATTTCGTGAGCGCGGGCGATACCGCCGAGGAGGCGCACCGCCGCGCGCTGGACGCGGAAGGCGAGTTGCTATTTGAATATGAAGGGTGACATGCACAAGATACGGATCGAGAAACAAAAGCTGAATTTTTCGGCGGCGCATTTCATCACGTTCGAGAACGAGTGCGAGGCGCTCCACGGGCACAACTATTACACGGTGGTGGAGATCGTGGGCAGGCCGGACGAAAATCATTATGTGATCGACTTCAAGGTGCTGAAAAAGGAAATGCAGGTGCTGTGCGACCGGTTGGAACACAAGGTGCTGATGGCCCTGAATAACCCGCACCTGAAAATGGGGGAGCAGGACGGCCAATTCGAGGTGATCTACCGCGACAAGCGCTACTCATTCCCAAAGGAGGACGTGCTTGCCCTGCCGATTCCGAACACCACGGTCGAAATGCTTTCCGAATACCTGTGCCATCAACTCAAAGAGGTCCTGGATAAAAAGGGATACCTTGCGGGGGTGGATTCCATCGAGGTGGGAGTGGAGGAAACCGCCGGCCAGATGGCGATGTACCGGATCGCCCTCGGGAAGTTATAGGCTGAAAAGACGCAGGACTTCGTCCAGCGTAGTCACGCCCGCCAGCATTTTCCTTACGGCATTTTCCTGCAATATGCGCATCCCCGCCTTGCGGGCCGCCTGCCGGATGGCGGTATCGGGTGTTTCGCCGTCTATCATGTTCCTCAGGTTTTCAGTGATGTCCATCACCTCATGAACGCCCGTCCGTCCGTAGTAACCGGTGAAGCGGCACTTGTCGCACCCCGCCCCCTTCTTGAGGGTGAGCGGCTTGCTGTTCGCTATGCCCGCCGCCTTCAGTTCTTCCGGCGCCACGACGACGTCCGTTTTGCAATGTTCGCATATCACCCGCACCAGCCGCTGGGACACCAAGCCGATGAGCGTGCTCCGTATCTGGTACGGTTCTATGCCGATGTCATACAGCCGCGTGAGCGACGAGGCGGTGTCGTTCGTGTGGAGGGTGGAGAGCACCAGGTGGCCGGTGAGCGCGGCCTGCACCGCGTTCTCCGCCGTTTCGCGGTCGCGTATTTCCCCCACCATGATGATGTCCGGATCCTGCCGGAGAATGGAACGTAGCGCGCTGGCGAACGTAAGGTCTATCGCCGGGTTCACCGCCACTTGGTTGAATTCCGGCACCACCATTTCGATCGGGTCCTCGATGGTGACGATGTTCGTTTCCGGAGTGTAGAGGTGCTTCAGCGAGGAGTACAGCGTGCTCGTTTTGCCGGAGCCGGTCTGCCCCGTGACGAGGATTATGCCATTCGGTTTCGCCAGAAACCGTTTGTAAGTTTCCAGTTCTTCGGGAAAGAAACCAAGCACTTCCAGGCTTTTCAGGGCCATCTCCGCGTCGAATATCCGTATCACCGCCTTTTCGCCGAACGCCACGGGGAGCACCGACACCCGCATCTCGCTCTCCTTCCCCTCGCGTTGGACCTTGATGCGCCCGTCCTGCGGTCTGCGTTTTTCGCTGATGTCCATCCGCGCCAGTATTTTTATGCGCGAGATGATGGCGCCATGCACCACGCGGGGTATTTTTTGCGTTTCCACCAGCGCGCCGTCTATCCGCATCCGCACCACCGTGTGTTCGCGCTTCGGCTCAAGGTGTATGTCGCTGGCGCGGTTGGTGAGCGCGTAGTGGAGCAAAAGATCAACGGCGTTTTGTATATGCAGATCACTGGACGAAATTTCGTCCTCGCTCTTAAGTTTGGACAACTGCTCCAGGTTCGCCAGGCCCGCCTGCTGGCCGGTCACTTCTTTTTCCGCCATCGCCACGCTGGTCTGGAACCCGAAGAACTGCTTGAGCGTTTTATCAATCTCGGACCGCGCCGAAAGAACATGGTTCACGCGGTAGCCGGTGGCCACCACGATCTGCTGTACCACCGCCGCGTCCTCCGGCTCCGGGGTTGCCACGGTCAGCTCCCTGCCCAATAGAGCCACCGGCAAAACGTGGTGCTTTAGAGCAAACGGCTTCGGCAATGTTTCGGACACCACTTTCGCATCCATATCCAGCGGATCCACTTTGCGGAAAGGGATGCCGTATTCTTTTGCCACGACGCTTATTATCAGTTCCTCGTCCACCGGCTTTCCGGCGATTGAGAACAGCTTCATGGCGCTTATCACGTCCGGCGCGTATTTTTCCTCTTTGCGCGCCTTGCGGAGTTCATGGACGGCCCTTCGGCGGTGGCGCGTGGGAGGCGGTTCCATCAGGCGGCGTATCTCCTGCAACTGTTCGGGGGAAATGACCCCCTGGTTGCGCAGAATAACCGCCACCTTCTCGACGTTGTTTATGACCGCCATGGCCCCCTATTATCGCACACGGTGGCGATAATCGAAAAAACCGGTGGGCCGTGGTAGTGGATTAGTTTGAAAATACTGTTTGCAAAAATAAGGAGATTGCTTCGCTTACGCTCGCAATGACTGTGTGTTGTCATTGCGAGGCTATCAAAGATGGCTGTGGCAATCTCAAACTAAACCACTACCCGGGCCGGTTAGAACTTTTCTTTGGAATTCTCTTCAGACTGGCGGAGCTTGAACCGCGCCAAACGGTACGCCTCGCCGAACACCGTTTCGTCTATCACCGTGATCACCAGCGCGGCCCCCTTATCGGCCAGCGCCACCGGCTTCACCCGCACCTGCCAGCGCGACAATACTTTGTTATATACATGCTGATTGCGGTCGAAATCCTTTTCATCGTACAGGCCGTACTTTTCCACATATTTGTCCACCATCCGCACCGGCGTCACCAGCGGGTCGTTGGCGCAGGAAACGAAACTGTAAGAGTACAGAACCGCGTGGTCTCCCGCATTTGCGGGAACCAACAGGGAGATCGCCTCGGACATGGTGCCGCAAGCCAGCGGAGCGGAGAAGATTTTCACCGGCATGACGTTCAGGAAACGATCAAAATACCGTCCCTCCTTCGGGTGCCGGAGAAAAAGGGAAAAATCGGTGGCGGCGCGCTTTTGTATCTCGCCGAAACTGGCGGACACCTGTTCTTTCAATGCCGGTTGAAGGGCAATGACCTTTTCCATCGCCTCACCTGTCGTCACGCCCAGGTAATCCACCTTGTTTTCGTGCGCCACATCGGCGGCGTACGCGGGAATAGCCATCAGCGCGACAATGATAATGGTAAAAACGAAGCGCACCACACCCTCAGTTATCGAACGAAACCGAGGCATCGTACACCACCACGCCAAATTTTTTCATTTTCAGATGATACGCCGGAACGGGGAACCAGTAAAGGGCGGTCTGCCCCGGCAGGTGCGGCCCCGCCGTCACGCGCCGCGCGGGCGCGTGGGGATTGGCGGCCAGTTTGAATGCGTACGGCTGTTTTTCTTCATAACCGTACACCCAGCCGAATATCTGGTTGATGTTCCGGTTGGTTTTGTTCATGACGGGAAAAACCACTCCCCCTTTGCGTTTTTCCCTGTTCGCCTCTTCCCCCAGCCCCAGATACGCGGCTTGGGCCGCACCCGCCATAAGGACGGCGGACAACAGTATGGACGCAATTACACCCCTCATGCCCTTCCTTATCGGAACCCCCGGCCCAACCCTTTACCCCCGGCCCCTTTTCAAATGGGGACGTTAGGGGATAGAATTCACCCATGCCGGAGAAATACGTTTGCATCCACGCGCACCTTTACCAGCCCCCGCGCGAAAACCCGTGGCTGGACGAAGTGGAGACCGAAGAATCCGCCGCGCCGTTCCACGACTGGAACGAGCGCGTGACCTACGAGTGCTACACGCCAAACACCGCCGCCCGGATACTGGATCGCGACGGCAGGATCAAAGGGATCGCCAGCAACTACGAGCACATCAGCTTCAACTTCGGCCCCACCCTATTAAGCTGGATGGAACGGCACCAGCCGGACACCTACCAGAAGATATTGGAAGCCGACCGCCTGAGCGTGGGCCGGCGCAACGGTCACGGGAACGCCATCGCGCAGGTGTACAACCATTCCATCATGCCGCTCAACAGCCCGAAGGACAAGGAAACCCAGATCATCTGGGGCATCCGCGATTTCCAACACCGCTTTGGCCGCGCCCCTGAAGGCATCTGGTTCGCCGAGGCGGCGGTGGACAGCGAATCGCTCGCGCTCGCGGCAAAACACGGCATCAAGTTCACCATCCTCTCCCCCCGGCAGGCCAAGCGCGTTCGCCCGGTAAAACCGGGGTCTGCATGGACGGACTGCAATGGCGACGTGGACACCACCCGCCCCTACCTGTGGCGGTCTGAAAACGGGGAGGAAATCGCCCTGTTCTTTTACGATGGCGGCCTCTCGCTTTCCATTGCGTTCGAGGGGGCGCTGTTCGACGGGGTGAAATTAGGCAACCGTTTCCTTTCAAAGTTCCCGGCGGACGGAAGGCCCCGCATCGTCCACATAGCGACCGACGGCGAATCGTACGGCCACCACCACAAGTTCGGCGAGATGGCGCTGGCTTCGGCCATCGCCACGTTACAGTCCCAAAAGGACACGGTGCTGACGAACTACGGCCACTTTTTGGAACTGCATCCCCCGGAGTGGGAGGCGGAAATAGTGGAAGACAGCTCATGGAGTTGCGCCCACGGCGTGGAGCGGTGGCGCTCGGACTGTGGATGCAGTACCGGGAGCGGGCCGGGCTGGAACCAGAAATGGCGCGCGCCGTTGCGCGAGGCGTTGGACCACCTGAAGGAGCGGATTGACGCGATATTCGAGGAAAGCGGCGGGAAATACCTGCAATCGCCGTGGGACGCTCGCAACGACTACATTGACCTCGTGCTCCATAAAAGCCACCAGCGCATCGAGGAGTTTTTCCTAAAACACCAGCGCCAGCCGCTCACTCAGGCGCAGATCACCGAGGCGCTCAAGCACCTGGAGATGCAACGGCTGGCGATGACGATGTACACCTCGTGCGGATGGTTCTTCAACGACGTTTCGGGCATCGAGACGGTGCAGATCATGAAATACGCCGCCAAAGCGATGGACATGGCGCAGGAAGTGGCCCTGCGCCCGCTGGAAGAGGAATTCCTTGGCATTCTCAAGGACGCGCGGAGCAACGTGAAACAGCACGGGACGGGAGCCGATATTTTCCGGAACATCGTGGCCCCCCTGCGGCTGAACCCTATGCGGATCGCGGCGCATGCCATCATCATCAGTTCGCTGTGGAAGGAAGAGGAGCCGATCAAGCGCATCTACAGCTACAAGGTGGAGATGGTGGACACCGTGAAAGAGGTGTATCTGGACACCATGATACTTTTGGGGATGCTGGAGCTTACCTCGCAGACCACGCTGGAATCGAAGAAATTGACGTTCTGCCTGCTCCACCTGGGGGCACACGACTTCAACTGCTTCATCCATCCGTTTTTCGAGATGGCGGACTACTCCATCTCGCGCAACGACATCGTGGAGTCGTTCCGGCGGCGTTCCATCCCGGACCTCATCCATTCGGTGGAACGACACTTCGGCCAGACCTATTTCACCATCAAGGCGCTGTTCAACGAAGAGCGGCGGCGGGTGATGGATCAATTGATGGCGGAGCGAATAGGCCAGTTCGCCGAGGCGTACCAGGACCTGTTCAACAACAACCGCAAGCTGATGGATTTCCATGTGGACATCGGCGTGCCGATACCGGACGAATTCAAGATCGCGGCGCGCTATGTTTTTGAAAAGCAGTTGAACGGGCTGTTCACCGAAACACGCCTGAGCACGGACGGCCACGAGATGGCGCGGATATTCCGCGAGGCCACCGCGTGGGACATCACCCTCAAGCCGCGCCATCTGCGGAAGAACGTAATGGCCTATCTGGAATACCACATGGAGCGGCTGTGTGAACAGGGAATACGAGAATCGGCCAAGATCGTGCTGGAAACGCTGGGGCAGGCCACCGTCCACGGCATCGAATCGGATTTTTGGAAACTGCAGAACATGGCCTTCCCGCATTTTCAAGCATTCACCGACCCCGCCCATCCGGGCCATGCGGGCGCGATGGCTACCCGCGAGTTCGGGCAATTATTCGACGCCCTGCATTTTTCACTTGCGGCGAAGAAGTAGCGAAACCGCTACAAAACCAGCGCCGCGGCGATGCACAGCACCAGCGTGACGCCGAAGCCCGCCTTGGTGTAACTCCAGAAATCCACGGTTATCCCTTTCGCCTTCGCCTTCTCCGCCACGATGAGGTTGGCGATGGAGCCGACCAGCGTAAGGTTCCCCGCGAACGTGCTTACCGCCGCCATCAATAAAAACGATTCATGTCCGCCGCCCATCCGCTCCACCAAAGGCGCGAGGAACACCACAGCGGGGACGTTCCCCACAAAGTTGGAAAGTGCCGCCAGAATAGCCGGGAATCCCGCGGAAGTGCCGATGCCCAGCGGCTCCAGCAGTCCGTACGCCCGCGCCGTCACGCCGTATTTATCCGCCGCCGCCATCACCACGAACAGCGACGCGAACAATACCAGCAGGTCCCAATCCACCAACGAGAATATCCGCTTGCGCGGAATATGCCGGGTCAACAGGAGGAACGCCGCTCCCAACCCCGTCACCAACGCCGCCTCGTACCCGGCCCAGAACCCGGCAAGAACGGCGGCCAGCACCGCCCCCGCGCGCGCCAAGTCGCGCCCCCGCGCATGGTGATGATGTTCCGGCGGGGCGTTCCCCCCCTCCCCGCCTTTCAACATCGGCAAAAGCGCGAAACCGAGCAACACCAGCCCCAACGCCGAAAGCGGGAAAATCCGCCACACGAATTCGCTCCACGAAACTCCCGACACGGAAGCTATATACATGTTCTGCGGATTGCCAATCGGCGTCATGGCAGATCCGATGTTGCTCGCCATCGCCACGGCCAGCAGGTACGGCAGGGGGTTCCATTTCCGGGCCAGAACGATGTCCGCAACCACCGGCGTGAGCACCAGGCACACCACATCGTTGATGAACACCGCCGACGCAAGGCCGGAAACAAGAACGGTCGCCCACAGCATCCGCTTTTGATTTTCGATACGCTCAAGAAAACCGAGTATGCGCGAAAACACCCCCGAATTAACGAAGTAGGAAACGATGATCATCATATTGAAAAGAAGGAGGAGCGTGCGGTACTCCAGCGCCAAAAAAGACTCTTCGAGGGTCAGAAGTCCAAGCCCGGTGGCGGCCAAAGCGCCGATAAACACCGCGCCAGTGCGGTCCAGCCGGAAAAACGGAACGTACCCAAGTGCCAGGGTGAAATAGGTGAGGCCGAATATCCCCCACGCAATCGCCGTTTCATACCCCGCCATGTCCGCATATTACCAAAAAACCATGCAAATCATGTGGAATTGGAATCCAATAAGATTTAACATGGTTTAAGGAGGCGGTGTGGTGACGGCACACTATCCCGGTATGGCAAAAACAACACTCTACAAAGCCATTGAAAAACTCGGAATCCACGACCATCTGTGCCTTATCTACGAAACGCGCGAAGAGGAGATGGAGGCCGCGATCACCTTCATGAAGCTGGGACTGGAGCGCGGCGAAAAATGCGTGTATATCGCGGATGATAACGACGCCTCCTTCATCATGGAAATGTTCCGCGCCCGCGGAGTGAATGTCGAAAAGCAACTGGAAAAGGGCGCGCTGGCGGTCATCGGCAAGCGCGACGCCTACCTGCGCGAAGGGGATTTCGACCCTGACCGGATGATTGACTTTTTGAAGGCGGCGACGGATTCAGCGAAGGCGCAAGGGTTCAAAGCGCTCCGCGCGACCGGCGAAATGACCTGGGCGCTGGGGAGCGAGCGCGGCGTGGAACGGCTCATTGAATACGAATCGAAGCTCAACCATTTCTTTCCCCATTACGACATCCTGGCGATATGCCAGTACAACCGGAAACGGTTCCCGCCCGAAACGATAATGGACGTTATCCGCACCCACCCGATGGTGATCCACGGCGGGACGGTGTGCAGGAATTTCTACTACGTCCCGACCGACGAGTTCCTGGGCGACCGGAACACGGACAGGGAAATTGACCGGATGCTCGGCCACATACGCGAACGGGAAGAAGCGGAAGAGCGCATCCGTCAAAGCGAAGAACGCTACCGGGGGGTGCTGGACTCCACCTCCGAGGGGTTTTTGATGCTGGATGAGCACGGAAAAATAGTGGAGGTGAACGACGCCCTGTGCCGGATGCTTGGCAGGGGGCGTGAAGAGATCATCGGGAAACACCCTTCCGGGTTCATGGACGATGAGAACCAAAAGACATTCGCCGCCAGCCACGCGCGGCTAGGCACCGCGGGACATTTCAAGTATGAGGTGTCTTTCATGAAAGCGGATGGCGGAAAGCTGGAAGTGCTCATCAGCGCCTCGTCCATCATGGGGGCCTTCGGCATGAAACGGGGTTCCTTCGCGCTGATCACGGATCTGACCGACCTCAAGGCGGCGGAACACGCGGTAAGAAAACACCGTGAACTGCTCGATTCCATCAGCAAGGCGCAACTGATGTACATTACGCGCGGGAACCCGAAAGAGACCTTTACGCACCTCCTGGAAAGCGCCCTGCGTCTCACCGGAAGCGAATACGGCTTCATTGCGGAACTTATGTATGAAGCGGACGGCAAGCCCTTCCTGCGGAACATCGCATTGGCCGACATATCGAATGACCCCGCCTACCGCGCGTTCTTTGAAAAACACACAAGTGAAGCAATGGATTTCACCAACCTCGACAACCTTTTCGGCATTGCCGTCACGTCGGGAAAAACCGTGATCGCCAATCATGCCCCGCACGATCCCCGCTTTGGCGGAAGGCAACCGGCCGGACATCCCCCCATCCGGTCGTTCATCGGCATTCCGCTGTTCAGCGGCGACATACTGGAAGGAACGATCGGCTTGGCCAACCATCCGGAAGGATATTCCGAAACCGTTGGTTCCGCCCTCGCGCCATTGGTCAGCACCTGCGCCAACCTCATCGAAACCATGAAAACGGGACGGAAACTGAATGCGGTGGAGGCTGAGCGCGACCGCTTCGTGAACCTTTCGGTGGACATGCTGTGCATAGTTGGGTTCGACGGCTACTTCAAGCGGATCAACCCCGCGTTTGAAAAAACGCTCGGCTATTCCGCCGAGGAACTGCTCTCTAAACCCTTCATCTCGTTCATCCATCCGGACGACCGCGAAAGTTCCGCCGCCGAGGCGGCAAAAATCGGCGCGGGAAAACCGGTGGTGTATTTCGAGAACCGGTACATCTGCAAGGACGGCTCGGTGAAGTGGCTGGCGTGGAGCGCCACGCCGTTCGTGCCGGAAGGGGTGATGTACGCCGTCGCGCGCGACATGACCGAGCACAAACGATTCGAGCATGAGATACTCCGCTCCAACAAGGAACTGGAGCAAATGGCCTATGTGGCCTCGCACGACATGCAAGAACCCCTGCGGATGGTGGCCAGCTTCATGCAACTGCTGGCAAAACGTTACAAAGGAAAACTGGACAAGGACGCGGACGAATACATCAATTACGCCATCGAAGGGGCGCAGAGGATGCAAGCGTTGATCCAGGACATGCTCCGCTATTCCCGCATCAGCACCCGGGGCGTGCAACCGCACCTCACGGAAAGCGAAAAGGCGCTGGACCTGGCACTGCTCAACCTCCAGTTGCAGATGGAGGATACCGGCGCGCGCGTGACGCGGGAACCCCTGCCCCCCGTGCTGGCCGACGCCAACCAACTGGTGCAAGTGTTCCAGAACATCGTTTCAAACGCGCTCAAGTTCCACGGGCAACGGCCGCCCGAAGTACACATCGCGGCGACAAGGTGCGAAGCGGACAAAACGATCGAGTTCGCGGTGCGGGACAACGGCATCGGCATCGAAGAACGCCATGCGGAACGGATATTCGGCATGTTCCAACGCCTGCACCCGCGTGAACAGTACGAGGGGACGGGCATCGGGCTTGCCATCTGCAAAAAGGTGGTGGAACGCCACGGCGGGCGTATCCGGGTGGAATCAAAACTTGGCGAGGGAAGCACGTTTTTCTTCACGTTCCCCTGCCCGTGCAAGGAGGGAACATGACGGAAAACGCGATTGACATCCTTCTGGTGGAAGACAACCCCGGCGACGTGCGGCTGACGCGCGAGGCGATGAAGGAGTGCAAGCTCCTGAACAACCTGCATACCGTAAAAGACGGCGAGGAAGCGATGGACTTCCTGCTACAGCGCGGCGATTATAAAGACGCGCCGCGGCCCGACCTGATATTGCTGGACCTCAACCTCCCCCGGCGCGACGGGCGCGAGGTGCTGGGAGACATCAAAAAGGACGACCGCTTCAAACGGATACCGGTGGTGGTGCTCACCTCCTCCAACGAGGAACGGGACGTTTTCCAATCGTACAACCTGTACGCGAACTGCTATATCACCAAGCCGATAGACATGGAAAAATTCCTGCAAGTGATACAGTCCATAGAACATTTCTGGCTTTCCGTGGTAAAACTGCCGAACGGGATAAAATATGGCGGGTAACTACAAGATACTGCTGGTGGAAGACAACATGGCCGATGCGCGGCTGGTGCGGGAAGCCGTGGCCGAAACCGGCAAGGGGCTGTTCCACATCACCCATGTGGAGCGCATGGCCGAGGCGCTGACCCTTCTGGAACTGGACACGCAGGGGTTCGACGTGGTGTTGCTCGATCTCTCGCTCCCCGACGAGCAGGGGCTGAGCACCCTCATCCGCATGCGCTCCGCCACGGCCGCCATCCCGATCATCATCATGACCGGGTTGAACGACGAGGAACTGGCCATCATGGCCGTGAAGCACGGCGCGCAGGAATACCTGGTGAAGGGGCAGACGGACATGGACTCCCTCACCCGCACCATCCGCTACGCCATCGAACGATTCAAAATAGAAGAGGAACTGCTCACCGCGAAACGGAAGGCCGAAGAGGCCACCGCCATCAAGGACAAGTTCGTATCGCTGGTGGCGCACGACCTGCGGGCGCCCCTCACCGGGCTGGAACTTTCGATGAAATTGCTGAACATGGACACCGACCCCGAACCACACCCCAAGCACAAAGCGGTGATCGCGCAGGCGATGGCCGCCACCGACAGCATGATCATGCTCATCGAGGAACTGCTGAACATCAGCAGGCTCCAGACCGGCTCGGTAACGCTTCAGCGCAGGTTTCTGGATGGCCACTTCGTGGCGATGGCCGCCATTGACCGCATGTCCTTCCTCGCCGAACAGAAGGGGATAAAGCTCGTCAACAACGTGCCGGAAGGCACCCGGCTGTACGCCGACGTGAACCTCTTCACCGAAGTGGTCTACAACCTCGTATCCAACGCCATCAAGTTCTCGCACAAAAACAGTATGGTCACCCTCTTCACCCCGGATGGCCACAAGGCGACCCTCGCCGTGAGGGACGAGGGGGTGGGCATCGCGCCGGAGGTGCTCCCCAACCTTTTCAAACGGGAAGAAAAAACCACCACCCCCGGCACCGCGGGGGAAAAAGGGACCGGCCTCGGCCTGCCGCTGAGCCACGACATCATGGCCACCCACAACGGGGCCATCACCGTGGAATCGGAAAAAGGGAAAGGAAGCACCTTCTACGCCATCCTGCCGGTCGTCAAACCGAAAATCCTGCTCGTGGACGACGACCGGATCATGCGCATCCTGTTCCGCGAACACATCGCCAAAATGGACGTGGAGATACTGGAGGCGGAAAACGGCAAGGACGCCATCGTTCAACTGGAAGAACACACCCCCCACATCATCATCACCGACATCATCATGCCCGTGATGGATGGTTTCGCCCTATTGGAGTACCTGCGGAAAAATCCCCGCACAAAGCTCGTGCCGGTCATCGTCATCACCATCCGCGCGGACATCAACGACCGGGAGCGGGCGTTCAAACTGGGCGCGGACGACTTCCTGGTAAAGCCGTTCGTGGTGGAAGAACTGATTCCCCGCATCCGACGATTCATCATCTAACAGCATTTAGCATCAACAGCTTATCGGCGCATTTCTCAATAAATACATAAAGGCCGCCTTGTGGGGAGGTTAGTGGGTTTTAAGGAGGCTTGGTGGTTCCTTAAATCAAGGCGGCCTTGTCTTTTTCTTGTTGTGACGGTTCTGCCGTCCGCCTCTCTTCTCGTCTATATTGTACCACCGAAAACAACCTGTAAAACGGTTCTCACGGCAAGGCGGTATCATAAAATCAGCGCGCCCTACCCCCTCATTGCTGTTACCAAAGGGATTCGGGAAGTACCGGAGTACAAAAATGAAATATTAATGATTGCTTCCCAAAAGCTAATAGATGACAATATTTCCATATTAATGGTAGAGTTAATTTGCCGCCAACTAGTTTAATGCCGGAATGGCTAAGTGCAATGCCCAATGAGGGTGGGCAGGATTTTTTCGGTTTTCGTTATTTACGTCAGACCGGTAGAAAATATGTTCTTGGTCGCGCAGCTTCCAACCAATTTCGTTGTGCAAAGACCCTTTTAATTTATCCGGCAATAATTGCGGAATTCAGACGCCAAAATAAATTGCCCCTTGAGCATAATGGCAATTACGAAAACCTTAAAGAGCCAATCTTAAGGAAATGGCAGTATTGGTTTCAGACGGCACATTATCTTTATACAACTTATAACGCGTATAGAGGCAATACGATTGATGCTGGGTTTACTGGATCAATTACAGAAAGCGCAAATGTAATTACTCCTTTTATGGAGCAAAAGGAAACTCTCGATATTAAGAGGCGATTGAAAGCATTCTATGGCACCCGGCCATTTGGCTATTATCTTCAATACTGGATTAGCCCAATGGGGTATTACAACGCAGTTTTGGATATACGTCATGCCGTACCGGGTAAGTATTCTGAAATGGCATGGGAAGTTATGAGTTCTAATCCCCAATGGCGAGGATTTATTAAGGCCATTGAAGCAGGAGTGGTTTCTTCTGCCACTTATGCTCAATTGGGTAATCTCCTGGATGTTAATAAGTTGAATGAAGCAGAGATTAAATTGGTTCAAATGATGATTCTTGATAAGGGAGGTTTTGGTGGCGAGGTAGCTAGAGAGGGGTATCTTGAAACTTGTAAACAATTTAAGAATCTGTTTGAAGAATATATCGTGTCAGAGAAAGAAGGCTTTGGTGAGTCCGCTTTGTCTCTTTACACCTATCGTTCAATTCATTGCGTTAACCAATATTCTTCAATGGAAGGAATTTGGCGCATGCTCTGTTCCAGTTTCTGTTTGGAGACGGGGATTGTAGCAATGCTGAGAAGAGCTCTTGGTGGCTCTGGTGTATTACTCAAAAGTTCTGATGTAGAAAAAGTATTTAGGCAGGACCTGGTGGTTTGGCGCGCCCAAAACAAATTGCATTCCTCCAAATATTTAGATCTCCTCAAAGAATTTCGAGGGAAAAAGTGTGCGTCATGGAAGGATATACACAAAACGCTTTTCGAGGAAGTAGAAGGTGAAGAAAATTGGCTAGATGGGATTGTTATGGGCGGGCTTATTAATGAATCAAATATATTTAGTGAACAAGATGCATTTGCGACGCAGGCTTATCACAATTTGACAGGCGACTACTATCCATTCAATCCAAAGCATTTATTTGCCAATAAGATACAAGCAAATGCCGATTTTGATGATGCTGTCGTTTCCTTTTGCCTTAATATGCTCAAGGAACAATATGATTATGCTCTCTTAAGAATGATGATGGGGCAAGTTCCTAAGTACATATTAACTCCCTATGAGGAATCAGGTAAATTTAAAGTTGAAGTGAATTTTAATGAAATTCAGGTCTTCTACGGAATCAGGGACTTCATAAACTCTACGATCAGTCTTTGGCTTTCAGCCAAATTATTTGAACTCAAGACAGAAAAGTTGAGAGCTTGCTATGATTTCTGAGCCGACATCTATTGGCAGCTTGTTAGATGATGAAAGGGGATATGATGACTGTTTTTGCCTCACTTATTCCATTAACTATTCATCAGCGTACTTCATTATAAAAAATAAAATAAAGCCGGCAATTGGAGCAGGCTGGTGCCACGTGTTAGCTGATTGCAGGAAGGTGACAGAAGCTTTGGCTTCTGATGCACAGCTTGTAAATTCAAGTAAGCTTGCTGGGCTTATGCTGTTAAGTAACCAGAAAGCAAAAAAGTCATTTCATCCAAAACTAATTCTGCTGGCTGGAAAAGATAAAATCACTTTGTTCTTGAGTTCCGGTAATTTAACAGCGGATGGATTAATGTCTGACTTGGATGTTATTTCCCGCGTTTCTATCTCCACTGATTCAAAACAAAATGGTGAGCAAAAAGAAATCATTGCTGAAGCAGTCCATTATTTAAGTGGATTTTCTGGCTGGCATAAATTAACGAGGGAACGGTTGGCTGTCCTTGTCAAGGCTAACCCTTGGATAAATAGTGCAACCTCAAATGATTTTCTATATGCAGGTAAAAACCGACATACCTTGATGAGCCAGATGTCAATTGCCACTCCAATCAAAAATCTAATCTCCATTGAAGTGTATTCGCCCTTTTATGATCCTGCATATAGGGCGCTGATTGAATTTCGCAATAGATATAAAGGAATCCCGATAACGGCATGGGTGGGTTTTGATGAGGTGCAAGTTTATTCACCGATGGTTGATGTTTTGAAAAAGAAAGATATTGCGATACTTGCAGCATCAACATTAAACAAGTCGATGTTTCATGCAAAAGTATACAGGTTTATTTACAAAGACCATTCGTTGGTTTTTTGGGGGTCCGCGAACTGTTCCTATGCCGCCTTAATGGCTGTTGGGCTAAACGAGGAATATCTTGTGTTGACGAAAATGTCTAACACGCAATTCAAGCTCAGTCTTTTCGAAAGAAGTGATGCTCCCGACAAACCTCCGAAAGAAAGGATTCAGATCAAAGCTGACAATGATGATGAAAAAGAAGATCATCCATTTAACATCTCGAGCGCAATGTTCGGTGAAAGAAAAATTGATATTGTTATCGATGGATCTCCCAAGAGTGCGACTATTCGGGTTTTCTCGCTTTTAGCCAACAAGATCAAGGAAGCAATTATTGATCTCAAATATGAGGCGGCTGGGGAATACTTTTGCCTTTTGCTTGGCACGGAAAAACCTCTAGCTGTGGAAATTGTCGATAAGGCGGGGCGTAGCATTAGTAATCGAATGCCGGTAATAGACAAACAATCGCTTTCAACGGACAGCAGGTCTATGTGGAATGAAGTTATTCGTGAAACTCCTGCTGTTGGAAATCTGAATGAATGGTTTGGGCAGTTGGATCTTCGTTTAAAGGCGGCACTTAAGGGGGCACTTTTGAATATTGTGAGGCCGCCCAGCTATAGTGAAGTGGGCAAATATGATTATTGGAGCATTACAGATTCTAGGCTATGGAGTGCAGGTTATTTAAAGCGCCGCGCTACTTCCTTAAATATACCCCAGATTGCTTCTTTGGAGGATGATGAATCATTGCCTGATGATAAGGGACAGTTAGGGAAAAGGAAGGAGGTTTCAAATGAAGAGGTTGCGGATGGGCCTGTTGATCCAAATGACCAGTATGTTAAAGAAGTAGATTATATTCGAAGAAGAATTTGTAAGTACTACGAGCTGCTATTTAATCTGCCCCAGGAACAAAACAAAGATTTATCTCTTACCATCGCGGACATTGCTGAACACCTTTGTGTCTTCATTGGAGATTACTTAAAAAGAAAGCAACAATTAATAGCGAATAATGTATTCGATCAGTATTTAGAGATTTATTTAATGCTAGCCGAGCTTGTCGTTTATTCAATCATTAATGCAGACCTTGATAAGCGCGAATTGTCGGACGAGCGAGTGCAGGGCAGGATTAATAACTATCATGCGGTTATTTTTCTTGGTTACTTTTTCGCGCGCTATGCTTATGTAAAAGAGTTGGATAATTCGGGAGTGCATGTTCAGGTAGAGTCTGAATCTCCTGAGTGCGTTAATGCCCTTAATAGGGCTTCATGTTTTACAGCCATATTTCAGCATTACTTTCCTTTAAGTGCTGATAGTAGCTCAATTTTAGGCTGGTTTAATGATACTTTGAATGTAAGTTTTGTTTATGAGGGGGTTGCCCATAAAATATTCAATGCAATTAATGCTTCAATGAATGAATGCAAAGTTGAAAATCTCCCATTAAAGGAGGTTCGTGAAGGAATGGTGTACTTGGACTATGATTCTCAGGTAAAAATGATTGAGTCGTGTTTAAGAGGGCAAGTTCAGGCCCGATCAATAGGGGGAGAAACAAAAAATATAAAGGCTGAATTTCTAATGAGGCCCAGGCCACGATAGCACAAGGAATTCGGGAAGTACCGGAGTACAAAAAAGCAGGTAATTCATAATTTTCCTTATCCACGGTTTGATTATTCCGCGGCATTTGATAGGATTCCAATCGAGGGGGGATCGCACACAATATGCCATCCAGTAAAAAACAAACGGCGCAAGGCATTATCATTGATCGCCACGGCGGTTGGGATTCGCTCCGGGCCGCCATAGGCGAAGCCATATCCACACCCGGCGTGAAAGGGATAATGGTGCTGGCGGGGGAAGCCAACGGCCCGCCGCCGGACGGCATAGACCGGTTTTTCCAAAACTGTCCCGTGCCGGTCTTTGGCGGCGTGTTCCCCTCCTTGATCGCGAATGATGAACACCTCAAGCGCGGCAACATCATTATCGGGTTGCAGGCTCCGGTGAATGCCTATGTCGTCCCTTCCCTAAGCGATCCGGCGATTGACTATGACCGTTTTCTCTCCGAATCAATACCCGACGGCGACTTTGAAAACGCCAAAACCATGTTCGTTTTCGTTGACGGACTTGCGCCGCGGGTGGGGGCCTTGATATGTTCCCTCTTCAACACATTCGGATTGCAGGGGAATTTTATCGGCGGCGGCGCCGGATCGCTGACCACACAGGGCCTGCGATGCCTGATAACCCCGCAAGGGCTTATACGCGACGCGGCGGTCTTGGCGATTCCCGCGGTGGCAAGCGCCGTCAGCGTTGCCCACGGATGGACTTCCATCGCCGGGCCTTATGAAGTCACGGCTTCGGAAAACAACACCATCTTCACCCTGGACTGGGAACCGGCCCTTGACGTTTACCGCAGGGTGGTGGGAGCACATGCCGGAATGACGTTGAGTGCGGACAACTTCAACGCCACGGCGCAATCGTACCCGTTTGGCATCGCCCGCATCGGCGCGGAATTCGTTGTGCGCGACCCGGTGGCCCTGCGGCCGGATGGCGCCATGACATGCGTGGGGGACGTGCCGCGCGGCTCCATGCTCCATATCATGCACGGCAAGACCGAGGTGTTGTTGGCGGCGGCGGGCAGTGTGCGGGCAGGCGCGGAAAAAGAAATCCCCCAGGGAATGGTCCCCCACTTCGACATTTTCATGGACTGCGTATCGCGCGGATTTTTTTTGGGGAACGACATAACCCGCGAACTGCATATCGCCTATAGCTCCGCGCGGCCGATGGTCGGCGCATTTACCCTGGGAGAGATCGCAAACAGCGGACGTGAGCATCTCGAATTCCATAACAAGACCTCGGTGATGGCAATTATCGGAAAAGCCAATGGAACCGCTTGAGCAACAGGCGCTGTTCGAGATAGCCATGTCCGTCGGCGACGGCATGGATATGCGCGCCATGTTGCAAACCGCCCTGTCGGTCACCATGCGCCAGCTGGGGTGCGCGATGGGGGCGGTAGTGCAAACACCGCCGGGTGAGGCCGCAAAGGTTGTCCAGGGCATCCCCCGCCACATCGCCAACAATCCCGATCTGGCGAACCTGTGCCAATGCCTGCGGGATGGCACTCTGACGGTTACGGACGGACAGCCGGTGTGTATACAGGGAGCGGGTCCGCAACTGCTCGTGTTTTCACTGCCGGGGTTTGGCGTGCTGGTACTGGGCGTTTATGGCAGAACATATTCCAAGGCGATGCTCGGTACGCTGGCCCTGATAGCAAAAAAAATATCCGCGGCATGCATCGCCTGCCAGCAGATAGAGATCATCCGGGACACCAAAGAAAAGCTCCGCGCCGGGTTGGAGGAGGCCCGCGAGGGGCGCCGGATGGCCGAAGAGGCGAACCGCCTGAAATCGGAGTTTGTGGCGAATATGTCCCACGAGTTGCTTACGCCGCTTACTTCCATTATCGGATACTCCCGCATCGCCGCGGAACGCATGAACGAAGTCACCGGGTCATTGAACAACCACCTTCCCCAGCAGGTGGCGGCGGGAGGGGCCAACGGTTCCGGTGGTGGCGCCCCCCCCGCCCCCGAATTTGAAGAAAGGGCGCGTCTCGCCGGTTTGAAATCCGCCGATGCCGCCCTGTTCAACCGGATCGTGGTCAAGCAAGGGGAACGTCTCCTTGAGCTTATAAACGACCTGATGGATCTGAGTATGCTGGACGCGGGACAGATGAAGGTGCAGGAGGGCGTAGCCTCCGCGCGGATACTGCTCTATACGGTGGTTAACCGCCAATCCACGTTCGCCGGCGAAAAAAAAATCCGGCTGACGAGCAATATTAATGAACTGATCGCCAAGGACATCCTTTTCATGACCGATAACACGCGGCTGGAAAAGGTGCTCGACCACTTGGGGCAAAACGCCATCAAATACAGCGATGGCGGCACGGTGGGCTTTTCCGCGGCGTTGAACGGCGACAGGGTGGAATTCAAGGTAACGGATCAGGGAATCGGCATTCCGGAAAACAAGCGCTCGGCGATCTTCGACGCTTTCCGCCAACTCGACGGCGGTAGCACCCGTTCACAGGGGGGGGTGGGACTGGGACTCGCCTTGGCGAAAAAGCTGGTGGCCGCCATGGGGGGCGTGATCGAGGTGGCATCGGAGGTCGGCAAAGGGTCGGAATTCACGGTGTCGCTCCCGTACCGCCCGGCGAAAGACTGAACCGGATTTTTTCTCCGATGAAAATGAATCGGTAAGGTGATTGCGCTTAACGCCTCCTCCCCTTTTCAAGGGGAGGAAAGAGGAGGGGTATAGGAAAACCACCCCTGCCCCCCTCCTTGCAAAGGAGGGGAGATAATAGCAACTTGATGTCCGTCATAGAGGAACAGTAGCAGGGGAGATTTTCCAAAATCGATCTCCGCCATTGCAAGGCGGGGTGGCCGCACCTGCGGCCAAGGCGGTTATTAGGATAACCCTTCCGGCCCGTTGGGCCACCTTCCCCTGTTCGCCAAGATGCGAACAGGACGAGGGCAAGAAGCAAAGACGAATGCGGCCTTGAAAAGGGAAGGATATGGCTTCGCACTGATGCGCGTGATCGGGATTTTACAACAGCCGTGAGGAGCGTTCGCGCACGTCGTCCGAGAGGCGCGAGGCCGAATGCTTCTCCATGAACTTCGTATATTCTTTCGCCGCGGCTTCCATGTTGCCCGCCATTTCCAACGTGCGCGCCGCCATGTAGTCCATGTCCTCCGCGAACACGGAATCGGCCCGGAACTTGTCCAGCGCCGCCACCGCGTCGGCGTACTTCCCCTGTTCCTGCAACGATGCCGCCAGCCCCATGCAGGCAAGGTGCGCCGTCAGGTCGCTCCCGCCGTCCATCACCTCGCGGTACGCCTTCGCCGCGTCGTCGAAATTCTTTTTCTGGTACAGGATATTGGCGCGGTAAAGCTGGCCCATTTTTCCGGAGCGGGTGGCGCCGAATTTTTCGCCAAACGCTTTCAGGTTGTCCACCGCCTGATCGGTGCTCACCGCCTTCGCCCCGCCCTGCCGGGGAAGCTCTTTCAGGATGTTGAACAGTTCTCGGTTGGCCGCCACTTCCTTCTGCTGTCGGTAATAGAAAAATCCGGCAACCAATGCCACCGCCACGCCGAACCCGATGACGGGGAGTATCAGCTTTTCCTTCTTCTCTACCACCCAGAAATACGCATGTTCCCAAAAGCTGAGGAACTCGTCAGGCCCTTTTACGTCCTCTTTTTTTATTATCCGCTTATAGTGCGCCACTTTTTGCCTCCACCAGTGTTTGCGAATTTGCCAGGACTTCCTGCGCCTGCGCGAAGGTAAGCCCCGCCGCCATGACTATTTTCAGCGCGCGCTCGCGGTCCACCAGGTCGCGCGGGGCGTGCGAATCGGTATTGAACACCAGTTTCGCCCCCGCTTCCATCGCGGTGCGCGCCACATGGCCGTTGCCCAGGCTATGTCCGCCGCGCCCGCTGATCTCCAGATGAACCCCGGCCTTGGCCGCCTTTTGCGCCGCTTCAGGCGTTATCAGTCCCGGATGGGCCAGTATGTCCACTCCCGCGTCGATCGCCGCGTCGTTCGTCCCATTTTCCACCGGCTCCACCAGCGTTTCGCCGTGAACCACCACGATAACCGCGCCGCTTTTTCGCGCGCGTTTCACCACGTCGGCTATCTTGCCGGGGGTCACATGCGTCACTTCCACGCCGGGAAGCACCTTTACTTTGTGCTTGTCGTCCGCGCAGAATTGCGCGAGCGCTTCCACCACCCGCTCCACGTTGGACTGGTCCACATGGTCGGTGATGGCGATGCACCGGCACCCCAGCACCTCGGCGCGGCGCGCTATTTCGGCGGGAATCAGCTCGCCGTCGCTGAAAACGCTGTGCATATGCAGGTCAATCATGGGGAATAGAGTACGTTACTTGGATGGTGCATGGCAAGCCGCCATCAGATGGGGTGATGTATTAAATCTTGTGTCATGGAAGAGAAAGGGGTACCTACGATTAAACAACGACGAATAAAGGAGGTACC
>JACRGR010000047.1 GCA_016212275.1 Nitrospinota bacterium | reverse complement strand
CTGGCGAATGACGAAAAAGACCGCGTGGTGAAACGCGCCAACGGCGTGACCACCTATCTGGCGGCGGACATCGCCTATCACGACGACAAGTACAAACGCGGCTACACCCGCGTGATAGACATCTGGGGGGCGGACCACCACGGCTATGTGGCGCGCATGAAGGCGGCGGTGAAGGCGCTGGGGCAAAGCCCCGATTCGCTCCAGCCGGTGCTCATCCAGATCGTCTCGCTGAAAAAAGGAGGGCAGATCATCGCCATGTCCACCCGCTCCGGCAAGTTCACCACGCTCAAGGAGGTGGTGGACGAAGTGGGGGTGGACGCGGCGCGCTTCACGTTCCTCACGCGGAGCCACGAGGCGCAGTTGGAGTTCGACCTGGACCTGACCAAACAGCAGTCCAGCGAAAACCCGGTGTACTACGTTCAATACGCCCACGCGCGGATATGCAATATTTTCCGCACGGCGCGCGAACGGGGCGTGGAGCCGCTCCCCAAAGATCCCGCGTGGGAAAAACTGGCGCTGGACGAGGAACTGCGGCTGATGAAGCGCGCGCTGTTCTTCCCCGCGATGGTGGAGGACGCCGCCAAAGGGCTGGCGCCGCACCAGACCACGCATTACCTGGTGGAGCTTGCCGGGATGTTCCACCGCTATTACAACGCGAACCGCGTGGTGAGCGACGACGCGGAGCTGACCGGCGCGCGGCTGGCGCTGGCGGCGCGGGTGCGCACGGTGCTAAAGAACGGGCTGGACCTGCTGGGCGTATCCGCCCCCGAAAAGATGTAGCTTCCCGCAGGTGAAATATTCGCGGATTTCACAGATAGCACGGATTGAGCGGATTTTTCGATTCAATCTGCGCCATCGGCGTAATCTGTGGATTGTTCTCCCTCATGGATACTTTGTGGTTGTGTAAATTTTTTGAATTTAGGCTAGAATAGCGAAAAATGAAAAAGACCGGCGACGAAGAAAAAGAACCGAAAACAAGCTTCACGCGCACCCAGCTTTACCTCATCGGCGGGAGCATACTGGCGATAGCCATTCTGGCGTTTTCACTCGCCCATCTTTTGGGCCGCGAAGAGGAACCGCCCCCGCCCGCGACGGTGGAGCCGCGGGCCATCGCCCCCGAAGGCGCGCCGCAACCGGAGGGCGCGCAACCCGCCGCGCCAGCGGATAACGCGCAAATAAGCAAATTGGAGCAGGCGCTCCCCAAGCAGGTGCAAACGCCCGCTCCCGCGCCGGTTATCGCTCCCGCCACGCCGCCCGCCGCTCCCGCGCAGGTGGCGAAAGAGCCGGCAAAACAACCGGTGGTGCAAGCGCCGGTGGCAAAGCCGGAAACGAAACCGGTCCACAAGGAAAAACCGAAAGTAAAAAAGGTTAAAGAGGTAAAACACAAAAAACCGAAAGCGGTCAAGAAAAAGACCGACGTAAAGGCCAAAAAACCGAAAGAGAAAAAAGCAAAGGCCGCCAAGGCCGGTAAAGCTGAAAAGGCGGAATCCAAACGCGCCAAGAAGGAGCGGACGGTAAAAGAACCGGCGCTCAGGGTTAAACCGGAAGACGATTCGTTCACCACCGAAGCGCCGCAACCATCGCTGGTGCCGCCCGCCCCGGTGGAAGTCCCGGTGTTCGTGCCAAAGCCGGCGCCAGTTCCCGCGCTTCCCCCGGCTCCCGCGCCCTCTGCGCCGAAAGCCGAAGAGGCGGAGGCTGAACCCGCGCAGACGTTCTCGGTGGTAGCCGCCACATACGCGGCGGAAGCCGAGGCAAAAGCGAAGGAGCAGGAGTTGGTGGGCAAAGGATACAAGGTGCGCGTGGTGAAACAGACCACCCCCAAGACCACCTGGTACAAGGTGGTGTCCGGCCCGTTCGATAACCGCGAAGACGCGGAAGCGGTGGTGGAGGACCTTTCCGGCAAGGAAGGCCTGAAAGCCAAGATTCAGATCCAAAAGAAGTAGCCCCCTTTCCCGGCTGTGGGTTAGCCACAGAGAAGCAGAGAAGAAACACTGGTAGGACAGGCAAAAAACCGGACAGCGCGAAGCGGTGTTCCGCGTTTTTCACATCTCGCATCTTGAGAAGATGCGAGTGTAATCTTGCCTGTCTTTGCCCCCGCAGGGCAACCGCATTTGACAGTAGGGGAGCCACAGAGACACAGAGACACGGAGAGGGAGAATCCGCCGATTGCGCCGATTGCGCAGATTGATTCTTTCCCGGTAGGTACAAGCACTCCTGCTTGTACATTGCCCCGCAGGGGCAACAATGCTTGGGTGCATTCGCACCCGACAACAAGCAAGAGTGCATGTTGCTACCAATGTTTGCATCCTTGCGGATGAAACGACAGGCAGGATTGCCTGTCCCACCCACCTTCCCCTCCGTGTCTCGGTGTCTCTGTGGCAAATCAAATTGGGGAAAAACCACAGAGGGCAGAGGAGGGGGGAGAATCCGCCGATTGCGCGGATTGCGCAGATTGATTCTTTCCAGGTAGGTACAAGCACTCCTGCTTGTACATTGCCCCGCAGGGGCAACAATGCTTGGGTGCATTCGCACCCGACAACAAGCTAAAGCATGTTGCCACCAATGCTTGCATCCTTGGGGATGCAACGACAGGCAGGATTGCCTGTCCTACCGATGCTTGCTCTCTGTGTCTCCGTGTCTCTGTGGCTTAACTCCTCCTGCACCTCCCTGTTCACCAAGATGCGAACAGGACGAGGGTTGTGGGCGGAAGACGAATGCGGCCCCTTGAAAAGGGGAGGAAGTATGGAGAAGTGTTCCCACGCCACGGTTGTTACCGTTGCGGGAAGCGGCTATGATAGTCCCTACCATTTGGCGAGGGGTGAACGGAGGATATGGACGCTACGGTGGGTGCTCCCGCGTCCGGGAACATCGAACAAAAAGAGACGCACTTCGTGCGCCTTATCGAGAACTTCCTCGCCCGCCTGGCCTACTTCCGCGACCTCGGCATGCTGGTGGTCAACTTCATCATCGCCCTGCGGCGGCTGAAGGGGAACCAGTGGAACTACACCAAGAACATGATCATCCACCAGATCATCTTCTCCGGGGTGGACGCCATCTACGTCGTCAGCGTCATATCCGCCCTCGTGGGGGGCGTGGTGATGGTGCAACTGCTCGCCTTCTCCCCCGGATTCCAGACCGACGCGTTCCTGATGAAGATCATGGTCGGCCTCATTATCAAGGACATCGCCCCGATATTCGCCGCGCTCATCCTGGTGGGGCGTTCCGGCTCCGCCATCACCGTGGAGCTGGGGCAGATGAAGCTGAAAGGTCTGAACGAGGCGCTGGAGGCGATGGCGATAGACACCATCCAGTTTTTCCACGTTCCGCGCGTCATCGGCCTCGCGGTGTGCGGCATGTTGCTGAACCTCTACTTCGTCATCACGGCTTTGGCGGCGTGGCTGTTCATCTCGTCGTTCCAGTCCGCCGTTTCGATACGCGAAATGCTCATTCTGCTGTCCGGCTCGTTCACCATGACGGAGATAGCCATCTGCATGGTGAAGGGGGCGGCGCTTGGCTCCGCCATCGCGTTCGTCTGCCTTTTGCACGGCATGGGGGTGGAGCGTTCCGCCACCGAGCTTCCCCAGCGCGCCTCGCGCGCCGTGGTGGATTCGTTCCTCATCTGCTTCGTGCTGGACGCGCTGATAACCGTCATCTGGTATGTGGTGTCATGATCCGGCTGGAAAACGTTTCGTACGACATGCCGCGCGGCGCCGTGCATGGCCTTTCGTTCCACCTCGCGGCGGGGGAAACGGCGGTTATCCACGGCCCGCACGGCTCCGGCAAGACCACGTTCGCCGAGGTGTGCGTGGGGACGCTCCCCATCGAATCCGGCGCGGCGTACCTGCTGGGGAAGAAACTGGAATTCATGCCCCACCAGTACCGCGAGGAACTGGTGCGCGAGATCGGCATCGTTTCCCGCCACGCCACGCTGATGGACAACCAGACCATCGCCGGCAACGTGGGACTGCCGGTTTCCTACCATCTGGGACTGGAAGCGGAGGAAGTGCGCCAGCGGGTGTTCCCGGTGCTGGAGCAATTCGGCATACGCGATCTTGCCGGAAAGTTCCCGCACGAGATCACCGATACCGAAGCCAAGCTGGCGATGATGGCGCGCGCCGCCGTGTTCGGCCCGCGCCTGCTGGTGATGGACGAGCCGACCGGCGGCGACCTGGACCCCGGCGGCTTCATCCGGATCATGGACGCGATAAACGCATTGCGGCAGGGGCGGACGGTACTCATCACCACTTCCTCGCCGTCGCTCGCCACGTTAAAAGGGGCGTCGGTCTATTATCTTATCGAGGGGAACCTCTTCCGCCACGGCAAGGAATATCCGGCGGCCAGCCGCGCCGCCGAGGACTTTTTCCGGCAGATACGCAATTACACCGAGCGGCAGTACCGCGAGATAGGTGACTTTTACCGCGGCACGATTCAAGGAGGCGGCTTATGATGCACTATATTCACACGCTTACCGCCGGGCAAAAAAAGCTCGTCATCTGGGGCTTTGTCGCCACGCCGCTGGCGGTGCTGGCGCTCATGACGGTGCTGTGGGCGCACAACAAAGGGATGTTCAAGCGGATGGTCATGTTGCGGACGGTCGTCCACTCCGCGCAGGGGATAGACAACCAGACCCTGGTGACCTTCTCCGGCTTCGTGATAGGGAACGTGACCGATGTGTCGCTGAGCGCGCAGGACGCGATCGAGGTGACGTTCCGCGTGGACGGCGAACTGGCCAAATGGATACACAACGACGCCGCCATCACCCTTGCCTCGGTGAACCTCATCGGTTCCAAGGAAATGAAGATCACCGGCGGCACCCCGGACGCGCCGCTGGTGAAGGACGGCGACCTGCTCCCCGCCGTGGAAGGGGTGGATATGGGGAACCTGATGGACCGGGTGAGCCCGATCATCGTCACCGTGGAAAAAATGGTGGCGCGGCTCGACCAGATACTGGAGCATTTTCCGGACGACAAGATGAACGAATCGGTGCACAGCCTTTCCGGCATCCTTTCCGACATCAAGGGGGGGAAGGCGACCGTGGGCAAACTGGTCAGCACCGACAACGGCGCGCTGTACAACAAGCTGGACAAGCTGGTGGCGAAGCTGAACGACATCTCGGAAAAGGTGGACGAGGCTTCCAAGCATTTGCCGGAGACGATGGAGAACACGGCGGAGATAACGCGCAACGCGCGCACCATGAGCAAGGACCTGCCGGAGATGCAAAAGACCTTCCACCAGGTGCTGAAAAACCTCGACCGGATATTGAACGACATCGCCGCCATGACCCCCGCCATCAATAAAACGATCACCCACGCGGGGACGATCGCGCAGGACGTATCGAAAATATCGCCGCGCCTGCCCGCGCTGATGGACGACGTGGAACAGACATTGAACGAGACCATGATAATGGTGAAGTCGCTTAAGAGGTCGTGGCCGGTGAAAAACATGGTGCCGAAAGAAAAGGAAAAAGTTCTGTTCGGTTCCGCCCGGCGCGAGTCGCCTTACGCCGCCGCGCCGCAAACCGTGTTCGGCGCCGCCGGCAGGGAGACCGGCAGGCCATGAAGCGGCTATTCGGGGCGCTCCTCCTTTTCCTATTAGCGGCATGCGCCAGCGGCGGGCAGGATGCCGCGCAGGCGCCGCTCCCGGAGCCGGAAGACCGCATGGCCGAGCGCGGCGACGAGTACCTGCAGATGGGTGACGTGAAGGAAGCCAAGCACCGTTACGAACTCGCTCTGAAGATAACGATGAAGAACGACGACCAGCCGCGAAACGCCGCCATCGCTCTGCGGCTGGCGCGGGTGGCGCTTTTGGAGCGGGACTACGAATTGGCCCGCGCCTATCTGGATAGCGCGAAACTGGTGGCGCAAAAAGAAGGGCTGGACGGCCTCGCCGCCGATGCCGCCTTGACCGAATCGTCGCTCTTGGTGGAAACGGGCAAACCCGCCGATGCGGTGAAACTGCTTCAGTCCCAAAAAGGGGGCAATGCGGCGGCGGTTGCCAACGCGCTGGGGATGGCGGAGGCGGCGCAAAACAACATGGCCGCGGCGAAAGGATATTTTGAGCAATCGCTTTCCGCCGCCACATCGGCGAAGGATATTGCGGCGCAATCGTCCGCGCGCGTGAACCTGGCGCAGGCGTTGCTACGGATGAACGATCCGGACGGCGCATTGGCGCACCTGAAGGCGGCGCTGGAACTGGACAAGGAAGCAAAAGCCGCCGTGGCCATTGGCGAAACGCTCCACCTCATCGGGCGGACCTACGAGGCGAAAAAGGATTACGACAATGCGGCGTATTTCTACCGGCGCGCGTTGATGGTCAATTCGCAGACCGGTATGCCGGGGCGGACCGACGCGGATAAAATAGCGGCGCAAAGGGTTCAGGCATTGCGCGCCGGCCAGCCGCAGTAATGCGCCTATGAATATCGGCATCGCCGGCGGCGGCATTTTGGGCAGGCTCACCGCGTTCTTCCTGTTGCAACGCGGATGCGACATAACGCTGTTCGACGAGAACGCGGAATTTCCCGTACTGCGTCCCGACGTTCAATACCCCTCGCCCAGCTATGTGGCGGCGGGGATGCTGGCCCCGTATTGCGAAATGGAATACGCCGAACCGGTGGTGGTGAAACTGGGGCTGGAGTCGTTCAGCCTTTGGTCTTCAATACTCGAAGCGATGGAGGAGCGGGTGTTCTTCCAGCGCGAGGGGAGCCTGGTGGTGGCGCACCAGCAGGACAAAAACGAATTCCAGCGCCTCAAGCAGATGGTGGAAAAATTTACCGCCGAACCGGTCATGCGCCATGTGAAGGGGGAGCAACTGCGGGAGATAGAGCCGGAGATCAACCCGAACATCCAGGAGGGGCTGTTTTTCCCGCTGGAGGGACAGGTGGATTCGCGCGGCATCATGGCGGCGATGGGCGCATACCTGAAAAAAAACGGGGCGCAACTCCATTTCAACGCGAAGGCGGTAGCGGTGTCCGCGGGCTCCATCAAAACCAAAACCGGCGAACAGACGTTCGATTGCGTGGCGGACTGCCGGGGGATGGGGGCCAAGCCGGACCTGCCACAGTTGCGCGGGGTGCGCGGCGAAGTGGTGCGGGTGAACGCGCCGGACGTTACGCTGGGCCGCCCGGTGCGGCTTATGCATCCGCGCTATCCGCTGTACATCGTGCCGCGCCCCAATCACGATTTCATCATAGGCGCCACCTCCATAGAGAGCGAGGACCTTTCGGGAATCTCCCTGCGGGGCGCGCTGGAACTGCTCTCCGCGCTGTATTCGCTCCATTCCGGTTTTTCCGAGGCGCGCATCACCGAGACCTGCACCCAGCTCCGCCCGGCGCTGAAGAACAACGCGCCGCGCATCTTTCATTCACAACGGCTGGTGCGCGCGAACGGGCTGTACCGCCACGGCTATCTGTCCGCGCCGCGGCTTGCCTGGCTGACGGCGGAATTTATAATGGAGCAAAAGGCCGCGAGCGGCTACGAGGAGATATACGAGGCGCAATGAACATACGCATCAATGGCGAAACAAAAGAGGTCCCGGAAGGCATGACCGTTCAATCATTGCTGGATATAGTGAAGGCCGAGGCGAAATATGTGGCGGTGGCGGTGAATACCGATTTCGTGCCGCGCTCGGAACATGCGAAAACGAAGATAATGGAAGGGGATGACGTCGAGATCGTTTCCCCCCAATCGGGCGGTTGATATGTGGAAGATAGCGGGAGCCGAATTAAAAAGCCGCGTCCTGCTGGGCACGGCGCGCTACCCCTCGCCGGAGGTCATGCAAAAGGCCATCGAGGCGTCGGCGGCCGGGATCGTCACCGTGTCGCTCCGGCGGCACGGGCCGCGCCCCGGCGCGCAAAACGTTTTTTGGGACATCCTCCGGCAACTTCCGGTTCGCCTTTTGCCGAACACCGCCGGGTGCCACTCGGTGAAAGAGGCGGTGACCACCGCCCACATGGCGCGCGAACTGTTCAACACCAACTGGATAAAACTGGAAGTCATCGGCGACGATTACAACCTCCAGCCCGATCCGTTCGGTCTGGTTGAAGCGGCGAAGATACTCGCCGACGACGGGTTCGAGGTATTCCCATACATGACGGACGACCTGGTGCTGGCGGAGCGCCTTTTGTCCGCCGGATGCAAAATTCTGATGCCGTGGGCCGCCCCTATCGGCTCCGGTCAGGGGATCGTCAATCCTCTCGCGCTCAAAACGATCCGCCAGCGGTTCCCGGAAATCCCGGTCATCATAGACGCGGGGCTGGGCAAACCGTCCCACGCGGCGCAAGCGATGGAAATGGGGTTTGATGGTGTGTTGTTGAACACCGCCGTGGCGCAGGCGGAAGACCCGGTGAAAATGGCCCGCGCATTCGCCCAGGCGGTAGAGGCTGGCCGGGCCGGATTCGAGGCGGGAATGATGCCGCAGAGGGATTTTGCCACACCATCAACACCGGTGGTGGGAACTCCGTTCTGGCACGAGAATAAGTAGTTTAATAATCAATTTATTAAATCAAGCTCAGACACCTTTTTGCCTCGCTTAATGCATTAAAATAGCCTCTATTTTTACATTTTGTATACATGAGCGGTAAAAAAGCTACAGCATTTACTCCCATCAATTTTATATAACTCTTGTTTTTCAATATGTTATTTAGCGGCACATCAATTGCTTTATACATTATCGTAACCGTAAAAACGACACCAAACACGGACAACTAAGAAGGAGACACACAATGATAAACGTGAAAGATTTCGACGGACTGGCAATACTCTTCGGCACGGTGCTCGCGGGCCTTGCCTCCATCGCCGCCACCGCACTGGTATAACGGAACATCGGAAAACCTGTTGAGAGACCCTTTTTCGGGAAAAAGGGTCTCTCAAGCTCTTCCCAAAAAGCTTTATCGTCCAGGAAAAACATCCCCGGTGGCCGGGGATATTTTTCCTGAATCAAAAGTCTTTGGGAAGGGTTTGGGGGAAGCCTTTTCTTCAGAAAAGGTTCCCCCAACAAGGTTCTTCAATATCCGGTTAAGCCGGTGGCGGTTGGGAGCGAGAGTAGGTCGCGCCCGTGTAAACCAGCACGGCGGCGAACATGATCCGCAAAGCGTTGTCGGGCAGTATGCCCGCAAGTTTTCCTCCCGCGAACGAGCCGATGACGATGCCGCCGAGCAGGCCCGGCAGATATTCCGCGGCCACGTTCCCCAGTTTCCAGTGGGTGCGTGCCCCGGCGATTCCCGCGGGAACCATTGCCAATAGCGAGCTTCCTTGCGCCGTGTGTTGTCCCATGCCCGCCAGCAGTACCATGGCGGGAACCATCATGCTTCCGCCGCCCACGCCCATCATGCCGGAAAGGAAGCCGGTGAACGCGCCGGTGGCAAGGAGCGCCGCCGCTTTCCACCAGAACGCGGCCTGAACGCCGGGGGAGGGGAGGTAGGGTTTGGCTATCAGGAGCGCGGCGACGAAGAGCGTGAAGATTCCGAAATATTTTTTCAGTTTCCACGCGGGGAGGTTGTGTGCGTAGTGCGCGCCCGCGCGCGCGGTGAAGATGGCCGACGCGGCGAGGAACAGAGCGGCGGTAACGTCCACCGATCCGTCCATCCAGTAGGCCAGCGCGCCGAAAAACCCGGTAAGGATGAGCGCGGCAAGGCTGGTTCCGTGCGCCCGGTGTTGCGTGAGGCCGAGGAAATGCACCATCAGCGGCACCATCAGCACGCCGCCGCCCAGCCCCATCAGTCCGCCGAAACAGCCGGATACAAGTCCGATGGCGAAACCGTGGGCCGCTTTTCCTTGCATGGCCCAAATCTAACACATGCCGTTGTCCCGCGCGCCCGATAGGTATAAGATATTTCCATATTCTTGGTTCAACATCGTGCGGGAGGCCGGCATGAAAAAATCACTGCTCGCGGTTTTTCTGGCGTCAACCGTTTCACTTGTCCCGCTCGCATACGCCGACGCGAAACGGGGGGAGGCATTGTTCAACGATGAAAAAGCCACCAAATGCATCGGGTGTCACCGGTTCGGGCAGGCGATGGTCGGGCCGGACCTCGCGGGCGTTTCGCAACGGCACACGCGGAGCTGGATCGTGCGGTGGCTGATAAACGCGCCCGCGACGTGGAACGCCAAGGACCCGGAGAGCGAGGAACTGCGGAAACGGGTGAAAAAGAAAAAAGTCCCGGTCCCCGCCCATGCGCCGCCCGCGCTCACACGCCAGCAGGTGCAGGACATCACGGATTATCTAATGACGAAATGAACCGTGTTGCCTTTATCGCGCGGGAAAGATACGATTAAGAAGCAGGTATTTCCATACAATAACTTAATGAGGAGGTTAGCATGAAGAAAGCATTGTTTGCGGCATTCATCGCGGCGAACGTGGCGGCGGCCCCGCTGGCGTTTGCCGACGCGAAAAAAGGGGAAGAGCTTTTCAAGGACAAGGGAGCGACCAAGTGCGTGGTGTGCCACGCCATCGGCAAAAAAGTGGTGGGGCCGGATCTCGCCGGGGTCGGCAAGCGCCACACGCACGCCTGGCTGGTGAAATGGATTTCGGACACCCAAGGCACCTGGACCTCCGCCGATCCCGAAACGGCTGAACTGAAAGCGCGGGTAAAGAAGCAGGACAAGCCGAAATCGGCCCATTCCACGCCGCCCATCTCCGGAGCGCAGGCGAACGACATTGCCGACTTCCTGATGGCCCAGTAACCAATTACGGCACACGGGCCGGGTATCCCCCGGCCCGCTATTCCGTTGCCAGATTTTTGACCATCAAACTCGATTCCGAAGTCCAGTTCCTCAAGGGGGTCGGCCCGCGCCGCGCCGAACAGCTCGCGCGGCTTGGCATCAAAACCGTCGGCGACCTTTTGCTTCATTTCCCCGTGCGCTATGAGGACCGAAGGGACATCCGCGCCGTCGCCGAATTGAAAGAGGGGGAAACGCAGACGGTGCGCGGCGTCATCCTCTCGTTCACCGAAACCCGCCTGCGGTTCGGCAAGCGGATGGTGAACGCGGTGATAAAGGACGCCACCGGCCTTTTGCGCGCGGCGTGGTTCAACGTCCGTTCCGATTACCTCTCGAAAAAATTCAAGCCGCAAATGAACATCATCGCCACCGGAAGGGTGCAATTGGCGCGGGACGGAACATCGTTCGAGATGCACCACCCGGAGATCGTGGTGGTGGAGGAAGGCGAGGATGAAGCGACCGGCGGCATATTGCCGGTCTATCCGCTCACCGAGGGTGTGAACCAGAACACCATGCGGAAGATCGTTTCCGCCGCTCTGGCGGGCGCTCCCGCCTTGCCGGAAAACCTGCCGCTCCCGCTATTGGCGAAACTGCACTTGCCCGCGCGCGACGCGGCGGTGCGTCTTTTACACCATCCGCCGAAGGATACGCACCCGCAAAAACTGGCGACCTTCCGCACGGTGGCGCACAAGCGGATGATATTCGAAGAACTGTTCCTCATAGAGTGCGCCATGGCGGTCCTGCGGAGCCGCGACACGGACCGCGCGCGCGGCATCGCCATTGAAGTGAAAAAGGAACATCTGGACGGCATCATCTCGAAACTGCCGTTCGAGCTTACCCCGGACCAGAAAAACGTTCTCGATGAGATAGTGGCCGATATTTCCTGCCCACACCCGATGAACCGCCTGTTGCAGGGCGAGGTGGGGTGTGGAAAAACGGTGGTGGCCGCCGTCGCCGTCACGCTGGCCGCACTCAACGGTTATCAGGCGGTGCTGATGGCCCCCACGGAAATACTGGCGGAACAGCACTACAAGAACATCACGCGCATGCACGGCGCGTTCAGCCTGAAAACCGCGCTCCTCACCTCCGGCACAAAAAAGAAAGACCTCATCCGCGAAAGGGCGGCGAATGGCGAGATTGACCTATTGGTCGGCACCCACGCGCTCATTCAGCAACGCGTGGGCCTGAAGAACCTCGGTCTCGCGGTGATCGACGAGCAACACCGCTTCGGCGTTATGCAACGCGCCGAACTGATAAAAAAAGGGGCCAGCCCGAACACGCTTATCATGACCGCCACCCCCATACCCCGCACGCTGGCAATGACGCTGTACGGGGATCTGGACATCAGCGTCATCCGAACCATGCCGAAAGGGAGGGCCGCCACCGAAACGCGTGTGATAAAGCCGTCCGAGCTTTCCAGGGCGCATGTCCTCATCCACCGCGAGGTGGAAAAGGGGCGGCAGGCGTATGTCATCTACCCGATCGTGGAGGAGAGCGAGAAGCTGGAACTGAAGGCCGCCACGCTGATGTTCGAGGAATACCGCAAAAACATTTTCCCCGACCTGCGGGTGGGGCTGGTGCATGGGCGCATGAAGCAGGACGAGAAGGCGGACGTGATGGCGAAATTCGCGGAGCGGGAACTGGACATCCTCGTCTCCACCACCGTCATCGAGGTGGGAATAGACCAGCCGAACGCCACGGTGATAATGATCGAGCACGCGGAGCGGTTCGGCCTGGCGCAACTGCACCAACTGCGGGGGCGCGTGGGGCGCGGCACGGAGCAGTCGCACTGCCTGCTCGCCATACAGTACCCGATGAGCGCGGTGGCGAAAGAGCGGCTGAAGATCATGACGCAATCCACCGACGGCTTTTTCATAGCCGAAAAGGACATGGAACTGCGCGGCACGGGCGACCTGATGGGCACGCGGCAGTCGGGCCTGCCCACGCTCCGCGTGGCGAACCTCGTGCGGGATTTCGATATTCTGGTGGCCGCGCGCAAGGAGGCGTTCGAGCTGATAAAGGAAGACCCGGAGTTGGCGCGCCCCGAATGCACCGCGCTCCGCAAGGAGATGGAGCGCAACTGGCAGGAGCGTTTCACTCTCGCCGACATCGCTTGACCCCATGCGATGGGGTGCGGACGTCGCGAATTGAACATTTGGAAAAAGCTTGACCGTTAAGCCGCGGCTATTATTTTCAGTGTAATCCGTGGAATCTGCGGATTCCCATTATCTATGTTAGATTACGCGGATGGCGGAAAAGAAACTGAAAGTGCTGTTCGCCTCGGCGGAGGTCATGCCGTTCGCAAAGACCGGCGGGCTGGGAGACGTTGCGGGCGCCCTGCCCAAAGCGCTCAACGCCATCGGGTGCCAGTGCATTGTCGCCATGCCGCTTTACGGCGGCATCAAGCGGGACGGTTTGGAAAAAACCAAGCTCACGATCGCGGTCACGCTTGCCAACAGCACCTATCAGGCGACGGTGTTCAAATCGAAGCTCGACGCAAAAACCGAAATATACTTCATCGCGCAACAGGAGCTTTTCTCCCGCCCGAATCCCTACGGCACCCCGGCGGGCGACTACCCGGATAACGACGCGCGTTTTACTTTTTTCAACCGCGCCGTGCTTGAGCTGTGCCGCGCGCTCCGGTTCAAGCCGGACGTTATCCATGTGAACGACTGGCACTTGGGGCTGGTGCCGGTGTTTTTGAAAAACCTGCCGAAACGCGATTACCTGAACGGCGCGAAATCGGTGCTGTCCCTTCACAATCTCGCGTACCAGGGGCTTTTCCCCAAAGAGTCGTTCCGGCTGTGCAACCTGCCGGATAACCTTTTCGGTAAATCCGGGGTGGAGATGTACGGCCAGCTCGCTTTCCTGAAATCCGGCATCCTGTTCGCCGACGCGCTCACGGCGGTCAGCCCCACCTACGCGAAGGAGATACTCGCCCCGGAACTTGGCTTCGGGCTGGAAAAGATTTTGCAAAAACGCGGCAAATCGCTCAAGGGCATCCTGAACGGCATAGACCCCGAAGAGTGGAACCCGGAAACGGATCGCCTGATCCCGCACCGGTACAGTCGGAAAAATATCGCGGGAAAGGCGAAATGCCGCGCGGCGCTGTTGGATAAATTCAATCTCTCCAACAACCCCGCCTGGCCGGTGGTGGGCATCGTGTCCCGACTTATCGAACAAAAGGGGTTCGACATGGTGGCGCGGGCCGCCGAAGAGATGATGAAAATGGACCTCTACCTCGTGGCACTGGGCACCGGCCAGCCGGAGTACGAGGAGTTTTTCCGCGGGCTCCAATTGATGCACCCGCAAAAGGTGGGCTTGCAAATAGGGTACGACAACGCGGTGGCGCACCAGATTGAAGCGGGGAGCGACCTGTTCCTTATGCCGTCGAAATTCGAGCCGTGCGGGCTGAACCAGATGTACTCGCTGGCCTACGGCACGGTGCCTATCGTTCGCGCCACCGGCGGGCTGAAAGATTCCGTGGCGAATTGGCAACCCGCTTCGCGCAAAGGGACCGGATTTGTTTTCAAGGAAGCGTCGGCTCCCGCCCTGCTGGGAGCGCTGAAAAAGGCGGTTGCCGCGTTCGCCAATAAGAAACAGTGGGCGAAACTGGTGGACAACGGGATGCAACAGGATTTCACCTGGCACAAGAGCGCGAAACTCTATTTACAACTCTACAAAAAAGTCCTAACCTGAAATTAATGGCGCCACAGACGTTAGTCTTTGGTTGCCGCCGTTGGCGGCAATGACAGAATGAATTCTGTCCTACCAACAAGAGGCAGGAACATGAAACAAACAATTCGTCCTCCCGCCGTCGCCGGGACTTTTTACCCGAACGACAAGACCACGCTCCTGAACGAAGTGCAGGGGTATCTCCACGCGGTGACGGAAGGCGAGTTCGAGGCCGTGATGGCGGCCATCGTGCCCCACGCGGGGTGGTATTACTCCGGCCATGTGGCGGGCGCGGTGTTCGGCACTATCACCGTGCCGGACCGCGTGATCATCATCGGCCCCAACCACCGGGGCATGGGCGCGCCCGTGGCGCTGGACACCACCGACGGCTGGTTGTTCCCGTTCGGCGTGGTGCCGGTGGACAGGGAACTGTGTTCGCTCCTGCTGGAGCATTCAGCGATGATGGAACCCGACGCTGTGGCCCACGCATTCGAGCATTCGCTGGAGGTCATCGTTCCCTTCCTGTATGCGCGGAACCAGAAGGTGAGGTTCGCGCCCATCTGCCTCGGCACGCACGACGGCGACTCGCTAAAGGACCTTGCGCAAGCGGTGGCGAAAGCGGCCAAGGCGACCGGCGCGCTCATCGTGGCCAGCACCGACATGACCCATTACCTGCCGGACACCGTGACGCGCAAGCTGGACACCGCCACCATCGAGGTGATGGAAACGATGGACGGGAAAAAGCTGATGGACCGCGTGAAGCACGAAGGGGCGCTGTGCGGCGGCGGCGCGGTGGCGGCGGTGATGGCGGCGTGCAAGGCGAATGGCGCGAAGGAACTGAAGCTGGTGAAATACGCCACCAGCGGCGACATCGAGGGGAAGCGCGATTCGGTGGTCGGCTACGGCGGGTTCACCATCGCGGCCTGACCTGAATCAATCTCTCTGGGATTCTTCCCATTCAGTCTTGTCTGCTCCCTTAACTCTATAGCCAAGAGAATACATCCCTCGATCTACGCCGAAAGGATTTGGAATGAATACTTGTTCCCCCACGGAACCGGCAATTTTTTGCGCGATATCGGGGCAAGTTGATTTAACATATTTAGCCAGATTGAGATACGTCTCCCGACGAATTCCATACACGAACTGTCGGTAATTGCTTTCCTGTCTTATTAGCCCCAGAGCTACAAAAGGGTCTTTGCAAGCAAGCATTCTCCTCATATTGGAAAATGATGCATGGTCACTTTTGTTTGTGGAAACATTGATATGTGGCGCCAGCTTAATGTTTTCGGTCAGGCGGCGTATCTGACCTCTTTTGATAACATTATTGTCGTTACTTCCAGCGTTGTCCTCGTAATCCTTTAATAACAAGTTCCAATCCCTGCAAAATTCATCACTTGGTGTATGGCTCACGAAATTGCTAGCGAAATATTCCGGAACATGACCTTTGAGGAAAGAGGTATTAAACATAACGCTCCCTTGAATGGTGGTTTTTCCTTTTATTAGCAATTCGGCATCAGTCAGGTTGGTTCCATTTAATTCGTAGGTGGAAAATATTGGCGTGGAATCGCCAATTATGGTGGCTCCCGATAAATCCGCTCCCGGCGCTTTGAGTCCTCTATCGTTTCCAATAAATGACGCCCCTATTAGAGAACCTCCACTGAAATCACTTCCTTCTAAATTTGCGCCGGAAAAAACTGCTCCATTGGCAAATACACCTTTCAATTCCGCTTTCACAAGGTTTGCCCCATGAAGTTTCGCATCTCGAAAATTGGCAAAGTTGAAAAGGGTTGAACAATATTCAAATGTTTGGCGACCATCTCGCATCATTTCAGGCCTACAGTCTAAAAATGACATATTGGCACCGCGTAAATCGGCTTTTGATAAATCGGCATAGCTTAAATCAGCTCCTCGAAAATCGGCTCGAGTCAGCACTGCTTTTTTAAAGTCCGCGAATCTCAAATCTCTCGCTCTCAAATCAAGTCCTTGCACATGTTCTAGCCAAGTCTTTTTTTCGTTGCCCTCTTTCATGTGATATGCGGCTAGCAATGCCTCACTTGGGACCGATTTAACCAAAATCTTTTCCTCTAAGAGCAGATTGCGGTGAATGAAACGATCCGCCCATGAATCACGGCCAGTCAATCCGGTGGGAATATTTAAAGAAAATGACAATAGAGTAATTAAAAAAAGAAATATTGAGTTGGCGATAACTTGAACCCAAAACCAACGTACCGGATATTCTGCCCTATTGCTATACCCATTTTTCAGGAAATCAAGATATGCAAGGCCGGGATTCCGTATCTTAAGCCAATATGTGAAGAGGATGACGACATCGGACATTGCGGCGGTTTTATGCCATGAAGTCATTCCCCATTCGATTTGTTTCAATAAAGGGACATCGAAGTAATTATGATGGTAGGGTAAAAACCTGATCTGAATAAACAGTAGCAATGCCACGGGAAAAATGAAACAGGTTAGCCAAGTAAGTAACCTTAGGAAATACCCCGAATAATTGAACAGGAAGGGATAGAGTAATTCTTCATGTCCTTTAAGGGCCTTGAACCTTTTCAGCTTTTTTGCATGCTTTTCGAAGTTGATGAGCAAGTCCAGATGAAATGCCAGTATCAACATCGGGGCTAATCCATAAAAGGCGAAAAGGGGGAGCGTTACGTTGAAAAATGGGAGCGAAATATCGCTATTTCTTAATAGCATCTCGTCGTTGGTGGCTGTCACGATGATGGCGATGTAGAACATCACCGATAAAAAGAGGAGGAGGTTGTTCCTGTTCTGGGCCGAAGAAGTTTCTAGTGCCTTTGTGACTTCTTCCAGTTCATTCTTGATAATACCCACCCCCTTTGTTGGTCAATCTGGGCCCATGATAAGGAAAATTATAACCGGGAACGTGGCTTATGTTCACTTGCTAATTGCATATCGATTGGGTCGTTAAGGGTAAGGGGCAATCAATCCAGGTTGGTTTTGATGTTCAGCAGTTGGTCGTGGAAACGCCGCATGGATTCCGAGGCGGCGGTAGCCATTTTGCGGAACAGGAAATAGAGCAGGAGTTTCACCGCCAGCGAAAGTATCCGCCGCAGGAAAATGAAGAACAGTCCCAGCGAAACATTGAGCATGGAAAGCACGATGACGGCCACCTGCGCCATCGTGGAATATTGGGGGAAGGGCAAAAGGTAGTAGTGTCCCGCAAACCCGCCGATGCCGAGGACAAGCAGATACCAGCCGAATAGGGTGACGGGCAACAGAAGTTTCTTCATTCGGATATCCTCAATACCGCCGCCCCTTTTATCCGGCTTTCCTTCAGGCGCAGGAGCGCTTCGTTCGCCTCTTCAAACCGGTATTCCTCCACATCGGTCTTTATGTTCGCCGTATCGGCAAGCTGGAGGAATTCCCGCGCGTCTTCCCGCGTGAACGCGGTCACGGAGCGCAGGACCTTTTCGTGGAAAATATGTTTTTCGTAATCCATCGCGGGGATGGCGTCCAGATATATCCCCGCCAGGGCCAGCGTTCCCCCTTTGGCAAGTTTCTCCAAAGCTAGCGGCACCAGCGCGCCGGAAGGGGCGAACGAGATCGCGGCATCCAGCGGCGCGGACGGCGTATCTTGCGCGCTCCCGGCCCACACCGCGCCCAGCTCCAGCGCGTGCTGGCGGTGATCATCCGACCGGGAGAAGGCATACACCTCCGCCCCCATGCCGATAGCGGCCTGAATGGTGAGGTGCGCGGATGCGCCGAATCCGAAAAGCCCCAGCCTGCCGCCTCGCCGAATGCCGCACACCTTCAGCGCGCGGTAGCCGATGATCCCCGCGCACAGCAACGGGGCGGCGTGAATATCGTCGAACCGTTCCGGCAGATGAAAGGCGGAGGTTTCCGGCGCGGTCATGTATTCCGCGTAGCCGCCGTTTTTATGGAACCCGGTGAACACCGCCTTATCGCACAGGTTCTCCCGCCCGCTTGCGCAATGGGGGCAAACGCCGCACGCGCCAAAGAGCCACGCCACGCCCACGCGGTCGCCGGATTTTATCGCCGAAACGCCGTCTCCGGCTTCCGCCACGCGCCCCACCACCTGATGGCCGGGGGTGATGGGGTAGGCGGGGGGAATTATCTCTCCCTCCACCGTATGCAGGTCGGTGTGGCACACGCCGCAAGCGGAGATTTTTATCAGAACCTCGCCGCGCCCCGGTTTTGGGGTTGGCAGTTCGTCGAGGATAAGGGGGTGGCTTTCCACCGGCCCCGGCCTGTTTAGCACCCACGCTTTCATTCCCGCATTGTATCAATAACGCCGTTTTCCGGGCGCCGGTGCGGGTCTGCCGGTTTTTTGGGCATGAGTGTTGTGTTGCTGTTTTCAAAACTGGTACACTGTGGCAATGGAAGAGACACCCTGGGGATTTCCGGAACTGCCGCCCGGTAGCGGCCAAGCCGCCGAGAAAGAGCGCGCGCGTTTCGCGAAGGAGCCGCCCAAGTATCCGCCCGCCGAGCGCCCGGTGTACTCGCAAACGCCGCTCACGCCCGAACGCGAGGAGCGTCCCGCGCCGGAACGGCGGCCCGCGTCCGCAATTTCTGTCACCAGCCTCGTCATCGGCATTTCCGCGGTGGTGCTGGCGGCGGTGTTCTTTTACCGCTCCACGGTGAACATCCGGAGCGCCGAGAACCGAGCCAATCAGGCGCTTTCCGCCGTGGGGGAACTCAAGCAGACCGCCGGCGGCCCCGGCGCGAACGCCGCCATGAAGATCGAACTGATGCGCACGCTCCGCGCGCTGGACGCGATGGCGTTGGAGTTCGGCAGGGAGCCGGAAGTGATGCAGAAAGTGGAGCAGATGCGCAACGAAACGCTGGACCTGCTTTACGCGCTTGAAGAAAAGCAGGAAGGCGCGGCGGCGCAAGAGCCGGGGGCAACACCCGCCATCGCTCCCGCACCGGCGCCAATCGCTCCCGCAACGCCGCAAGCCACCCCGTGAACCATGTGGGATGACATAAAGCGCCTTGCCCGCATCATCCTTAGCCACCTGAGGGAGCAAAAGGAAGTTTTTCTCTACAAACTCATCATCGTCAATTACGGCGGCTCGCGCGAATCGTCCCTCTCCCGTCTGGGGGAGCGGTACTATCAGGCGTACAAGGACGGCAAGATAGCCGATGTGTACGACGAGCAGATGGCCGCCGAGCTGGATGTGCTCCTGCGCGCCGAAGAAGAGATAGAAAAAACCCGCGGGGAACTGGAAGACATCCGCGCCCGGTACGCCGCGGAGCGCAAGGGGATGATGGAACAAAAGGATATATGGTCACGCGCGGGAGAAAGTTTCCGCCCGGCGCCGCGCCGTCCCGCCACCCCCCCGAAAGATGGGGGCAAGTAATCGATGGTGACGCTCCGGTTCATTCTCGGCCTCGTGCTACTCATTTTCCTCGTCACCTTCGCCATGGAGAACATGGAGCCCGCCGTTACCCTGCATTATTATTTCGGCTACCAACTGGGGCCGTATCCGCTGTTTTTGGCCCTGTTGTCCGCGGCGGTGGCGGGAATGATCATCGCGATGATATTTTCAGTGGTCGAGCAATTCCGCCTGCGGGCTATCATCAGGCGGCAAAAGCGCCAGCTTGCCGCGCTGAAAAAGGAGATGCAGGAATACCAGCAACTCCTTCCCGAACAATTCATCGAGAAAAACCTTTCCGTACCCCAAGGGGCGGAAAAGGAACGCGCCTAGCCGCCCGCGCCGATGAAAGACAAAAAGACCGTCCTGATAGTGGAGGACGAGGCGAGCCTGCGCCTGGTGCTGGGCAAAACGGTCCAGCGAAAGGGGTACGCGGCGGAATACGCGGCCACCGTACGGGAGGCCGAAGCGCTTTTGCTGGAGGGGAACTACTTCGCCGGCTTTTTGGACATCCGCCTGCCGGACGGCGGCGGGCTGGAACTGCTCTCCCGCATCAAGAATTCGCCGCGCCAGTTTCCCTGCGTGGTGATGACCGCGGACGCGACGATGGACAACGCCATCAAGGCGGTCAAGCGCGGCGCGTTTGAATACCTCGTAAAACCGCTGGATCTCAACGAGATCGAGCAGATATTGGATCGTCTGGAGCGACGGCACGAGCTGGCCTCATCGGCGGCGGAGGAACAGCCCGCGCTGGTGGAAACGGGAAAGTACGAGATCATCGGGCGCTCCCCGGCGATGCAAAAACTTTTTAAGAAGATCGGGCGCGCGGCGGCCAGCCACTTTACCGTGCTCATCACCGGCGAAAGCGGATCGGGCAAGGAACTGGTGGCGCGCAACCTGCACGAGTTTTCTGACCGCGCAAGCAAGGCGTTCGTGCCGGTGAACTGTTCCGCCATCCCGAAAGACCTGATGGAGAGCGAGCTTTTCGGCCATGTGAAAGGGGCGTTCACCGGGGCGGACCGCGACCAGAAAGGGATGATGGAAGAGGCGGACGGCGGCACGCTGTTCATGGACGAGATAGGCGAACTGAGCCTGAAGATGCAGGCAAAGCTTTTGCGGATGCTGGAAGAGGGGCGCATCACCCCGGTGGGAAGCCGCAAGGCGGTGCCGGTGGACGTGCGGTTCGTGGCCGCCCCCAACCGCGAGCTGGAAGATATGGTCAAGGAGGGGCAGTTCCGCGAGGACCTGTTCCACCGTCTGAACGTCATCCCCATCCATGTGCCGCCGCTTCGCAACCGCGCGGGGGACGTGGAACTGCTGGCGAAATATTTTGTGAAGCGGCACGGCGCGGGCAAGCGGATATCGGAGGACGCGTGCGGGGAACTGGAAAAGCGCCCGTGGCCCGGCAACGTGCGGCAATTGCAAAACGCCATCAAGCGCGCGCTGGTCATGTCGTCCGAAGACACGCTGTTGCCCGGCCATTTCAGCAAGGCGGAAGAGGAAACGCCGGAGGAGCTGGAAGAGTGGATAGCCCGGATGATGCGCCGCGAGGGGGACGGGCTGTATGACCGGGTGATAGGCCAGATCGAGTCGGAGCTTATCCGGCAGGCATTGGAGAAATGCGGCGGCAACAAGATACAGGCCGCGAAACTGCTGGGTATCAACCGCAACACGCTCACGAAGAAGGTGAAGGACTACGCGCTGGAGTAGCTAGGTGGAAGTTTTCTTTTTGCGGGTACTTTGCAAGTAGATATAGAACCAAACCATTCTAATATTAAAAATGTATTCCCCTTTGACATCCCCCAATCGGAGCACTTTCAATTTTTTCATCCGCTGAAGGAAGTTATTAAATTTTTTCTTTTCGGAATCCGTTAGTTTGGAGGAAATGTCCTCTTTCATGAAATAAGGATTGGGTTGTGTGCCGCCCATTGCCGCCAATGCGATTTTATCAAGAATGGAACGGTATTCTTCCGTTCGTAGAGCTTTCATGATTTGTTGGTCTACAAATTTCTTCCCAAGTTCGTCTGCGGCTTCCACGACCGCTCCGGTAGCATCCTTCATGCCAATAATTCCATCTTTGTCAAGCCAGTAGACCGAATCCCCTATGAGGTGCATAATTTTGGGAAACCCCGCGGAATAATAAGTGAAAAGGGGCATGACCCCTTCCTCGATAGTCATTTTCGCTTCAGCAAAGGCTCTTAAGAAAAATTCCGCCATTTCCCCTTCTGTCATTGTAGGAATTTCAACCACATCAAAGATGCGATCAATAGGTTGATGGGCTTTGATCAATTCCCGCCTTCTTTCTTCAACGCCGCAAAGCATTAACAAAAGAGGCAATGGATTTCCTGATATTGCGTTAGTGTCAACCAATCCTTTCAAGAAGTTTGCGAATTGCGGGTCTGATGCAATGCCGTTTATTTCATCTAAAACGAGAAATATCCCTTTGACTCCCGTTTGCTCAAGACGTTTTTTTGTCTCAGATAGGAACTCAAGCATTCCCATATGCGAAGTTAACGATGGGGCATGGGCTTTTAGTGCGGCAAGATTCAGTGAAAAACCGAACATATCCTGGGTCCCGAGGTCGGCCAGGAAATTCCTGATTTGTTCAAACCGTTTAGGGTCAAAAGCTCCTGACCTGAAAGTTGCTTTTAAAACAGCCTCGGCAACATCTTCCAGGTTTTTACATCCGCCGAGAGACACATAAATTCCGTGTAGATTATATTCCCGTTCCGCTCGCCATTGCACAAAACTGGCGATGGAACTTTTGCCAATTCCGTACTCACCTTGGACGAAAATTGCGTAGGGCTTGCCAAGGGCTACTTGACCAACGCCACGGGTCATGATTCGTTCAATTTGTTCCTGGCGGCCAGCAAAGAGTTCAACTGGAACGGGCTGGCCTGGAGAAAATGGGCTCCTCCCTTTGGATATTTCGGCCACTAATCCGCTCCCTCCTTACAGAAACTTCACGCAGGATACCATACGCGCATTATTATAACCATGAAAGGGCCGAAAATCTTGAATTCGTCACCGTTTTCGTGGTACATATAGATGGGCGAGGAGTTATGCACAAGAAGCGCAAAGATAATGATACCCAGCGTATTTTTTTGGCCAAGGAGGTCGCGGAGATAGTTATAAGCCGCTACCCCCACCTTTCGCTGTACGACGTGAAAGGGGCGCTGATGAGCGCGGAGGAGTTCATTATCAGCTCCATGTACCGCCACGAGCGGGAGGCCGAAAACGACCCGGCGGACCCCTTCGGCGATTGAACGCATAAACAACTGGCCACTCGTCTAAGGGTAGGACAGCAGATTCTGGATCTGCTTATCGAGGTTCGAATCCTTGGTGGCCAGCCAATTTTTCCCGTCTGATAATTCAGGATTCGAAGCGAGCGAACGGCGCGACTGGCAAAGGAGCGCAGACCGTCATGGATGGCGGGATAGGGAGCGAGGCGGCCCGAATAGCGGGAGCGTGACGCGACCGCGCATGTGGGCGAATCCTTGGTGGCCAGCCAATTTTTACCTCATTCGTCCCGATGAAGGATTGAATGATTTTGCTTTACTAACGGGGCTGTTTTTGTGTACAATCCCGCCTTTACCAGATTGAGGAGACTTGTCCCATGGCAATGGAATGTGAAATTTGCGGAAAACGCCCCATGTACGGGCACAACATCAGCCACGCGCATAACGTCACCAACCGCCGGTTCAACCCGAACCTGCAGGTGGTAAAGGCCGTGATGAACGGCGTGGTGAAGAAAATTCGCGCCTGCACCCGGTGCATCCGGAGCGGCAAGGTGGTAAAGCCGGTGAAGCGGCAGATCCCCGTCGCAAAAGCCTCCGCTTAATCCCGCGCTATTCTGGGCGGCCTTTCCAAAGGCCGCCTTTTTTATTTCCGCCCAAGAACGACCACGGATGACCACGGATAAAAAAGCGTTTTTGTGGAACGGGCGGTCTTGCCAGCCAGTTGGATGCTCCAGCACCCGGGAAAACTTGCCCCTTGCGGGCAAGGTACAGGCAAGAGTGCCTGTACCTACCAAGCAAAACCGTCTGGGGTTCTTTATCCTTCCCTTTGCAAGGGAAGGTGGCCCAAAGGGCCGGAAGGGTTTTTTAATAACCTCCCCCTGCCCCCTCCTTAAAAAGGAGGGGATTTATTGGTCTTATCGCCTTGGTAGGACAGTCAATCCTGACTGTCCTTGCCACGGAAGGGACAAGTTTTTTGGGTGCTCTTGCACCCAACGACAGGCAAGACTACCTGTCCCACCAAAACTCTTTCTTATCCGTGTTGATCCGTGTCCATCGGTGGTTTTTTAATCGCGTGTCTTACGGCTTCCCGCTCTCAAATGGCGTAAGGTCCACCAACTGTATCCGGTTATCCAGGTTCTCCCCCAAAAACCGGCTCCCCACCGCGCCCGCCCGTTCCGCGGAATCGGTGAAAAAATATTCCCGGTCGCCCGGCCCGGTGTTGTTCTCTATCCTGCCGGACTGCAATTGGTCGCGGAGCTTCACCGCGATGGCGTGGGCCGAGTTCACCAGACGCACTTCCGGACCGCACACCTTTCCGATGACCCCCTGCAAAAGCGGATAGTGGGTGCATCCCAAAATGAGCGTATCCACCGCGCCGCCCAAAAACGGTTGCAGGTAAATGCGCGCCACTTCTTCCGCCACCTTGTTGTCCGTCCAGCCTTCTTCCGCCAGCGGCACGAACAGCGGACATGCGGCACTGACCACCTCCGCCGCCCCTTTCGCCCGGAGGAGCGATTCGTATTTGCCGGACAGCACCGTGGCCTGCGTGCCGATGACGCCGATGCGCCATTCCACCGAGCGGGACAGCGCTTCTTCCACCCCCGCCTCGATCACGCCCAGTACCGGAACGTCGAATTCCGCCCTTAGCGCGTCCACGCTTGCCGCCGATGCCGTGTTGCACGCCACCACCACCGCTTTCACGTCCTTCGACATCAGGAAACGGGTGTTCTCTATGGAGTAGCGCGTGACCGTTTCGGGCGATTTGGTTCCATACGGCACCCGCGCGGTATCGCCCAGATACACCAGCCGCTCGTTGGGAAGCAGTTGTCCCACCTCGTGCAGGACGGTAAGACCGCCGATGCCGGAATCGAAAATGCCTATGGGCCGCCTATCCACCGCTACTCCCTTTTGTATTTCGCCAGCGTGCCGCACTGGGCGCGGTTGATGGGGGATTCCACATCCACATGCCCCGCCAAGGTTTTCAGTTCTTTCCCTTTGACCAGCAGTTGCATCGCTGGAAAATCGAAATTGGCGAACACTGTTTGGCAGATGGCGGAAGCCGTGAGAATTTCCTGCGTGATGCCGCCGGGGAAATCGGCTAAAAACGCTTCGTTAAAGCTCAGGTACACGGTTTTGTCTTCGCCGATAAGCACGGTTTCCAGTTTTGCCGTCTTAGGCAACACCGCGCCCAGCGTTTGTGAACCCTCGGCAAGGCGGTCGAACACCGCTTTTACATTGTCTTCCACAAACGTCCCGGAAGGGAGGCTGGCGGTTTCGCCTTTCAAGTCGCCGTTTTCCTCGAAGAAGAGCGTGACGGCGAGCGGGGGGCTTTGCACCGGCGGCTCCTGCGCGAAAGCCATGCAGGGGAACATGAGGAATATCGTGGCAAACATAATTCGCTTCATAGCCTGCCGTCCAATTCGGCCAATGCTGAATACACCGCCTCGGCAAACTTGGCGATGGTCTCCGGCGTTGGCGGCTGGCTCATATCCACCGCTTCCACCGCCACGGCGGGCATGGCGACGCCGTGAAACAGCGCCAGCGGCCCCTTGCCGAGAAAATATTGGTTGCCGGGAAACGCGGCATCGAGGGCCGCTTTCAGCCGCTCGGCGAACATGACCGATTTTGCGATATGCCGTTTCCCCGCTTCTTTCCACGTCGGCGTTTTCACATCGGCGATCTCCGGCACATATATCCCCATTGCGTGGGGCTTTTGCGCGAAGCCCGAAGCGGCGTGAAGCGAGATGAACAGTTTTCCCTTGTTGCTGTTCGCTATGTAGGCTCGTTCCCGCTGGTCGGTGTTCTTTTCGGGCGAGGCGGTCAGCGCCACTTTCACGGCG